>DATKCN010000309.1:0-4084 GCA_035513175.1 Thermomicrobiales bacterium
TGTGATCGACCGGCAGCACTGCACCATCACGACCTGGTGGGGGTTGCTCGTTCCTTTTTACAGATCCAGGCATCCCGTATCACAAGCCCACTGGGTGGTCATTTCCCGTGAGCAACGAAGCGTCGGCAAGGGGGGACGCTACGAGGTCTTTCCGGTCAGGTTGGAAGGCGCCAACACCAAGGCGATCACGATTCGCACGGCGGTCGATCACGACACGGCGCGCCGCCTCGCTGAAGATGTCGCCAAGTTCGCGCACCTCGGTATCCGGGATCGGTCCTCGAAACGCAAGGCCGGCACGCTCGACCAGCCTGTGCAGAGATCAGTAAGGCGCGCGGGCAGGTCGATGCGGCCTCCCGCGCAGCCGCGGGCCGCCCGGGCGATTTTCACCTACCGCGGCACCAGGGCTCCCTCCACGATCGAGATCCCGCCCATCGGCCACGACGCGCGGGAGGTTCGGCGGATCATCGTTCTGGGGTGCTTCATGGCCTTCGTGTTGGAACTCATGGTCTACGGCGAGTCCGACGTGCCAATCGGCGTAGTGGGGCTGTTCGGTTTCTTGTTGGTGCCCGTTATTCTCCTGCCGCTTTTGATTCGCAGCGCCATCCTTCGCGAGCACGTGACCGTTTCGCCGGACGACCTCGTTGTGACCACGCGCGATCTCCTCGGCACCAGGACGACCAGGATGACGTCCGGCGAGATCGAGGAAGTGGAAGTCGTTCGGGGAAAGTACGGAATGTACGGCGGCTTCGCGGTCATTGGCGGCGGCAGGGACCGCGTCGCCATCCGGAGCGACCATGGCTCAATCGAGCTGGGAGCAACGCTCTCGAAGCGGGCGGAGCTCACGTGGCTCCGCGACGTCCTCGTTCACATCCTGACATCGTCCGAAGACCAGAACGCTGACAATAGTGCGAACGGATGAGGCGAGATTCGAACTCGCGAGACGGTTTAACCCGTCCACACGCTTTCCAGGCGACCCTCGAGGTATCAGGAAGTCCGACGCGCCGTCGGTTTCACTCTGGCGGCTCGCGCGATCTGCCGGACTTCCAGCCTTGGATGTCGAACTGAATCGTCACGAACGGACACCACAACGGACACCAACGTGCCAACGCAAACGCCGTTTCAGGCGGAGCGCCCGGCTTCTGATTGGCGTGGATCTCGTCACGTGCGCGATCAGGGTTCGATCGTGCGACGCTGCGGGAAGCCGAAGAGCGAGCGGTAGACCAGCGACGGGATGCAGATGTCGGTCATGCTGACGAGCGCCGCGACGGCTGCAAGCGTGCCGCCGAGCGCATATCCCACTACGTCATGTCCTGCGTAAAACGCCCACGCGACCGGTAGCAACCAGACAGCGCCGAGTCCGCACGCAAACCGCGACGGAGCGCCCCTGCGTGGGAGAGACGGCGTGCCGGTCAGGAAACGGAGGCCATGATTGTAAAGGAGATCGAAAGGATGAACCGGGAATAGGGCCGCGAGCACTGCTATTGTCGCGAGTGACAACAGGATTGGGGGTGACTGCAACGCAATGCCCAAGGCCGCGAAGAACGCGCAGAGCCCGAACGCCAGGCGCAACCACGGCGCGACGGGCGCGAGCGTACAGTCGTCGACGTGGTCAAACCCCTGGATGTCCAGACGTCGGCGCGTTGTGGGCGACAGAGCTGTCGTCATTCCCTCCCTCCGGGCGCCACGATGCGACGGCCTTGACCGCGCCAAGCAGGTAAACCGTCCGTGAGACGGCGCGCGCGGTAACCACGTTTCCGCAGGAGCGTGACGGCTTCGACGGCATAAACGCAGTATCGTCCCCGGCAGTATGCTACGACCTCGCGCGTTTTCGGGACTTGGACCCTGCCACGCTTCAGTTGATCTATTGGGACAGAGAGCGCGCCGGGAATGTGCCCTGCCTCGAACTCCTCGCTTGGCCGCACATCGATGAGCGTGACCTCACCGTCGCGCAGGCGCCGCTCGAGCTCGCGAGCCGACACTCCCTCGAGGTCGTCGCGACCATCGAGGTAGCGGTGCGTGATCCGCTCGACCTCGCCGAAGCGCGCGTGGGCAACGGTCTGCAGTTGGCGCACCAACTCGTGGATTTCGAGATCCGCCAACCGGTAGTAGACGAACTGACCTTCCTTACGCGTGTCCACCAAACCGGCCTGTCGCAACGTCCGAAGGTGCGAGCTGGTGTTCTTGATCGGCGTGTCCGTCAACTCCGCGAGCTCGGCCACCGTCCGCTCGGCTTGCGCAAGCAGGTCCAGCAACTCGATACGTTTGGGGGTCGACACCGCATGACCGATGCGCGCGAACTGCGCGTACAGCCCGTCCTTGAACTGGCGATTCTCAGCGCTCATAATGGCATTGTCTAGCGTTCTAGTGCCTGCTAGAATACTACGCACCGCTGGCTCCGTCAAGAGCCACGGCCGTCTGACCCATTCTCACCACGCATGAAATCACTGTTTCTGCTGAATGACCCACCATATGGAACGGAGCGATCGTACAACGCGCTCCGACTCGCCGGAGCGCTCGCAAAGCGCGAGGGTGAGGAGCTGCGTGTGTTCCTGATGGCCGACGCCAGCGCATGCGCCAAGGCCGGTCAGAACACGCCGCAGGGCTACTACAACATCTCGCGCATGCTCAAGGGGCTGACCGGCAAGCTCATGCCGGTCGGCGTATGCGGAGGCTGCATGGATGCGCGCGGCATCGCTCCCGGTGAGCTCGTGGAAGGAGCGCACCGCAGCTCGATGGAGGAGCTGGCAGATTGGACCCTCTGGGCCGACACGGTCATCGTTTTTTAGGGCAACGACATGACGACGAATGCACGAACCGTGGCGGTGCTCGGAGGCGGAGTTGGCGGCCTGGTCGCCGCCAATCGACTTCGCAGGCTGCTTCCCCGGAAGGATCGCGTCGTTCTGGTTACGCGTGAAGAGCAGCACGTGTTTCAGCCGTCACTCCTGTGGCTCGCAGCCGGCTCGCGAACTGCCGAGCAGATTCAGCGCCCCCTTGCGAAACTGAAGCGTAAAGGAATAGACGTGATGACGGCGGTGGTCACTCGAGTCGATCCGCTGACGAAGACCATCGCGACATCATCGGGCGACGTGAGTTCCGACGCGATCATCGTCTCACTCGGCGCAGAACTCGCGCCCGAGACGATCCCAGGGCTGCGCGATGCTGGACTCAACCTCTACACACTCGACGGTGCCGTTGCGGTGCAGAGCGCGTTGCAGCGCATGCAGCGCGGCCGCGTCGTCGTCCTCACGGCAGCCCCAGCGTACAAGTGCCCGGCCGCACCGTACGAGGCGGCCATGCTCATACAATCGTCGCTGCGCAAGCGCGGCTTGGGTGACGCAGTCACCGTGGACTTGTTCGCGGCGGAGCCCGGACCGATGGGCGTCGCTGGACCCATGGTCTCGGGCGCCGTGCGTGGTCTCGTGGAGTCGAAAGGCATCCGATACCATCCGGAGCACCAGGTAACGTCCGTGGACCCTGCATCCCGGCGACTGGCCTTCGCAAATGGCGCGAGTGCCGAGTACGACCTGCTCGTGTACGTGCCACCGCATCGCGCGCCGGCCGTGGTGAAGGCGTCCGGACTGACTTCGGATTCCGGGTGGATCGCTGTCGATCGCGGCACCTTCGAGACCGCGTGGCCGTTGGTCTTTGCGATCGGCGACGTGACGTCCGTTCCGCTATCCATGGGCAAGCCATTGCCAAAAGCAGGTGTCTTCGCTCATGCACAGGCCGAGGTCGTGGCGCACAACCTGGCGCGAACGTGGAGCGGTCGAACGCCGGTCAGGCGTTTCGACGGCCATGGGAAGTGCTTTCTGGAAACGGGCGATGGGCGCGCGGGACTGGGCTCGGGAAACTTCTACGGTGAGCCGTCACCCCAGATTGGCCTCCACGGACCAGCGAGATGGTGGCATTGGTCCAAGGTGCTCTTCGAATACACCTGGTTTCGCCGCTGGTTTTGAGAACACTGAGGGTTCCAACGAAATGCCCGCCGTCCGTTTTGAAAGGAGGCGGGCTAGTTCGTTGCTCCAGGCGGATGGGGTGGGATTCGAACCCACGGTACGCTTTTGACGTACACACACTTTCCAGG
>DATKCN010000310.1:0-25121 GCA_035513175.1 Thermomicrobiales bacterium
GAATCGACCGCTGTGTGCCTTGAGCGCCCGAATGGTTGCGACCAGCACCGCGGCATCGGGCGTCAGCCCACTGACACGGCACTTGATATTGAAGAACTTTTCTGCCCCGAGATCCGCCCCGAAGCCAGCCTCCGTGATCACCAGATCCGCGTAGCGCAACCCAATTTGATCGGCGAGGATCGAGGAATTGCCGTGGGCGATGTTTCCAAATGGCCCAGCGTGGACGAGGACCGGAGTGTGCTCCAGTGTCTGCATCAGATTTGGCTTGAGCGCGTCCTGCAGAAGGGCCGCCATTGCCCCGGCAATGCCGATCTGCTCGGCGGTGACCGGCTGTCGCGATCGGTTCTGAGCGAGGACGATGCGCCCCAGGCGTCGTCGCAGGTCGCCCGGGCTCGTGGCAAGCGCCAGGATCGCCATGACCTCGGACGCGGCGGTGATGTCGAACCCCGACTCGCGCGGTACGCCGTTGCCGTCGCCGAGACCAAGCACGAGCGAGCGCAGCGCACGGTCGTTGATGTCCAGGACGCGGCGCCAGGTGACGGCGGTCGGATCGATGTCCAGCGGGTTGCCTTGAAACAGGGAGTTGTCGAGGAATGCCGCGCACAGGTTGTGCGCGGCGGTAACCGCGTGACTGTCGCCGGTCAGGTGGAGATTCAGATCGTCCATTGGAACGACCTGCGCAAAGCCTCCGCCCGCCGCTCCGCCCTTGATGCCGAAGACAGGTCCAAGCGAGGGCTGCCGAATGCAGATCACGGCGTTGTGGCCAATACGCGCCATCGCCTGCCCGAGACCGACGGTTGTTGTCGTCTTGCCTTCGCCGAGTGGCGTGGGGGTGATCGCGGTCACGACGACGTACTTGCCGCGCGGCTTCGGCGTTTCGCGGCCCAGTGCCGATAGCGCGATCTTCGCTTTGTATTTCCCGAACGGCTCGATGTCGTTGTCGTGAAGGCCAAGGCCTCGTGCGATGTCCACGATTGGGTTCAGGCTGGCAGAGCGGGCGATTTCGATATCGGACTTCACTACAGGTCTCCCATCAACCCAAGGTCGGCGACACCGGCACTGGCCGTAAGCCTCTGGACCTGGATAGTCGCAGCCTTGATCGTGTTGCGTAGCAGGATCGATGGTGTGACGCGCCCGGTCCCGCCCGGAACGGGCGTGAGGGCGCCGGCTACCCGTTCCACCGAGCTGGCGTCGACATCGCCGACCATGCGGCCATCGACGAAGTTCACCCCGAAGTCGATGACCGTTGCGCCGGGCTTGACCATGTCGCCCGTGACGACGGACGGCTTGCCAACGGCTGAAACCAGGATGTCGGCTACTCGTGTGTAGCGTTCGATGTCGCGGGTGCGGGAGTGGCAGGTCGTCACCGTGGCGTTCGCGGCGGTGAGCATCGCGGCCATCGGACGGCCGACGACCGGGCTGCGACCGATGACAACCGCGTACTGCCCGGCGATCGGAATTTCGTAGTGCTTCAGCAGCGCCATGCCTCCTGAGGGCGTCGACGGAGCCAGCACGTCACGATCATCGTGAAACAGGCGACCGGCATTGAATGTCGTAATGCCGTCGATGTCCTTCAGTGGATCAACGAGATCGGCCACCGCCACGCGCGACAAATGAGGAGGCAACGGCTGCAACACCAGGAACCCCTGCACGTCCGACTGGCAATTGAGCGCCTCCACGGCATCGGTCAATCGTGACTGTTCGACAGTCGCGTCCAGCTCGACGACCGCGCTCGTCATGCCGACCGAGGCGGCCGCCTTGAGAATCGCGTTCAGGTACGCGCGGGCGCTTGGATCGGATCCGACCAGCAGGACGGCGAGTCCCGGCGTAAAGTCATATGCGTTGCTGAAGCGCCTCAACTCGTCACGCGCGCGTTCTCGTAACGCACGCGAGACCGGTCGCCCGTCAAGCACCTTGGCGATCATGTCGATCCTTCCATGCCTTCCGACCCCTTGAGACGAACGCGGGTCCGGCGCTCAATGCGCTGGCCGAGGGCGATTGTTTTCTGGCGGAGGTCATGATGCCGAGCGTCAAGCTCAAGTGCGCTGGGGCGATTGGCGGCGTCGTGCTCGAGCAGGAGCGCGACGTTCACCTCAGCGGTGAGTAACGCTGCCTGGCCAGAGCCCGCGGCCAGCACAGCCGCCGCTCCGAGGTCGCTGACGGTAAATCGAGACGAGATGTCCACCTGCTCGTCGATGCGCGTCAACAGATCGACGACCAACTCCGCTATGCGAAGGGTCGATTCAGCCGCCGCGGTCAGCGCCGCGACGTAAAGAGCCTGATCGCCGGTTGCGCGGGCCTGTCGGTGAGCGATGAGGAGTTCATCGAGGATGCGAATGTCCGCGTCGGCGGCGTCGGCGCATGCATCAACGATGTGTTCAGTCTCCCGAATTGCGGTTTCGACCGTTGGACGGTGCCGGGCCAGAGATTTGCGCCGGGCGTTCAGTCGCATGACGAGCAGCGCCGTCGAGCCGGCGGCTGCGCCGGTCAGTGCCGCGACGCTGCCTCCGCCGACGAACGTGTCCGGATCGCCGACCATATGAAAGAAGGCGGAAGCGGGCATGTCGACGACGCGAGTCTGGCGCATATCGCGTTATCCCTTCGAGGCTCTCGTCCCGATCGAGCGACGAGCAGTATAGCAGCATGGCACGCGGCCGCTGCCTCGGGCGGCCGCACTGTCGCGAGAGTGTTTCAATCCTGCCTCAATGCGCTGTTCTGTGGAAAACCACCAATGGGGCTTGACCGTAAGTCACGCGCGTGTTAGTCTAAGGAGAACGGACGGATGATGCGTTCGTTCGCGGTGAACGGCTCTCGGGCGAGGCGAGGCTGCAAGGCATATTGGATGATGGGAGTCGGCACAATGGATGATCTGATGACCGGGCAGGATGAGCGCTTCGCGCTCCATGGGTTTGCGCCCATGTTGCGAGAGTATCGCGACCGGCGGCGCATGTCTCAAAGCCGGTTGGCGAAAGCGGCGGGGTTTGACCATTCCTACGTCAGCCGGCTGGAGAGCGGCACGCGCATGCCGACCAGGGATGCCGTCGTGAAGTTAGCCGGCGCGATGGGATTGGCCGACGCCGAACGCGACGCGCTTCTCGCATCTGCGGGCTTTATGCCCGGTCGCATCGAGAGTCTGTTCGCTAGCGAGCCGGTGCTGTCGGAGGTGCTCGGGCTGCTCCAGGATCGAGAGGTCCCGGTCGAGGTGCGCGACGATGTACGGCATATGATCTCGCTGCTGGTGCGTCAGGCGCACCGCGCTTCATTCAACGGCCCGACATCCACGACGCACCGGGGGTCCATCGTGGCCGCGTAGTATTATTGCGACGTGCGTGGCCTCTGACTCGGGCGCCGGGACGCGGTATGCGTTGAGCCGGCGCCCGAATCGTTTTCACCATCAGCGCCAGTCCCGCGCTAATGTAGTGCCGCGACCCGCTGCCGGCCCGCAACGCGGGGACAGATGTGGGAATCCTTTAGCCTGAGGGGAAGCAGCCTATGGCGTCGTTCGCGCACCTGCATCTGCACACGGAATTTTCGTTGCTTGATGGCCTGGGACGAATCGACGACTATATGGCGCGAGCCCGCGAGCTCGACATGCGGCATATTGCCATTACCGACCACGGCGTGATGTACGGCGTGCTGGACTGGCACAAGGCGGCGAAACAGAACGACCTCGCGCCGGTGATCGGCATGGAGGCCTATCTCGCGCAGGGAAGCATGCGTGACCGCGATCGGCGATCCGCATATCATCTGCTGCTGCTGGCTGAAAATGAACGCGGGTACCGCAACCTGTTGAAGCTGGCCAGCAAGTCCAGCACCGAGGGCTTTTACTACCGACCGCGCATCGATCTCGAGCTACTGCACGAGCTGCGCGACGGAATCATCTGCACCTCGGCGTGCCTCGGCGGTCCAGTCGCGTCGAACTATCTCGACGGGCGCGACGAGGAGGCGGAGCGGATGGCGTTCACGCTGCGCGAAATGTTCGGTCCCGATAGCTTCTTCATCGAAGTTCAGGACCACGGCACAGCGGATCAGCGGCGGACGAACGTAAAGCTCGTTGAGCTCGCGAATCGCGCGTCGATTCCACTGGTGGCTTCCAACGACGTCCATTACGTGCAGCAGGCTGACGCGCCCGTGCAGGATCTGCTGGTTTGTATCCAGACAAACACCACCCTCGACGACCCAAAGCGCATGAGAATGGAATCAGATCAGCTCTATTTCAAGTCGGCGGACGAGATGGCTCGTGTATTCGGCGAGCTGCCGGAGGCTTTGGACAACACCGTGCGGATCGCCGAGCGTTGCGCGTTCGACATTGACTTCGGCCGGCTGCACCTGCCAACGCCTGAGGTGCCGGAGGGCTTGGACGACCAACAGTACCTGAGCCAGCTGTGCTGGGATGGGCTGCGGCGCCGATACACGGAGATTACTGAAGAAGTACGCAGGAGGCTCGAGTACGAACTGTTCGTAATTGAGCAGACTGGCTTCGCCAGCTACATGTTGATCGTGCGCGATTTCGCGCTGTTCGCTCGTGAACGCAACATCCCGTTCGGCGTGCGCGGCTCGGCGGCCGCGAGCATCGTGCTCTATACCCTTGAGATTACCGACATCGATCCGATCGCAAACCGGCTCGTGTTCGAGAGGTTTCTCAATCTTGAACGGCGAGAGATGCCCGACATCGACATGGATTTCGCCGATAACCGGCGCGCCGAGGTCATCGACTACGTGGCCCGCAAATATGGACACGACCGTGTTGCGCAAATCATCACGTTCGGGACGATGGGCGCGAAGGCATCGATTCGCGACGTTGGTCGCGCGATGTCGTGGGCGCACGTCGAGGTCGACCGGGTCGCGCGGTTGATTCCGAGCACGCTCCACATGACGCTCGACCGGGCGCTAGTCGACAGCGGGGAACTGCGGACGCTATATGAGACTGACGATCGGTCCCGCGGACTGATCGACATGGCGCGCAAGCTCGAAGGCATCGCGCGGCACGCGGGGACACACGCCGCAGGGGTGGTCATCAGCGCCGAACCGCTGGTCGAGCACGTGCCGTTGCAGCGTCCGTCGCGCGGAGACGAGGGCGCATTGCCAACGACGCAGTTCACGATGGAGAACGTCGCCGAGATCGGCCTGTTGAAAATGGACTTCCTCGGGCTGGCGAACCTGACCATCCTCGGCGAGGCGGTCGAAATCATTAGACAGACGCGTGGAGAGTCGCTTGATCCGAAGCGATTTCCGGACGGAGACGACGCGACGTACAACATGCTGGCAACGGGCGAGACGTTTGGCGTGTTTCAGCTGGAGAGCGCCGGGATGCGCCGGGCCATTCAGGAGTTGAAGCCGTCCTCGGTGCTTGAGCTGGCCGCGCTCGTGGCGCTTTACCGGCCGGGTCCGATCCAGCATATTCCGACGTTCTGTCGCGCCAAGCACGGCCTCGAAGAAATTCAGTATCCGCACCAGGATCTGGCGGAGATCCTCGACGAAACGTATGGTGTGATCGTGTATCAGGATCAGGTGCTGCTCATTGCCCAGCAGTTTGCGGGGTACACGCTGGGCGCCGCGGACGTCATGCGTAAGGCCATGGGCAAGAAGATTGCCGAGAAGATGCGCGCCGAGCGCGAGCAGTTTATCGCGGGCGCGGGCGCCAAGGGGTATGCACGGTCCGACGCGGAAAAGGTGTTTGACCTGATCGAGCCGTTTGCGGGTTACGCGTTCAACAAGGCGCATGCCGTTTGCTACGGAACTATCGCATATCAGACCGCGTACCTGAAGGCGAACTATCCAGCGGAGTACATGACCGCCGTTCTTCGGCTTGCGCCAAATCACCCGGCAGGAGCCGCTGCGCGGGTCGCCGCTGCGGTTGCCGAGTGCGTAAAGCTGAACATTCCGGTGCGTGGTCCCGACGTCAACTGTAGTGGCGTGACATTCGACGTCGAGGTGGACGCTGACGGCCACCACGCTATTCGATTCGGCATGTCGATCGTGAAGAACGTCGGTGAGTCAGCGGTGCGCGCCATCTGTGCGGCTCGTTCGGAATCGCCTCAAGGCCGGTTCGTGTCGCTTGAGGACGTCTGCAACCTGGTTGATCACGGCCAGATCAACAAGCGCGTCATGGAGAGCCTCATTAAGGGTGGAGCGTTCGATTCGCTGCTGGACAGGGCGGCCGCCCTGTCCAGGCTGGACACTGCGATGTCGGCGGCTGGGGCGGTGCGGAAAGCAAAGCAGCGCGGCCAGATGGGGTTGTTCGGCGAGTTGGTTGACCATCACGTGGACTATAAGTCGATAGCGGTGTCGGACATCGCGCCGATACCACATAAGACGCTCCTGCTCTGGGAAAAGGAGCATCTCGGCACGTACCTGAGCGCCCACCCATTGGCCGAGGTGGCGCTGGAGGTCCGGCGCCGGCACGAGACGTTCAGCCAGGTTGCGGAGCTCGATGCCGAGTTGGCCGGGCAGAGCGCCCGCGTGCTGGCCATCATCTCGTCAGTGCGCAGGATCACGACGCGCGCGAACCGGACGATGGCAGTCGTGACGATCGAAGACCTGTCAGGGTCGATCGAGACGGTGCTGTTTCCCGAGGCGTACGAGCGATGCGTCGAGGCGCTTGCGGAGGACTCGGTTGTAACAGTGCGGGGAAAGATCGATGTGCGGAACGAGATTGTCCAACTGCTGTGCGACGAGATTCAGCCGTACGTGGCGCCGGAACCGAAGAACTATGTCGAGCGCCAGTTCGTGACCATCGACTTGCCGTCGAACGCGTTGATTGACGCCGAATTGGAGACGATGGAGCGGCTATCGCGGCTTCTGCGCGAATTTCCTGGCGACGACCGGCTGTTCATTCGAATGGAGAGGGACGGCGGTTCGCAGCTGCTAAGATCCAGAATGCGGGTCGACTGGTGCGATGATTTGGACACGGCTATCGCGGAGGTGATCGGACCGAAGCGCGTCTCGGTGGTGTCAGCGCTGATCGAGCAGTCAGCGGCCTGAGAGCGATCGTTCGGCCTCGCCAGCGACGACCTCAGCGACATATCCCAGTAGATCAAAACAACCATCACCAGACTCGTCAGCGACGCTTTTGGGCGCGGTCCCAGAGCGAGCGTGGGTTCTCCGCCAGCATTTCAGCAACGAGCGCGGGCGGAATGCCCGCCCCGAGAGCCACACGCTCCTGAAACTCACGGGAAAGCAGATCTGACGGCTCATGCGCATCGCTGTTGACGATCATCGGCGCGCCCGCGGACTGGCAGACGCGCGCGACGTGCCCATTCGTAAGGGAATGTCCGCGACGCGCGGTGATCTCGATATAGACGCCATGCCGGGCGGCCAGTTCGGCCTGCTCGACGGCGAGCATGCCTGGATGAGCCAGAACGTCGACCAACCCACAGTCGATGGCGGCGGAATTCGTGCCTTGAGGGACCGGTTCGACGGGCGTCTCGCCGTGCACGATGACGATCTCCGCGCCGGACTCACGGGCCTCCTTGGCTGCGCGTGCGATGCTCTCAGCGGGCACGTGGGTCAGCTCTACCCCTATGACAACTCGAATTGGCCAGTGCGCCTCGATGATGTCCCGATCGAACTTCAGCGTCTCGATCAGCGACGCAACCCCGCCAACCCCCACGTGGTCTGTCAGTCCCAGCACGGAGTATCCGGCGACGACAGCCCGACGCGCCTGTTCCATCGGTGAAAGTGCGCCGTCCGAGAAGAACGTGTGCGTGTGAAAGTCAAATACTCCCGTAAGATCCGTCGTCAGGCTCATCGCTACATTCCGTTGCTTCGCAGGCGATCCGCCGCAATGCTTGGAGCGGGCCACAATCGCGCGAGCGCGGTCTCCGCGTCGTCGGCCAGCACCAGCGCCAGATCGCCGGGCGCGACGGTGTTCAAGAGCTGATCGATCGCCCGGCCCTCGTCGGGCATCGAAAGGACGATCGGTGGCACCGCCGCGGTTGACAGCCCGACCCGGATCGCCTCCATGCGCCCGTCAGGAGCGTGTTCGCCATGGAGCAGAATGATGCCCCCCAACCCGCCGACGATTCGTCCGGCCTCAACGCACTCATCAACGGAGAGCCCTGGGAAGCAGCCTGACACGACCAACGTTCGACGATGGGGCGTATGACGGACGCCGCGCGCGAGCAGTTTCAACGAATTCACGTACCTCGGCGAATCGACCAGAATTGTGGCCTCGTTGAAACGAACAATGTTACACGCGGCCGGCTGGCGGTCCGGTCGAGGTTCGAAACGTGCTAAAGAGCGTCGAACCATCTCATCGTCGATTCCGAGGACGAGCGCTGCGCTGGCCGCAGCCAGCGCGTTCTGTGCCTGGAACAGGATTTCGCCGTCGAGCGTTCCCTGTATCTCGGCGATTGGCATGATCGAACGAGTTTGGCGGTCATCACCGTGCGTGATCCATCCGTCCGCGAGCCAGGTGGCAACAGCCCCGGCCGCAAGCTGGCGTTGGATTGTCGGGTTCTCCCGGTGCAGCGCGTAGAATACTGACTCGGCAACAGACGATTCAGTCAGTTCGACAACATCGTAGTCGTCGGCGTTCGCGATGACAATGCCGTCCGGATGCACGGCGTCAACGGCGATTTCCAGCGCTTTACGCTCGCGCACCGTGTCCGCGCTCAACAGGCATGCTTCGTGATTTCCGCAGAGGGTGGTAAGTATCTCAATCGGATAGGTGTTCTTTGGCAATCCGGCTCCGATGACGGTTGCAGCGTTCAGCTCCTGAATCACGACATCCAGTTCGCCATAGCGGGCGGCGAGCACAACCTTGGACCATGGACCGAGTTCACCCTCCTGCAATTGTCCGTCGACGTATACCCCGGATGAGAGCCAGCTTGCCGACGGCCACCTCGCTTCGTGCAGGACCTCGTGGAGCATCCAGGCGACGGTGCTCTTGCCTCGAGAGCCGGCTATCGAAATGATCGGCAACCCTGTCGGGACCGCGCGCAGCCGCTCACGGCCGCTCCGGCTCTCGACGCGAGGTGACGTGTCAGTCAAGCTAGACTCACCCTTCAGTTCCGGCATGCAGTCGAAGCGCTTCGTTGATACAACCGGCCAGCGCCGCCCAGGCGCGCGCCCTGTGTGAGACGCTGTTTTTCTCCTGCGGCGTAAGCTCTGCTAGCGTCCGGCCATTGTAGTCGCCGGCCCCGGGATCCTGTACCTGAAAGACAGGATCGTAGCCGAATCCAGCCGAACCACGCGGCCGGTCAGCGATGACGCCCGACAGCGTGCCGGCTGCCGTCCACTCGCGCCCCGTCGGTGACACCAGCGCAACAGCCGAAACAAACCGCGCGCCGCGACGCCCGACTGCAACACCCGTGAGACGATCCAGCAACAGACGGTTGTTGTCCTCATCGCTGGCCGCCGGGCCAGCGAAGCGAGCGGAGCGCACGCCAGGCGCGCCATGCAGCGCGTCAACTTCCAATCCGGAGTCATCGGCAACCGCGACGTGCCCGCTGGTTGCGGCGTGGCGGGCCTTCAGCAGCGCGTTCGCGACGAACGTGCTGCCGGTTTCCACTGGCGAGTCAAGCCCCGCCTCGGACATTGTGAGAAGCGACACGCCCTCTGGGAGGAGCGCGCGGAGTTCAGCGAGCTTGCCTTCATTGTTCGTTGCGATCACAATCGTCACGCCGCCTGATGTCCTTGCTCCAGTGCCTGGCTCATTCGAGGGCCGAATAGACGAATCGCGTTGTCTGTCGTCTCGTCTGCAATTGACTCAACCAGAACGCGTCGCGAGGACGCGATCACTTCCACAACTTCAGTCACGAGCGCCGGGGAGTTGCGCTTGCCTCGCTGTGACTGGGGCGCGAGATATGGAGCGTCGGTTTCTACGATGATACTGCGCAGTGGCAATCTGGCGATTGTGGATCGAAGCTCCTCTGACCTTGGAAACGTGGCAACTCCTCCAATTCCGAGCATGAGACCGAGCCGCATGCACGCGCTGGCGAACGAAGCGCTGCCGGTGAAACAGTGCATGACACCGCGAATCGGCGCATATGGCGCCAACGCCTCAAGCACCTCCGCTTCGGCATTGCGCTGGTGAATAATGATCGGCAGGCTCAACTCGCGTGATAGCTCGATCTGACGCTCGAACGCCAGAGTCTGAGCCTCATGATCCGCCCGATCGCGGAAGAAGTCGAGGCCCGTTTCGCCGATTGCGACCGGATCTCCTGATGCACATTCGTCGGCCAACGCCTCGCGCACATCATCGTTCCAGATGCCTGCGTCGTTCGGATGAACCCCCACTGCTCGGAGCATGAATGGATACGCGTGGCAGAGCCGCCTGGTCGAGTGCCACCGGTCGGGATTGAACCCGATCGCGACCATGGAGTGCACGCCGACCGCGATGGCGTTTCGAATAACTGCGTCTCTGTCCTCATCGAACGCGGATAAGTCGAGGTGGCAGTGCGTATCCACGATAGACGTCACTTGACCGTCACGCTCTTCGCGAGGTTGCGCGGCTTGTCAGGATCGTGACCCAGCATGACGGCCAGCTGGTAACCAAGCAGCTGCGCGGGCGGCGCCATCACCAGCGGAGACGCGTCGCCGACATTCGCGATCGGGAGGTGGATATCAAACACCTCCTCGTTCTCGGGTGAGATTCCAATAATCAAGCCTCCGCGCGCCTTCAGTTCCATAGCGCCGGAGAGAATGTCGGATCGCGTCTCATCCAGTGGTGAGTAGACGATGCATGGGGTGCCAGTCTCTACCAGCGCGATGACGCCGTGCTTCAACTCGCCTCCGGCAAAGCCCTCGGCATGAATGTACGAGACCTCCTTGATCTTGAGGGCCGCTTCGAGCGCAGTCGGGTAGCTCAATCCACGGCCAATCACGAACATGTTCGAGCGATCCATTACGCGTGCCGCGACTTCGCGAACGCGGTCATTGAACGTCGGCGTCAAGGATAGCTGCATACCGTCAACTGCGCGCCACAGCAGGTCGCGGCCCACATGCTCGCTTCCGTTCAGTACGTGCGCCGTCAGCAGCAGCAGCGCCACCTTGGCCGTATATGCCTTCGTCGAAAGAACGCACTGCTCCGGCCCGGCGTTGAGGTGCAGCGAGAAGTCCGCGACGCGGTCGAGCGTTGACCCCCGAACGTTAACGAGCGCCGCGACAGACGCTCCCCGCTTCTGAGCCGATAGCACTGGCTCAATGACGTCAACGGTTTCGCCGCTCTGCGAGAGTGCGACGACGAGCGAGCGGTCCGTCAGGAAGTGCTCCTGGTAGTTGAACTCGCTGCCAACGACGAAATTCACATGACGCTGGGCGATCCGTGAAAACAGGTAGTTTCCCGTCAACGCGGCATAGCTGGCTGTGCCGCATCCAAGGAAAAATGTGCCATAGGCTTCACGGATGCGCGCCGCGAGCTCCCGAACGCCATCGATCTGATCCCGCGCGATCGACTCGATGACCGCCGGTTGCTCATGGATCTCCTTCAGGAGAAAATGTGGATAGGTTCCGAGTTCGGTGACGCCCTCGTTGAGAACGATCGGCTGCCAGTTAGCAGCAGCCACGTCCCCGCTCCGCGCATCCGTCAGCCGAACACCGGTCCCTGACAGCTGGGCTACCTGAAAGTCGTCAATGTAGCAGACCTCGTCGGCGTGCCCCGCGAAAGCCAGCACGTCCGACGCGACGAACACGCCGCGTGGACCACGACCGATCGCCAGCGGCGAGATGTTCTTCACCGCCGTCAACGTCGACGTGCGCTGATCCATGACGATGATCGCGTTCAACCCGCGGAGGTCGAGAAACACGCTCGCGACCGCGTCGCGAACCTGATCGGGCGCTGTCCCGCCACCGAGGCGCTGCGACGCCAGGTGTGCCACGACCTCGGTGTCAGTTTCGCTAACAAACTCCGTCCCGCTCGCGACGAGGGACTCTTTGAGCTGTCTGAAGTTCTCGATGATGCCGTTATGGATGACCGCCAGACGGCCCGACGAGTTAGAGAGCGGATGGGCGTTGGCCACGGTCACTCCGCCGTGCGTTGCCCAGCGAGTGTGTCCGAATCCGATCCGTGACGCTGGCAGGTCGACTCGGGCGTCCCCGATCTTGCCGACATTCTTTTCAATCGTGATACGACCATTTATGCCTACCGCCACTCCCCACGAATCGTAGCCTCGATATTCGAGCCGCTTGAGGGCGTGAAGCACCATCTCTCCGGTGTCGGTTTCGCACCCGACATACCCGAAAATTCCACACATGGACGCGGACCTTCTACCCCGACACTGGCGTTCGAGGAGTGACGCATGCAGAGTATGGGAAACGGCCAACGTGCGAGGGGTGCGCTCAGCGATCAAAAGGGGCGCACATGATCTCACTTTGTGCCACCGGGTCACCCCAGCGCTTTGTAGAGATCTGACGGTTGTGCTCACCGGAAGGCCATCCGCCGAGTCTTTCGATGTGGCCTTCACCTCGTCAACTCGTCCCTCCACGACGAGTCCAGGCGCTACAAGAACGAAACCCCGATGCTGTGCCGTGTCCCGAATCAACTGTACCGCGTCTCGGCAGGGTGTCGCAATGGCGCCAACCGGCGGCTGCGACGCTGGAAAGGTATACTTCAGTCATTGAAAACGAGCGCATCGTCGGGAACACATGGAACTCGAACAACACGCACAGTACAGGCTGTTGGCGCCCGTAACGCTCTCGCTCACCCCCGCTCACCTCATGACTCTCACTGCGATCTCGATCATGGTAGTCCGTGACGCCACGAAGCGCGTGCGCGGGTCACTTGAAGCGCGACTGGAAGTTGTCCGCGCATGATCGAGCGATACACCCTTCCGGAGATGGGCGCCATTTGGAGCGAGCAGGGCAAGATTGAGTTGTGGCTGGCCGTGGAGAAGGCCGTGTGTGAGGCCTGGGCGCGTAAGGGGATCATTCCGGAAAGCGCGATGCCGTCGATCCGCACGGCGACCTGTGACATCGAGCGCATGAAGGAAATCGAACGCGAGACAGATCATGACGTCATTGCGTTCCTGAGAGCTACCAGTGAGACCGCCGGAGACGCGGCTCGATTCATTCACCTCGGGTTGACCAGTTCCGACGTGATCGACACCGCGCTTGCGCTGCAGGTGGTGCGCGCGGCCGACCTGCTACTCCGCCGGCTCGACGGCGCGATTGAAGCCGTCGGTAGCCAGGCGTTGAAGTATCGTGGCACGTTGATGATTGGCCGGACGCATGGAGTCCACGCCGAGCCCATCACGTTCGGATTCAAGCTCGCAGTCTGGTACGACGAGCTCCGGCGATCGAGGCAACGTCTGGCGGCGGCGCGTGACGGGATGGCGGTCGGAAAGATTTCGGGGGCCGTCGGGACGCACGCAAACGTCCCTCCTGATGTGGAAGAGGACGTTTGCCAACAACTCGGGCTGCGCCCCGCGCCGGTGTCAACACAAATCATTCAGCGCGATCGCCACGCCGAATTCATCACAAGTCTGGCGATACTCGCCTCGTCGCTTGACAAGTTCGCCGTTGAAATCCGGCACCTGGCCCGGACTGAAGTTCGTGAGCTGGAGGAGCCGTTCGACCCGGGAAACCAGGGCTCGTCGGCGATGCCGCATAAGCGCAACCCGCACGAAAGCGAGCGTATCAGCGGGCTCGCTCGCCTGGTCAGGGGCTATGCGCTGACCGCGATGGAGAACGTCGTTTTGTGGCACGAGCGCGACATCTCGAATTCGTCGGCGGAACGGGTCGTGTTTCCGGACGCATGCATCCTCGTCGACTACATGCTGCACCTGTTCACTAACCTCGTCCGAAACTGGGTCGTGTATCCGCAACGGATGATGGCCAACGTCGAGTCGACCGGGGGCGCGATCTTTTCGCAGCGGGCGATGCTGGCGCTCATCGAGGCAGGCGTGGATCGCCAGCGCGCCTACAAGCTGATCCAGGAGAACGCCATGCGCGCCTGGGATGAAGGCGGGCATCTGCGGGAGTATCTGAAGGCTGAGCCGGATGTCGCTTCACGTCTGACCAACGACGAGATCGACGCGCTGTTCGACTATGAGTATCACTTGCGTTACATCGACACAGCCCTTGAGCGCGTGGGGTTGCTTGAAGCCTCAGCCGTCGCCAGCGTTGCGCCCGGAGAGGGCGCGACCTCGTGACGGCGCTGCGCAGCATCGACATTCCCAGGCTCCGACTCTATCGTCGAGGCAAAGTTCGGGACATGTACGACCTTGGCGACCGGCTACTGATGGTCGCGACGGATCGCGTGTCAGCGTTCGATGTCGTCCTGCCCGACGCAGTGCCGGACAAGGGGCAGATATTGACGCGGATGTCGCTCTTCTGGTTCGAGATGACGCGTAGTGTCGTGCCAAACCATCTCATATCGGCGGAGATTGACGACCTCCCGGAGTTTCTCGGGACGAACAGGGAGGCGCTTCGCGATCGCTTCATGCTGGTTCGCAAGGCGCAACGAATCGACATCGAATGTGTGGTGCGTGGGTATCTCGCCGGCTCCGGCTGGGCGGAGTACAGACGGCTGAGCACGGTCTGCGGCGCGCCGCTGCCGGCGGGACTCGTTGAGAGCGAAAAGCTTGCTGAGCCGATCTTTACACCGGCGGCGAAGGCTGACGCCGGGCACGACGAAAACATTTCGATCGAGCGCATGGCATCGCTTATCGGCTCCGAGACGACGACCGCTTTGCGAGACACGTCGATCGCGCTGTACGCGAAGGCTGAGGCCTACGCGCGCTCGCGGGGCATCATCATCGCCGACACCAAGTTCGAGTTTGGCCTGATCGACGACACGCTGACCGTGATCGACGAGATGTTGACGCCGGATTCGTCCCGATTCTGGGACGGAGCGGCATACGAGCCGGGTAGAGCGCAGGCCAGCTTCGACAAGCAACCGCTGCGGGATTGGCTGGAAGCCTCCGGCTGGAACAAGATGGCGCCTGGTCCTCCGCTCCCACCGGAGATCATCAATGAGACGGCCGAGCGATATCGTCGCGCGTATGAACGAATCACCGGACAGGAGTTGTCGCGATCGTGACGGACGAACAGAGCACGCGGAACGAGGCGCGGCGTCGAACGTATCTGGCGGAAGTGCTCGTCTCCCTGAAGCCGGTCGTCAATGATCCACAGGGACTGGCGATACGGGACGGATTGCGCTCGCTCGGATATGACGAGGTTGAGGCGGTTCGTGCTGGAAAGTACATTCGCGTAACAGTTGACGCGGAATCACCGGAAGACGCGCGAGGTCGCGTGACGCGCATGTGCGACCAGCTTCTCAGCAATCCGGTAACAGAGACCTACGAGATTCAGCTAACGCCGCTGGCGGATCACTAGCGCGGGGAGGGATCGTGAGGTACGGGGTTGTCGTTTTTCCGGGATCGAACGGAGATCACGACGCGCTGATGTCGGTCGAGCGGGGACTGGGCCTCGAGGTAGTCCCGATCTGGCACAAGGACACGTCGGTCGGTGATGTCGACGCGCTCCTGGTCCCAGGTGGGTTTTCATACGGCGACTACCTGCGGGCAGGCGCGATCGCTCGCTTCTCTCCGATCATGGGCGCGGTGTCCGAATTCGCTGAACAGGGTCGGCCGGTGCTCGGCATCTGCAACGGCTTTCAGATCCTCACCGAGGCAGGGCTGCTGCCCGGAGCGCTGCTGCGTAACGCCAACCTGGCATTTTCGTGCAAGTGGGTGCATACGCGCGTTGAGACGGATCGCACGCCGTTTACGCGAGGAATCGATCCGGGAACCGTGTTGCGATTGCCGATTGCGCATGGTGAGGGTCGCTTCTTCGCGGAACCGGTCCAGCTCGATGCGCTTGAGGCCAACGAGCAGATTGTCTTCCGCTACACCGACGAATGGGGCATGGAGAGTGAAGGATCAAACCCCAACGGCTCCAGCCGACATATAGCGGGCATCTGCAACCTGCGTGGCAACGTCGTTGGGTTGATGCCACATCCGGAACGGGCGTATGACGCCTTGATTGGCGGTGACGAGGGCCTGCGCGTGCTCGGCGCGGTCGTGGGACACTTCATGCCGATGGCGGCCGTGTGACGATTACTGACACGGCGCTCAGGGAAGTCGCGCTCACGCGGGACGAGTATGCGCAGATCGTTCTACTGCTCGATCGCGAGCCGACTCCGGTTGAACTGGGGATGTTCGGCGCGATGTGGAGCGAGCACTGCGGCTACAAGAACTCGCGCCCGCTCCTGACGCTATTCCCGTCAGAAGGCGCTCGGGTGCTCCAGGGACCGGGCGAGAACGCCGGCGCCGTTGACATCGGCGACGGGCTGGCCGTCGTGTTCAAGATCGAATCCCACAACCATCCGTCTGCCATCGAACCGTACGAGGGCGCCGCCACCGGGGTAGGCGGCATCGTGCGTGACATATTCACGATGGGAGCGCGACCGGTTGCGCTGCTCAACTCGCTCCGTTTTGGTCCGCTGAGTCAGGCGCGCAACCGTTACCTGTTTCGTGGCGTGGTGGGTGGGATTGGAGGCTACGGCAATAGCCTCGGGATCCCGACAGTCGCGGGCGACATTTTCTTCGATGACTCGTACAGTGGGAATCCGCTCGTGAACGCGATGTGCGTCGGGATTGTTCCGCACGAATCGATCATGCGCGCCCGCGCATCCGGTGTGGGCAACCTGGTTGTGCTGGTTGGCGCGGACACCGGTCGCGACGGCATTCACGGCGCGACATTCGCCTCGGTCGAGAATCCCGAGGAATCGCACCGCGGCGTCGTTCAGGTTGGCAATCCGTTTCTGGAAAAGCTGCTGCTCGAGGCGTGTCTGGAGGCGCTGCACGTCGATGGAGTTGTCGCGATGCAGGACCTCGGGGCCGCTGGGCTGACCTCCTCGATTGTCGAGTGCGCGAGCAAGGGTGGGCTCGGCATCGAGCTCGACGTCGCCCGCGTGTCGCGGCGCGAAACGGGCATGACGCCATATGAGGTCATGCTCAGTGAGAGCCAGGAGCGGATGCTGATCATCGTGCGTGAGGACGGGCTCCCCACGCTCCGCGAGATCTTCGACCGCTGGGACCTTCACTCTGACGTCATCGGCGTCGTGACCGGCGACGGACACGTGCGTGTCATGGACGGGAGCGATGTCGCGGCCGACGTGCCAGCCGTGTTCTTTACGGACGAGTGCCCCACATATGTGCGGGACGGCGTAGAGTCACCGGCGGTGATCGCTGCCCGCCAACAGAACCTGAACGCGATGGTTGACGTTGCCCCTGCTGAGGTCGTGCCAACACTTCTGAGACTTCTAGGATCACATAACATTTGCTCGCGCGAGCCGGTCGTCCGGACCTACGATCACACAATCCTCTCCAACACCGTTGTGCCGCCGTTGGAAGGGGACGCTGCCGTCATCCGCATCAAGGACACGTCAAAAGGGTTGTCGGTGAAGACGGACTGTAACCCTCGCTTCGTTTACCTCGACCCGTTTCTCGGCGGTCAGCACGCCGTGGCGGAAGCGGCTCGCAACGTGTCATGCACTGGGGCAACGCCGCTCGCGCTGACGAACTGCCTTAACTTTGGATCTCCAGAAAAGCCGGACGGTTACTACCAACTTAAGCAGGCTGTCGCGGGGATGGCGAAGGCAGCCGAGGCACTCGGCACTCCGATCGTCAGCGGAAATGTGAGCCTGTACAACGAGTCGAACGACGGTCCGATCCTCCCGACGCCAACGGTCGGCGTCGTCGGCCTGCTCGATGACGTACAACGGCACGCTGGCATGGCTCCCAGCGTTGGCGACGTGCTGTACGTGCTGGGGGAGCAGCGCGCGACGCTCGGCGGCAGTGAGTATCTTGCATTGATACATGGCCTCGTCGCGGGATCGCCACCGGGCATCGACCTCACGAAGGAGGCTCTCGTTCAATCGTTCGTGCGCGATTCGATTCGGTCGGGCCTCGTCCATGCCGCGCACGACACCTCAGAAGGCGGCCTGCTCGTGGCGCTCGCGGAGATGCTGATCGCCGCGCGAGCTGGATTGGACGTGGACCTATCCCGGATTGCGGCTTTGAATGACGGGCGGCTTGACCGCGGGCTGTTTGGCGAGGCCGCTTCTCGGGTGCTCGTCTCCTGCCGGCCTGAGCAGGCGCGCAAGCTCGAGCAAGCGGCGGATGAGGCCGGTGTCATGGCAATTCGCCTGGGAACTGTGTCGGGAACGACTCTTGCAATGACCGGGATCGGATCGGTCGACCTGTCGGCGTTGACCGACGCATGGCGATCGGGGCTCGTGAATATTGAAGGCTAGAGTACACTTCGTACGCACAGAGGAGTCGCGATTTCTCAGGAAGATGAGGTCGTCCAATGCTCCCTGAGCTTGACGGAGACTCGCCGAAGGAGGAGTGCGGCATCTTCGGTGTTCATGCGCCAGGAGCCGATGTCGCGCGCATGACGTTTTTCGGGCTGTACGCGCTACAGCATCGCGGCCAGGAGAGCGCCGGGATTGCGGTTGCCCGCCAGGGCGAAGTGCGATTGCGCAAGCAAATGGGGTTGGTCGGGCAGGTCTTTTCCGAAGGTGATCTCCGGCACCTCACGGGCGATATCGCCGTCGGGCACACGCGGTACTCGACAACCGGATCGACGCTGCCGGAAAACGCTGGTCCCATGGCTGCCGAGAGCGATCTCGGCACGATCGTCGTCGCTCATAACGGCAACACCGTCAATGCACTGGAGTTGCGCGATGAACTCGTCGCGTCGGGGGCGCGCCTGCAGACGACCACTGATTCTGAGCTTCTGGCGCACCTGATCGCGCGCACGGATGGCATCACGATCGTTGAGAAGCTCCGCGGCGCGCTTGACCGGGTTACCGGAGCCTACAGTCTCGCTGTGCTGACGCCGGATCAGATCGTCGCTGTCCGTGACCCGCACGGAATACGGCCGCTCTGTCTGGGTCGCCTGCCTGATGGGTGGGTTGTGGCGTCAGAAACGTGCGCGTTGGCGACGGTGGGCGCGACCTACGAGCGCGAAATCGAGCCCGGCGAAATACTCGTCATCAGCGCTGAGGGCCTGCACTCAGCATCGTTGATCGAGCACGGCGAGCGCGCCCTGTGTGTATTTGAGCTGATCTACTTTGCCAGGCCGGATAGCCAGCTGCGGGGCGAACGATTGCATCTCGTGCGTCAACGGATGGGAGAGCAGCTCGCACGCGAGCATCCAATCGAGGCTGATGTCGTCATTCCAATACCTGACTCAGGAGTTCCTGCCGCGATCGGGTATGCGCGAGAGTCCGGCATTCCATACGCTGAAGGGCTTATCAAGAACCGGTACATAGGCCGCACGTTTATCCAGCCGGACCAGAGACTGCGAGAGATCGGCGTGCAGCTCAAATTCAACGCGCTGCCGGAAGTGCTCGCAGGAAAGCGCGTCGTGCTGATTGACGACACGATCGTGCGGGGCACGACCAGTCGCCCGATTGTCAATATGATCCGGGCGGCGGGCGCCGCCGAGGTGCACATGCGCGTGCATGCTCCGCCAGTCATGCATCCGTGCCATCTCGGCGTTGACATGGCGTCCCGCGAGGAGCTGATAGCGGCGAACCTCACAATTCCGGAAATTCGTGAGCAATTGGGGGTCGACACCCTCGGGTATCTGTCACACGACGGGCTGTTTCGCGCCATCAGGCAACCTGCCAACGAATTCTGCTCGGCGTGCCTTACCGGTTCGTATCCGGTCGACGTCGACGCGGTAATCGACAAGCACGCCCTTGAGCGGACGATTCAACGGGTCTAGCGTTCATACGCGAGTCGAATCAAGGTCGCGCGATCGGCTCAGCCATGCTAGAGTCTCACATCGCGGCGGTCGTCGAGGGCTGGATTGGGTGGGGAAGCATGCAGCGCACATCTCTTGCTGAGCGGCATGAGAAGCTCGGGGCAAAGATGGTTGATTTCGCGGGCTGGTACATGCCCGTGCAGTACTCCGGAATCATGGACGAGCACAAGACCGTACGCTCGACAGCCGGGCTGTTCGACCTGGGGCACATGGGGCAGGTTTCCATCACCGGACGTGACGCGCTGTCGTTCCTCAACTACGTCGCGACCAACGACGTAACGCGTCTGGAACCCGGGCAGGCTCACTACTCGCTGTTGTGCTATCCCGACGGCGGCGTGATCGATGACATCATCATCTACCGGCGGCCGAGCGGCGACGGCTATTTCGTGTGTGTCAATGCATCCAACACGGATAAGGACGTGAACTGGCTGCAGGAACAGCGCGAGGCGCGTGCTGATCTGGATGTCGAGATCGAAAATTTGTCGCCCAGCACCGGCATGATCGCCATCCAGGGGCCGAACGCGGCAACGATCGTTGCCGGGCTGTCCTCCGTTTCGCTTGACGATCAATCGTACTTTTCTTGCAGGGAGACTGAGATCGCAGACGTAGAGTGCCTGGCTGGCCGCACCGGTTACACCGGCGAGGACGGCTGGGAGTTCTACTGCGCGATCGATCAGGTTGGCGCCGTCTGGGACGCCATAATGCGCGCGGGGGCAGAGCATGGACTAAAGCCAATCGGGCTTGGAGCTCGTGACACGCTGCGGCTGGAGTCGCGCATGCCACTGTACGGCAACGAGCTGTCCGCGGAGATCAATCCCCTTGAGGCCGGTCTTGGCTGGGCTGTAAAGCTGGAAAAGAGCGATTTCATTGGGCGAGACGCACTGTCCGCGGTCAAGGAGCAGGGCACGCGACGTAGGACCGTTGGATTCAAGATGGTCGAACGTGGCGGCGTTCCGCGCTCGCATTACGACGTAGCGGTCGATGACAACGTCGTCGGGTTCGTGACGAGTGGCACAACGTCGCCGACGCTCGGAGAGAACATCGGTCTGGCGATTATCGAGCGCAAGTACGCTGGAGTCGCAAAGCAATTTGACGTGATCATTCGTGGGAAGCCGGTGCGTGCCGAGCAGGTCAAGACACCGTTTTACAAGCGAAGTTCCTAACTGAATCAGTTCGAAATGAACGTGACGAGCGATTGGGAAGGGTAGGTTCTCATGGAGATTCCGCGCGATTACCGGTTCACGAAGACTCACGAGTGGGTCAGGGTCGATGGCGATGTGGCCACAATCGGGATAACCGACTTCGCGCAGAGCGAGCTTGGCGATATCACCTACCTCGAGTTGCCGGGCGTGGGGGCGTCGGTGAGCCAGTCCGAGCCGTTTGGCGTCGTCGAGTCCGTGAAGGCGGCGTCTGACATTTACGCCCCGGTTACCGGCGAGGTGGTCGAGGAAAACTCGGCTGCAATTGACTCGCCGGAGGTCGTGAATTCCTCGCCATATGGCGATGCGTGGCTACTCAGGATTCGGCTGGCCGACACGTCCCAGCTCGACGGCTTGCTCGACGCGGACGCGTATTCGAAGCTGGTGGCGGAGTCCGGGGGGCACTGATCCAGTGATGTCGCGGGTGATTAATCGCCCGGTCGGAGGAGTGCGATGACGTTCAACCCTCACACAGCTGAGGATCGCGCGGCGATGCTCGCCGCGACGAGCGCCGCTAGCATCGATGCGTTATTCGGAGCGATTCCCGAACGCGTGCGATTCCCGGACCTGAACCTGCCAGCCGCGCTGTCTGAGCAGGAAGCGTTCCGGCGACTAGGCGAGCTTGCAGCCCGCAACATGAACACGTACGACAACCCCAGCTTTCTCGGCGCAGGCAGCTACACCCACTACGTTCCGGCGGCCGTGCAGCAGATCGTGTTTCGCGGCGAGTTCTACACCGCATACACGCCGTATCAGCCGGAGGTCGCGCAGGGAACGCTGCAAGCGATATACGAGTATCAGACCATGATCTGCGGGCTCACTGGAATGGAAGTCTCCAACGCCTCGCTCTACGACGGGGCGACCGCGCTGGCCGAAGGAGCGCTGCTTGCTGTCTCGATGCCGAGAAAGCGCACCCGCGTTGTGATGTCCGGCACTGTCCACCCGCATTATCGGAATGTCGTGAGTACATACACGTCCGGAATCGGTGTCGATGTCGTCGCTCTGCCGATCCCGTCGGAGGGATTTAAGGCAAACCCGGGCGACTTCGACGCGTACCTTGATGATGAGCTCGCCTGCATCGTCGTGCAGTATCCGAATTTCTTCGGGACGATCGAGGATGTTGCCGCGATCGCCGAAAGGGCGCACTCATGTGGCGCGAATCTAGTCGTTTCCGCTTACCCGAGCGCGTTGGGGTTGTTGAGGCCCCCCGGCGAACTAGGCGCTGATGTCGTTACCGGCGAGGGCCAACCTCTGGGAAATGTGCAGACCTTTGGCGGTCCGGTCGTCGGCATCCTGGCGACGCACCAGCGACTCGTGCGCCAGATGCCGGGCAGATTGGCGGGGATCGCGCACGACGCCGCGGGGAAGCGCGGCTTTGTGCTGGCGCTTCAGACCCGCGAGCAGCATATCCGCCGAGAGAAAGCAACCAGCAACATCTGCACGAACCAGGGACTGATGGCCCTCGCGGCGTCCGTGTATCTTGCGACACTCGGACCGACCGGATTGCGACGCATTGCTGAGGCGTGCTACCAGAATGCGCACTACCTGTCGTCTAAGCTTGAAGAGACCGGCGGATTCACTGTCCGTAACCAGGGGCGATTCTTCAACGAATTTACCGTAGCCTGTGACGAAGCTCCCGGGTCGCTGAACAACCGTTTGCGTCAGGCTGGCATCATCGGCGGCTACGATCTTGGCGCGGTCGATTCGAGCCTTGATGGCATGATGCTTCTCAGTGCGACAGAGATGACCAACCGTGTCGCGATCGATCGCTTTGTGGCCGTGGCCGCATCGTAACGCTCGCCGCAACTGGTTCTGGCCGGAGGGCGCCGCGAACGCGGCGCCCTCCCTCGTTCGTGTTGTGCGCGTTGTTACACTTGCGGATGGCGTTGCGCGCCGTACTGGATTGAGACGTAGTGGCATTGAAACCTGTGGCGGCGATCGTCGGCCGGCCGAACACCGGCAAATCAACGCTGTTCAACCGTCTCGTTGGCGAACGGCGCGCGATCGTCGAGGACCTGCCCGGCACAACGCGAGACCGCATTTATGGCGACACCGACTGGCTGGGAGTCGAATTCACGATCATCGACACCGGCGGTCTGCAAGACGAGGATGAGTACGACGTTCTCGCTCCTCGGGACATATCGCTTCGAACCCAGAATCAGGCACGCATTGCTATTGAAGAAGCAGATGTCATCGTGTTCGTCGTTGACGGCCGTTCAGGCATGTCGGCGGCGGATCACGATGTCGCCGAAGTGGTGCGTGCATCGGGCAAGCCCGTCGTGCTTGGCGTGAACAAGGCGGAAAGCGAAGAGCGACGAGAAAACTCGGTCGAGTTTTATGAATTGGGGCTGGGCCCACCGGTCGCATTCAGCGCGCTGCACGGCATTGGCACAGGCGATCTGCTGGACGAAGTCGTGCGGAATCTGCCTCGTCGCGCGGAAGTCAAAACCGAGGAGCACCCAGCGTTCGCCATCGTCGGCCGTCCAAATGTCGGGAAGTCCGCGTTGCTCAACGCATTGCTCGGAGAGGAGCGAACGATCGTCTCCGATCTGCCCGGCACGACGAGAGATTCGGTTGACTCGATCGTTGACTGGGCAGGCAATACCGTTGCGTTGATCGACACGGCTGGCATCCGCCGGCGCGGCAAGGTCGAGCCCGGAGTAGAGAAGCACAGCGTATTGCGATCGTCGCGCGCAGTTGACCGCGCCGACGTCGCGTTGGTCGTGCTCGATGCTGAGGAGGGGTTTACGGCACAGGACCAGCACATTGCGGGCGGTGTTATCGAAGCCGGCAAGGGGATTGTGTTCGTCGTAAACAAATGGGACCTCGTCGAGAAGGACTCGTATACGATGGACGAGTTCCGACATCAGGCGACGCTTGACTTCCAGTTTGCCCCGTGGGCGCCGATGGTGTTCGTGTCCGCGCTGACAGGGCAACGCACGAACCAGATCATCGAGACGGCGTTGCACGTCTATGGCGAACGCCAGAAGCGCATCACCACCGGCGAGTTGAATCGCCTGCTACGCGAAGCAGTTACGAAGCATCCCCCGCCGGCCCGGCCGAGCCGCTGGCTGAAGTTCTATTACGCGACGCAGACGGATATCGCGCCTCCCCGGTTCGTGTTCTTCTGCAACGATCCTCAGAACGTCCACTTCTCATACAAGCGCTATCTCGAAAACGAGATTCGCGAGCGATTCGCGTTTGACGGCACTCCGATCGTGTTGCACTTCCGAGGTCGATCCCGTGCGGAGAAGTAGCCTGGGCGTGCGCGACTCATTGATCGTCCCGGTCGCCACTCGCGCCACGCGCACAAGCCTGGCAGCCCGGACGAATTGCTCGGACTCGTTCTGCCTGACGCTGAGGGTCTTCTGATGACCGCGATCTTCGCTCTCGCGCTGGCATACTTGATCGGTTCAATCCCAACCGGATATCTGGCAACGCGGTCCGTTGCAGGCGCCGACATTCGTGAGCACGGAAGTGGTGGAACCGGCGCCACCAACGTTCAACGCGTACTGGGTTGGCGCTGGGGACTCGCAATAGCGCTCTCGGATGTCGCGAAAGGCGCGGTGGTCGTTGTGCTGTCGCGATGGCTCGGGGTGTCAGAGTGGTTCGTCGCCGGCGCAGCGACGCTGGCGGTCGCGGGGCATTGTTGGCCAGTCTGGTTGAGATTCCGCGGGGGCAAGGGAGTGGCCACGGGCGGCGGAGCGGCGATCGCTCTCTCGCCGTGGGGCCTGCTGTTGCTTCCGATCATCGCGCTTCCGGTCGTTCTCACCCGCTATGTGTCACTCGGATCAGTGGTCGCTTCCGCATCCGCGCCGGTGATATTCGCCGTGCTGTCATTATTGGGCGTCGCTCCCGCAGAGTATGTGATGTTCGGATTGCTGGCGTCCGCGATTATTCTCGCTAAGCACCGAACGAACATTGGACGCCTGCTCGCTGGATCGGAACGACGAATCGGCGGGCCGCGGCGCGGTGCGCCAGCGGCGTAAGCTATCATCGTGTCGTGGCGCAACACGCAGCGCGAGGGGGAACATGGAATCGCTAAAGGCCGTCGATCCTGACATCGAACTACTGATCCGCGCTGAGGAGCATCGCCAGCTCGGGACGATCGAACTGATCGCTTCAGAAAACTTTACCAGCGCGGCAGTTATGGAGGCTGTAGGCAGCGTACTGACCAACAAGTACGCGGAAGGATTACCC
>DATKCN010000311.1:0-2161 GCA_035513175.1 Thermomicrobiales bacterium
GTTCGGGGTCGGCGTCGATCGCCTGACGATGCTGTTCACTGACAAGCAGTCGATCCGTGAGGTCATCCTGTTTCCCGCGATGCGGACATCCCGTGACGACCGCGCGTGGGATCACGTGGAGTAACGCTCAGAGCCAGATCCGACGCCCCCCGAGCGGCCCGGACAGCTATGTGGGGAGTAGCCCAGCGCGCATCGCGGCAAGCCGCAGATCCGACAGCAAGTCGTCACGCGCCGCGAGTTGCGCGCCGGGATCAATGGTCGCCAGGCGCATGACGTAGGCAGGTTGGATCGTCGCGATCGCGATTCGTCCATCCACGCGTACGCTCTCGACTCCACGCTGCTCCTTGAGCTTGAAGGCCGGATCGATCAGCCGCCGGGCCGCTGGCGCGCCGACCGCGAGGATGACTGTCGGGTCGACGTACCGCAGCTCGAGGTCCAGCCACGTCTCGCAGGCGCGGATCTCGCCTACTCGTGGGGGCAGGTTCTCGATCCGCCCTGCTTTGATCGCGCCGGCATGGCAGCGGACCAGATTCGTTATCCAGATGTCCCGTAGGTGGAGACCGAGCTCGCTCAGGAGCGCGTCCAGCAGTCGGCCAGCGGGTCCGGTGAACGGCTTGCCCGTGCTGTCGTCCGTGGCGCTGGGCGATTCGCCGATCAGCATGAGCGCCGCGTTCGGATTGCCGTGACCGAATACGACATTCTGTCGTGTTGCTGCGCGGCTGCATCCCCGGCAATGCTCGGCGGCCAGGCGCGCCGACTCGAGCGTCGGGAACAGCGGCAATTCCATCACGGCGTCATTTTCCTCTCCGGGCGCAACGGCGCGTCGCAGCCGTCTGTGAAATAGCAAACAAGCGCGAATCCTATGCTATACTCGCGCCGTCAAATCCGACCATTCCTCGGGCCTGGAATGGAGCGGTCTCGGCCGGGGGGCCGGGAGTCGGGCACGACGCGTGTGTCGAGCACTGTAATGCATCTTCGCTACCCACCGCTTGCCTTGACGATCGGATAAGATGCCGCGGCGCACTGTTCTCAGATGTCATCGTCGATGCCAGTGCCCGGCTGATATGGGATCGCGAATCAGGCGAGTGCGGTGTCGCCTACATGCTGGCGACAGGAGGCGAGGGGACGATGCGACGAGAGCAGACGCTGGCTGACCGCATAACCAGTAGCGCCCTGTGGCGCTCGGTCGTGCGCCATGGATACCCCGACACCCAGCGCAACCAGGCCCTGATTATTGCGTCCAACGTCTTCCTGCACCTCCATCCCGTCAAGATCAAGCGTTACGCAACCAAGGTCACGTACACGTTCTGTCTGGGTGGCCTCTCGTTCTTCATGTTCCTGATCCTGACGATGACCGGCGTCGTGCTCATGTTCTATTACGTTCCTTCCACCGACCTGGCGTACCGGAACATGCAGGAAATCGAAGCGACCGTAACGTTCGGCCAGCTGATGCGCAACATGCACCGGTATGCCGCTCACGGCATGGTCATCGCGGTGTTCCTGCATATGTGCCGTGTGTTTTACACCGGGTCGTACAAGCCGCCCCGGGAGTTCAACTGGATTGTTGGCGTGACCCTCCTGTTTCTGACCTTTCTCCTGTCGTTCACCGGGTATCTGTTGCCATGGGACCAACTGGCGTTCTGGGCTATCACGGTCGGCACGACGATGGCCGAATCGGCGCCGCTGATCGGTCCCCGCGTGCGCTTCCTGCTTGTTGGCGACCTGGAGATTGGGCAGAGCACGCTCATTCGGTTCTATACACTGCACGTGATCTTCCTGCCGCTGGCGGCGGCGGTCATGATGGCGGTCCATTTCTGGCGAATTCGCAAAGACGGCGGCATTTCCGGACCCCTGTAGCCGGATCGCGACGACAGGAGCGTCGACAACGACCGATGGCTCCGGGGCGAAAGAAGGTAACCGAGTGGCCGAGGCAATCCAGGGACGCGGCACGGCGCCACAAGCGGGTAGCATCAGCGACGAGAAGCGGCAGCGGCTGCTGGAACTGGTCCGCGGCCGGACCGCGGCGCGGCCGACCGACCTGGCCGAAGACGAGGTAATGGTCTGGCCGACGCTCGTCGTCGTCGAGGCGTTGAGCGCAGTCATCTTCACGTTTTTGCTCGTCGTCGCCTCGATCATCGTCGCGCCGCCGCTGGTCGACATC
>DATKCN010000312.1:0-4898 GCA_035513175.1 Thermomicrobiales bacterium
GGAACGACTGACTCACAAACATGAAGGGCTTCGGCGCGTCTGTTGGGTTATGGTGGAAGTACCGGTTTGATGAACCATTGTTGTTGGCAGCTTCATCCGCCATTCCATTCGTCCATCGGTACTCAATCCATGCGAGCGCAAACTCATCGTAGGGTTGCACTGCGACAGTCAGAATCATGTTGTTCTGAACGAGAATGTTGACGCGCGGGCCCATGGCATCAGAACGTTCCTCAGACCACACAATGATGCCATTTCCATTCCACGCAACGACGTTGGCGTAAACGTCCATGTCACGCGAGTCCTGGATGAAGATCCCGGCTCCGCCTGGTCCGGATGTCACACTGTGTCCATTCTCCCAAACGACGTTGCCAGAGATAGTCCCGTGCTCGCTGATCTCGTACGTGATCCCGGCCTTGGCGTTGTGGAACACGCGATTTTCGGCGATCGTCACGCGTGTGCAATGAATGTCGACCCAGAGACCCTGCCCATTGTTATGATGCACGGTGTTCCAGCGAATTGTCATGTCGCTTGAGTAGGTGGTCTTGAGACCGCCCTGCTCTCCGCCACCGAACTCCTCGATGTTGTTGTGTCGCAGCACATTGCCTTCCACGAGCACATTCGTGGTTCTGTAAAGCGAAGCGCCAAGTTGTCCAGCAGAGTGTATTTCGTTGTTTAGCAGCCGATGACCGTCACCGTTCGAAAGGGAGACATTCACACCATGAGCGAATGAGAGAGTATTGTTTCGGATCGTCCACGACAGATTGTCACCGTTCCAAAGCGCTCCCCGTTGGCGGGGCGCAGCAGCGTGTGTCATCGTAAAGCCTTGGATCGTGACGTTGGGCGCGTGTCCACCCTGTCGACCAGTCAGCCAATACTCCCGGGTCGTAACTTCGACGAGTTTCCCCGAAGGATCGTCCGCGAGTATGATCTGACGCTGTGAATTTACCGCGAATTGCCCGATCTGAGGGTTCGAAGCAACTTGGAAGAGTGCTTGCCCATTGATGTACACCTGCTCGGCCCATTGGCAGCGGCCGTTGCTGCTTGAAATACACTTCCAAGACGAACTGTCCGTGAACACTGGCACCGTGCCCCGCACCCAGTAATTCCCGCTCCTGGTCCAGCCGGACGACCAGTCGTCACTGCCGCGGATTTCGGCGTTGCCGCCACCATTGAGCGTAAGCGGCTTGCTGATGGTGACGGTCTCGCGGTACAGGCAGGCGGGCACGTTCACCACCGAGCCGGCCGGCGCGGCGTCGACCAGCGACTGCAGCGAGGTCGCGCAACTCGCGGTCTGCGCGGGCGCTTCCGGCTGCGTCGGAGTCGGGGTCGGCGTGGGCGTTGGTGTCGGCGTAGGCGTGGGCGTCGGGTTCGACTGACCGGGGGCGTTGGGGCCCTTCGGAGGCTGGCGGCGCGCCAGCTCCTGGGCGGTGCTGCCAAGCAGGCCAAGCTGCACCTGGTACTGCGTGCCGGCGTTCTCCGGGAACCACTCCAGCCGAGCGCGCTCGAAGTACTGCACCGTGCGTCCCAGCGCCGGGTCGAGATACTCCTCGCTGATCGGGAAGCCGAACAGCGCCAGCGACTCGCGATGCGAGACGCCCGGATCGCCGAACTCGAGGCCGTTCGATTGCCAGTGCGACTTGAAGCCGTGGCAGGCGTGATGACCGGTCTCCGGGAAATACAGGCAGGCGTTGAGGTCCTTGGCCTCCGCGCCCTGCGGCTGGAACGCGGCGGTTCCCAGCAGGCCCCGTTCCGTCGCGTCCGCGACGCCCATCCGGCCCAGCAGCACCTCATACGGCGTGCCCGCGTTGTTCGGGTGCAGCTCCAGCAGCTGGCGCTCGACATACTGCGACAGGAGCCCGTTGTTGTCGAATGGATCGCTGATGGCGTGTCCGAAGACCGCCAGCCCGCCGGAGCGGTCGTAATATCCCCGCAATTCGGAAGCGATCTCGTATCCGGTCGGGGATTCCTCGGCCGCTGCAGCCGAGCTCCACGTCACCGCGCCGGCCACGAGAACCAGCAGCGCCAGCAGCGTCGCAACCTGTTGACGAATGTTCATGAGATTCCCCACACCTTCGGATCTGATGTCCTCGATGCGCGTCTCGCGCATCGTGTGAGTGGGGAACGCGTCGATGTGGCGGAAACGGTCCGCCGTACCGGCAGCCTGGCGGCCTTCACACGAAGGTCCATGGCTTTGCGCCCCCGCCTCACGACGGGTTTACCTGGGCACCGCACTACTACCTTTGACTATAGGTTCCGGGGAGGGGCGCTTCGATAGCCGTGCAAACCAATCCGCAGCGCCGAATGGGCTATTGCGGACCCGTACTATTCGGCCACGTCAGACGGAGCGCAGCGCCGGAGCGGCGTGCGGCGGTGCGCCGGCGCGGCGCCGGAAGTGGAGGGGATGCGGCGGAAACGAGTGGGAATGGTTGACGCGCTCAGCGCCCGGGCATGCTCGCCACCGGAATCGCCTGCGTGCCCGCCTCATCGAGGGCGTAGACACCTTCGATCAGCACGGTCCAGGCGCCACAGGCACTGGGCTCGTCCAGGCAGTTGTCCTCGTAATAGCCATCGTTGAAGGCCAGAAACAGCCTGCCCGTGGCGGTAATCGTGGTCCCGTGGCCGACCAGGAACGGAAAGCGCTGGTCTTCGACGCTCCCAATCAACGCGAACTGGGACAGGCGCGGCGCGGCGCATGGACGCACCGGGTCCTGACAGAATTCGGTGTTCAAGCCCTGCGGCGTGCGGGCCAACCCGCCCGGCTGCTCGGTGACGATGCCGTGAGCGGTCAGCGTGACCGGCTCGCCAGTCAGCACCACCCCGGTGTCCAGCCAGATCCGTTCGGAGCTGGGGTCGCTGAAGTCGGCGGGCCGGCCATGGGCGGCGAAGACCGTGACTTCGGTCGACAGCTCAGTCGGGACGACGACGGGCGGGGCCGCCAACGTCGGGGTGGCCGGCAGCGTGGTGGGAGCCGGCGTGGAGGGCGCGGGCGTTGGCTCGGCGGTGGGCGCGCTGGTCGAGGTTGGCGTCGAAAGCGGAGGCATCTCGGTCGGGCTCGGGACCACGACCTGGGGCCCGGCGGGCGGGTTCGTGTTGAGACTGTCGGTGACTCTCCACACGACGACGCCGCAGGCGCCGGCCAGGATGAGCCCCAGCAGGGAGAGCAACAGCCACAAGCGCCGGCGCCCGCGTTGTCGCTGAGGCACGCGAATCGCCGCCGCCGCCGCGTCGTCGCGCGGAAAGTAGCGACAGTTACGGAAATCGCTGCCGAGACACCACTCCCGCTGGCGCTGCATGGTAATCGGCGCGCCGTGCTGCGCATAGCAGCGGTGCAATGGATGCGCGAATCCGGCGGTGGTCGCCTCGTCGTCCTTCAGGCCAAGGTACGGACAGCAGTGCAGGCTTACCTGCGGCAGAGCGCGATCAGACAATGACAGCTCCAGAAGTCGACGTGCTGGGCGAGGCTGACCGTCGTTCGCAAATCATACTGAATCCTTCCGGCCCACCGTGGGCCGCGGAACGGCCAGGCGCGGGGGCGCCTCGCATGCGCTACCCGCTCAGCGCGCGCGCCCGCGCGGCCCGCTCCGCGTCCTGCCGGATGCGGGCCGGGGACTTCTGCGCCACCGGGTCCAGCCGCTGCGTCACGAAGAAGGTCAGCACCGCGAAGCCGCAGGCGATCAGGAACGGCGCCTGATAGCCGACGAAGTTCAGGATGTAGCCGGTCGACACCGGCACGATGATGGCCGCCGTGTGCTGCAGCGTCACGCCCATCGCCAGCGACGGCGCGACTTCCTCCGCGACCGCCACCTTGCGCAGGTAGGTCGCCGAGCCGATCGACGACAGCGGCATGATGAACGAATAGGTCACGTAGGCCAGGCAGGCGATGTAGACGTTGTCGACCATGGCGTAGCCGCCCAGCGCCAGGATGTAGGCGATGTTGACCAGTGAGAGCATGCGCCGCTCGCCGTGCAGGTCGACCATGCGGCCGATCCATGGCGCGGTGACCATGGCCCCACCGCGCACCGCGATCAGCAGCGCGCTGATCTCCGGCACGCCCAGCCCGTAGCGGTTCACCAGCACCCACAGGCCGAAGGAGAAGAAGATCTGCTGCCGCCCGCCGTCCAGCAGGTTCAGGTAGTAATAGAAGCGGTACGGCTTGCGCACCACGATCGGATCGCGGCGGGCGACGACCGCCTCCTCCTCGCCGTCGCGCAGGTTCGGGAAGCGGAAGATGGCGAGCGCGCCGATGAAGGCGACGATGCCGGCCAGCACGAAGGTAGGCCGGAAGGAGACGATCTCGAAGTTGAAGGCGATCAGCACGATGATCATGGCCATCATCGCGCCGCCGCTGTGGATGGCGTTCATCTTGCCCAGCACCGCGCCGCTCCTGCTCTCGGACGTGAGATTCATGCCGAGCGCGTACTGCGTCTGCAACACCGTGTGGTAGCCCATCGACGAGATGACGACCCACGGCGCGACCGTCCAGAACGAGTTGGAAAGCCCGAAGAAGACGTAGCCCACCGCCAGCAGCACCAGCGACATGGCCGTCAGCTTCGGGAGCGACAGGCGGTAGAAGACGGCGGTCAGGAAGATCAGCAGGAAGCCCGGCACCTCGCGAATGGCCGTGATGTAGCCGAACTGCGGTCCTGCGAGGCCCAGCACTTCTTCGAAGTAGTTGGTGACGATGTTCTCGTGCGCGGACATCGCCAGCCCGAAGGCCGCCGACATCACCGCCAGCAGGATGAAGCCGCGCCCGGCGGGACTACGCCACATGCCCGCCAGGTTGTCTTTCAGTCGCTTGTGCCCCACGCTGTCTCACGTCTCTCACTCGCGGAACGGCAGCGGTAGTCCACCGGCAGGCCAGGCCGGTGGGCGCATCCCGGCGCCGGTGGTCGTTCGGG
>DATKCN010000313.1:0-5352 GCA_035513175.1 Thermomicrobiales bacterium
TCGTCACCGCCCACCTTGAACGCGCAGTAGCTGGCGTAACGGTCGGGATGGATCACACCTTCGTCAAGCGCCGCGCGCACCGCGCAATCGGGCTCATTCAGGTGCCGGCAGTCGTCGTAGTGACACGCGCCCAGGTACGGACGAAATTCCGGATACAGCCGATCCAGCTCCTCGAAGTCAACCCCCCAGAGCTGCAGCGCGCGGATGCCCGGCGTGTCCGCGACGTAGGTGTCGGGTCCAATCTGGAAGACCGTCGTCCAGGTCGTCGTGTGTTTGCCCTTGCCGGTCGCAGAACTGATCTCGCCCGTCTTCTCCGCCGCGCGTTCCGGCGACAGCGCGTTCAGCAGGCTGGACTTGCCGACGCCCGACGGCCCGGCGAACGCGCTGAGCTTGCCTTGCAGGGTGGCGCGCAGGGCATCCAGACCGCTACCGTCGTGCGCGCTGGTCGTCACGATTGGATAGCCGGCCATGCGAAACGGGGCGAACGTCCGCTCGACGTCCCCCTTGTTGGCGAGGTCGAGCTTGTTGACGCAGATCACTGCCTCCAGCCCGCGCGCCTCGGCGATCAGCAGGAAGCGGTCGACGAGCCGCGGGTGCGGTTCCGGCTCGTGGACCGCAAACACGGCGACGAGCTGATCCGGATTGGCAACGATCACCTGCTCACTGTCGGTTGTGCCCCGCGCCAACCGCGACAGGCTGCGCGTGCGCGGCATGATCTCCTCGATCACCCCCTCGGCCGGCTCGCCCTCCGGCGTACCCGGTGTCGTCAGCGTCGTCCGCACGCGGTCTCCCGGCGCGGCCGGAGTCGTCTTGCGTCGCTCGCGCTTGATCGTGCCCCGCAACGTGCAGCGCAGGATGCCGTGCGGCGTGGTGACATCGTAGTAGAGACCATAGCCACGGACGATGACGCCGGTGATTTCAGTCCCCGACGGCATGTCTTTGAGTGCTGAGTGCTGAGTGCTGAGTGCTGAGTTTTGGGCGGTCAGTGATCGCTCCCGTGCGTGATAACTCTCGAACGAATCAGTGGATTCGGCGCTGATCGACTGAAGCCCGAAGGCCGCCGACGATGCGGGCGACTTCTTCGGCCTGACCCAACAACGCTTGGAACTCGTCCTGCGACACATAGCCAACGTCGGCCGCGATGTAGAGTTGCGAACGAAGCTCGGCGCACGAACCCTTGGCGATTGAAAGGAACTGGTGAAACTCGCCGTCCCGACTTCGCTCGAACCCCTCGGCAATGTTCGACATGATCGACACCGCGGTCCGCTGCATCTGGCGCGCAAGTCCATAGTCGCTTTGGAGCGCGCCGCTCCGCGTTACCGCATACACCGCGCTCGTCAGGAGACGCGTCTTCTGCCAGGCAATGAGATCCTCGAACCGCTCGACACGCCCTGACATGCCGCTCTCAGTCGACGCTCGGGAACCCTCGCACCTTCTCTGGACGCCATTGTAAGCCAGAGAACGTTGATCAACACCCTCAGCACTCAGTCCTCAGCACTCAGCACTCGCTCATCCATCTCGCGCAGCGCCGGGTTCACGAACAGCGTCAGCGACGCGGCAACCGATCCGGCCGTGATGGCGATGATCGTCGCCCGTACGCCGAAATACTCCAGCGCCAGCCCCGAGAGCAACATGCCCAGCGGCATCGCGATCCAGGCGGTCGCCATAACCATCCCGAAGACCCGACCGCGCATGCCGTCGGGCGTGCGTTCCTGCAACAGCGTCATGAGCAACGGGCTCACCGGCCCGGCGAGCAATCCGCAGAGCACCAGAATGACGGTTGCGAGCGCAACGCCCGGCAGAAACGCCAGCCCTCCCAGCGACGCCGACGACAACAGAAAGGCGATCATGAACGTCATCCGACGCGGCAGGCGGTGACCGACCGCCCCGTACAACACGGCTCCGACGAGCGCTCCGCCGCCGAACCCGCCCAGCATCACGCCGAGATTCACCGCGCTGCCGAAGACGGTGCTGGCATAGACCGGCAGGATCACCGCGAACAGGGGCGCCGTCAGCAGATTCGTGATCGTCACGACGACCAGCAGCGTGACGATGAGCCGGTCCCGCTGAACGAAGAGAAACCCTTCGGCCAGCTCGGTAAAGTAGCCCGTAGCCGGCCGGACTAGCCGCCGAACGCGCTCTGGGGACGGAACCGCGAGTCCAATCGCTCCGGCCGAGACCGCGAACGTCGCTGCGTTCACCCACAGCACATTGCTGGCGCCCATCATCGCGATCAGCACCCCGGCCAGAATCGGTCCGGCCATCGTTGCGGCCCGTTGAATGGCGCCGTGCGCCGAATTGGCCCCTTCCAGCCCGACACCGGCGCGCCTGGACAGCTCGGGGATCAGGCTCTGCCGCCCCGTCATGCCCGGCGCGTCAAGCAACGCCCCCAGGAATACCAGCGCCAGCAGCTGCCAGAATGCCAGCCCTACCGTCAGGTGCAGCAGTGGGATCGTCGCGACGGTGACGCCGCTGGCGAGGTCGGAGATCACGCTGGCCCGTTTGTAGCCGATGCGGTCGACGAATGTGCCGCCGAACACCCCGGCGATCACAACCGGCAGCACGGCCGCCGCCGCCGCGATGCCCGTCCGCGACGCGCTGCCTGTCGTCTGCAGCACGAACCACGGGATAGCCACGTTCGTCAGCATGTTCCCGATCGCCGACGTGCCACCCGCCGCCATCATGACGAACAGTGGCAGCCGGTCGCGTCTGTGCTCTGCTACCACGTCATTCGTCGCCACAACACGTCCCGCCTGCCAAACGCCGCGTCTGTCACCGCCAAGCCTGCCTGACGCGTCAAGCCCGCGGACGGATTCACCATGACACGGCACGGGCCATTCCCAGTGCGATCGCAGGAGTACAATTGCAGTGAGCGATCACCGCAACGACTTGGAGACGACCATGCCGCGCACGCTCTCCGTTCAGGAGCTGAAAGCAGACTTCGACACCCAGCTTGATGAGGTCCAGAACACGAGCATACCCCTCGTCGTCGAATCAGACGGCATGCCTGTCGCTGTCGTGATTACGCCCGATCAGTTCCAGCAGCTACAACAGATCCAGCGAGAACGAACATGGCGAGCGCTTGACGAGTTGCGCGAGCGGAACGCGGGAGAAGATCCTGACGAAGTCCTCAAATTCGTCACCGAAATCGTCGATGAAGTTCGCCGGGAGAGACGTGAACAGCGACGCAGTGCTGACCCGGGTGGTCGTTGACACCAATCTCTTCGTCAGCGGCACAATCAGCGTTCGTAGCGCGCTATACCAATGTCTCGATTGGATCGCAACGAATCCGTCGGCGCTGCTTACTTCCCCGTACCAGCAAGCTGAGATTCTTAGTGTCCTGAGCAGACCTGCCATCGCTCGCCGGTTCAACGTCACCGACCCCGCGCGTCTCCTCGTGAGCGAGCTCCTTGCCACGGCGGAGGTTATCGACGTGACCGGCTTCAAGCTGGGGATCGAGGTCCGCGACCCAGACGACGAGCCGATTCCCGCCTCCGCCCTGATCGGCAACGCCGGCTTCCTCGTTACCGGCGACCACGACCTGCTGTCCCTCGCCGGAGATCCGCGCCTCGGCCGATTGCGCATCGTGACCGCCCGCGAGTTTCTTGACGCGCTCCCTGCCTGATCGCACACGCCAACACCCCGCATCCCGAAAACGCGGTAGACTGGCCCGCACAGCCCAACACGCTCCACAACGGGAGGGTCAATCGTGGACTTCGCACTTTCCACTTTAGATCAGGCGCTCGTAGACCGCGCGAAGGCGCTGGCGAAGGAATTCGCCACGCGCGCCCGCGAGCACGACGAGGCGGCCTCCTTCCCCGCCCAGGACTTTGAGCGCCTGCGCAAGGAGGGCTTCCTGACCCTCGCCGTGCCTCAGGAGCTTGGCGGCCACGGCATGTGGGATGCCAACCGCTTCGCCACCTATTACCTGATCCTCGAATCGCTAGCAGCCGGCAGCGCGTCGACCGGCCAGCTCGTGCAGATCCAGTCACACGCCACCGGCATCATCGGCAAGCTCGGAAGCGACGAGCAGAAGCGCCGCTTCTTAGGCGAAGTCGTCAGCCGCGGCGCGCTGGTCGCCTCCTGCGGCAGCGAGACCAACCCGGCGGTGCTGGCCACCGGGTCGATTAGCCGCTCCGAGCTGGAACTGGCCGAGGGCGGCTTCCGCATCAACGCCACCAAGCACTTCGCCTCGCTGGCTCCGGCAGCCGACTTCTTCGTCGTCTACCTGATCGCTCCCGGAGCCAGCAGCGCGGCCCAGGGCACGACCGTCGTCGTAGTGTCGAAAGACGACCCCGGCGTCTCGCTGCAGGACACCTGGGACGTGATGGGCATGCGCGCCACGATCAGCTGGGCGCTGAAGCTCGACAACGTGTTCGTGCCCTGGGAGAACGTGCTCGGCCAACCCGGCGACTGGATCCAGCATGACCCGCGCACCTTTACCCTGGCCTACGTCGCCAATCACCTCGGCACGGCTCAGGGGGTCTACGACTTTCTGCTCGATTATCTGAAGCAGCGTCCGTTCCTGCTGAGTGACGACACCAACATCGCCATCATGGGCGATATGGCTTCCGGCCTGCAAGCCACCCGCATGTCGATGCTGTACGCCGCGTGGCTCTGGGAGCAGGGACGCTTCAACGACGCCGAGCTGGCCGGCATGCGCGCCCTGCACATCTCCAAGCAGACGGCGCTGATGGTCACGAGCAAGGCCTTCGATGTCTGCGGCGCGCGCGGCGCCTTCCGCCACCTGCCGATCGAGCGCGCCTTCCGCGACGCCCGCACGTTCTCGCTGCATTTCCGCGAATCCCAGGTCATGCGCATCCTGATCGAGGCCGAGCTGGGCGGCGACTTCTACTCCAAACAGCGCTACGGCCCGCAATTGGGCCGCCAGTCGTGGGAAGCGCTCGGCATCGAGCAGCCCGTGAAGGTCGCGGACTGAGTGGTCGGGACGCGGGACGCGAAGGAGGGTGACAGATGGCAGAGGCGCGACGCCACCACGACTACCTCAAGACCCAGCGGGACGCGCTGGTAGCTGAGCTGGAGCGCTTCACCGTTATCGAAAGCTGCTCGCGCGAGAAGGACGGCGTCGACGCGGTCGGACGCGCGGTCGCGCCGGCCTTCGAGTCGCTGGGATACACGATAGAGCGCATCGAGGAGAGCGAGTGCGGCGACCATCTCATCGCCCGCCGCGCGGGAGCCGGACACGGCAAACTGCTGGCGCTGATCCATCTCGACACCCTCTGGCCCACCGGCACGCTCGCTGAAAACCCGTTCCGCGTCGAAAACGGCCTCGCGTTCGGCCCCGGCATCCGCGACATGAAGGGTGGCTGGCTCGTCCTGCTCTCCGCGCTT
>DATKCN010000314.1:0-3157 GCA_035513175.1 Thermomicrobiales bacterium
GTCGTCCGCGAAGCCGCCGAAGGGCTGGAACACGCCAGGATACGACTCGTTGCCGCCCAGCCCCAGCCCGGCCGCCATCGACAGCGCCATCTGGTGCCCGCCGTGCGGGATGCAGGATCGGCGGGACCAGCCGTGATCCTCCAGCATTGCGATTGTGCGCAGGTACTCCACCAGCCCGTACGACAGCGCCGGGTCGAACTGCAGGATGTCCCGGTCCGGTCGCATGCCGCCGTAGCGAATGAGATTGCGTGCGTCCTGCGTCGAAAACAGGTTCTCGCCGGTGGCCATCGGCGGCTCGTAGTGGTTTGCAAGCTCCGCCTGTAGCGCGTAGTCGAGCGGATCTCCCGCCTCCTCGTACCAGCGCAGGTTGTAGGGCGCGAGAGCTTTGGCGTAGTCGACCGCCGTGTCCAGGTCGAATCGCCCGTTGGCGTCGACCGCCAGGTTCGGCCCGTCGCCGACCACCTCCAGCACCGCCTCGATGCGGCGCAGGTCGTGATCCAGCGGCGCCCCGCCGATCTTCATCTTCACCACGCGATAGCCGAGCGCGCGGTAGTGCCGCATCTCGTCCTGCAAGGCTGTCAAACCCTTGTTCGGCTGGTAGTAGCCCCCGGCGGCGTAGACGAGGACCCGCTCGTCGGCCTGCTCGACGCCGCCCCGGAAGCGCTCGGCCAGCAGGCGGTGGAGCGGCTGTTGCGCGATCTTCGCCACCGCGTCCCACAGCGCCATGTCCAGCGCGCCGACCGCCACCGAACGCTCACCGTGCCCGCCCGGCTTCTCGCCGGTCATCATCACGGACCAGACGCGGCCCGGGTCGAGGTTATCGCCGCTCTCATCCAGCAGCGTCGCCGGGTCCGCCGCCATGACGCGGGGGATGAAGCGCTCCCGCAGCAGGCTCGTCGGGGCATAGCGTCCGTTCGAGTTGAAACCGTAGCCGGTGACCGGCTTGCCGTCCCGCACGACATCCGTCAGCACCGCCACCACCGAGGCCGTCATCGTGCTGAAGTCGATCCATGCGTTGCGAATGTTCGACGAGATCGGGACCGTCTCGACCCGTATCTCCCTGATCCTGACCATGACCCCTCACTCCGTCTCCACTGCCCGTTCCGTTGGCGAGGATAGTAGCGGATTCGGGATGCGGGACGCGGGATACGGAGGTTTCGGAGCCGGGTCCGGGCCGGTTATCTACCGAACGGAAAAAGGGCCGAAATCTGTGCCACATTTCGGGATGAATGATTTGCCCCACTTGTTCGGGTGACGACCATCGTCAGGCCTGCGGCATGTGCGCCATCAAGTCGCCGAGGACGTGCTCGGGAAGCTGAATGAACACAGGCGGCTCGCCGACCTCCAACTCGACGAACGTGCCGGTGTAGTTGGGGTCGAAGTTCACCTGCAGCAAGTTGCCCGGTTCGTTGTGCCGAAACCCGCCAGGCGCTTCGTACGGCTTCGCGCTCGACACCGCCGACCAGGGGATCTGGACATCGGGAAAGAACCTGGCGCCGAGGATCGGGATCTTCGAAAACAGCATCGACAGGTGGAGCGACTCCGCGGTCGTGCCGACTCGCAAGGCGCCGTGAAGCCGCAACTTGTTTCGCTGAAACTCCGGGTGATCGACGCGCACCATCGCCATCAGCACCGTCGGCAAGCGCTGCCAGGCGCCGGTGAAGGCAGTCGTGCTTCGAAACCGCTTCGCCAGCGTGCTCCATCCCTGTTCGGCCATCAGGTAGAACACTACGGTTGGTATGCCAACGAACATGGTGACGACGAACACAACGGTGACCGCAACGCGCACCGCCGGCGGGACACCCGCCGCCACGGAGATGATCCCGAGCAGCCAGACGCCCACGACCAGGGGGATGATGACCTTAGCGTTCTTGTTCGGCATGGGAGTGTCCTCTGCGATCAGCGCGACGCAGCGTGCCACGCCGGCCCGACCGGGTGTCCCACTACCCGCTTGAGCGAGATCGCGGCCATGTGGCTGCTCCTGACTGGCACGGTCCGGAATTGACGATGCACGCAGCGTGCCCCGATTGAAGCAGGAAGGCAAATGCGTGTCAATCGCGAGCGAGCGGCAGCGTGCATTCCGCAAACACGCTGCCATAGCCGGCCGCCAGGCCGTCGCTGATGAGCGGAGGCTTCATCGCCGCGTCCCAGCCCGGCGCATCGTCGCTTGTCGTGCGAGTCGATGTCAGAGAGCCAGCGGTTGTGTCGGACCTCTGGAGCGGCTCAGTTCGTCACGATCACCGTTGCGGTCATGTTGGGGTGCAGCAGGCAGTAGTAGGTGAACGTGCCCGCCGTGTCGAATGTGACGCTGCCGGACTCGTTCTCACCCAGCACGCCGGTGTTGAACGAGTCGTCGTCGGCCGTGGCGCTGTGCGGCGCGTTGTCCATATTCGTCCACGTGATGGTCGTCCCGACTGTCACGGTGATCTCCGCGGGCTGAAAGCGGAAGCCCTGAATCGGGATCGTGACATCGTCTGACCCGGCAGGATCGTCAGCCGGCGCCTTGGTCGCCTCGTCCTCGCCGTAGTCGTCGCCGTAATCGTCGCCGTAGTCGGCGCCGGAGGAGCCGGCCGTTGGCGTTGCCGCCGGGGCGGCGGTCGTCGCGGTTGCGGCCGGGGCGGCGGTGGTCGCCGTTGCCGCGGCGGCGGTGTTGGTGGGGGCGGACTGCGGGGCCGGGGCCGGGGCGGTCGTCGACGTGGCGCTCGGGCCGTCCTCGTCGCCGCAGGCCGTGGCGATGAGCATCACGACTGCCACGAGCAGCGACAGCGTGACGATCGGTAGACGAACTGTGTTTCGAGAGCGGCTCCAGACAGACATTCCACGCTCCAGGCTCTTCATACGAGAATCATGACGGTCGTTCTTCATTCACGGGAAGTCGCGCGCGATTCACGCGAACCCTGCCCCGGCGCTCATCCCCTGTGATGATCGCTACGCAATCCCCAGCCCCGCCGGATCACGTGCGGCCGGAAGCGCCACGCGACGCCCTGACAGACGAACCCCCGTCCTTGACCCGCTTGACGTGCCGCCGAGCTCGATCGCCGCTACGCCCCCCGCGCCACGAACTCGTTGAGCGCCTTGACGTCGTTCGTCGCGCCGGTAAACAGCATGTTGCTGTCGCTGTCACACACCAGAAAGCGCATGCCCAGCTCGTGCCAGC
>DATKCN010000315.1:0-4188 GCA_035513175.1 Thermomicrobiales bacterium
CACTCCGCCAGCCAACGGGACGATGACCTCGCTCATTGGGGGATCGCTCGGCCTTGCGCTGCCGCACTGGCGGGACGCGCTTCGACGACGCCTCACCGAATGACTCGCGTTGATGTGATCATTCCCACGCACAATGGCGGAGACCTGCTTAAGGCTTGTCTCCGCAGCCTGGCCCGATCGGAGTTCACCGATTTCTCGCTGATCGTGTTCGACGACGCCTCCCTTCCAGCGGTCGCCGATCTGGTCCACGAGGTCTGGTCGCCTGCAACCGTCATCAGGTCTGAGTCAAACGTCGGTCTGGCAGTCGGATGCAACACGGCAATCGCGACCGGAGCCTCCGAATATGTTGCCCTGTTGAACGACGACACGGAGGTCGAAGCAGGCTGGATTGGCGCCCTGGTCGATTGCGCGGACCGGAATCCTGACGCTGGTAGCGTGGCGAGCAAGATCAAGCTGATGTCGGATCGAGGAAAGCTCCACTCAACCGGCGATTTCTTCTCTGCGCGCGGATTGCCCGGGAACCGGGGAGCGTGGATGGACGATGTAGGTCAGTTCGACCGCGAGGAACCGGTATTTTCCGCGTGTGGCGGAGCCGCGCTTTATCGTCGGGCAGCGCTTGACGAAATCCGATTACCAGACAACCAGATATTTGACGAGCGACTGTTCATGTATTGTGAGGATGTCGACCTCGGCTGGCGACTACAGATCGGCCGCTGGCCGTGCGTCTACGCGCCGGCCGCCGTTGTCTATCACCACGTGTCAGCTACTGGAGGCGGACCATTAGCGAGCTATCACGTCGCCCGAAACGTGCTGCATGTCCTATCCATGAGCATTCCGCCAGGCGTGTTGGCGCCGTTCCGGGCGCGGATTATCGCGTGTCAAGCGGGCCGCGTCGCGCGAATGGCCAGGCACATGCGCGAGCCTGCAGCACGTGCCGCCTTGCGCGGCGTCGTGGCCGGAATGGCGCTGGCTTTTCGAGCGACACGATCGCGGCGCGCCGCTGGCCACGTCGATGTCATCAGGCTCAGATCTCTCTTGACGGATAACGCACCGCGATACCGGGGAATGTGACTGCTACACTTTGCGCATGAACGCCAGCGTTGCGCGAGCCAATCCGCCGGGTCATCTGCTTGAGCATCTGAGGCGTCGATAAGCGTGTGTGAGTGTGCGAGACCGCGGCTTTCGATCGTCATACCCGCTTACAATGAGTCGGAGCGACTTCCGACCACTCTCAAGGCGATTGATGAGTACGTTACCGCGTCGGGTGAGACGACTGAGATCATTGTCGCTGAAGATGGAAGCGAAGACAACACGTTGAGCGTCGCGCGAGCATTCGTGTCGCGCGATGCGAGCTATCACGTGCTGCCGCTCCCTCATCGGGGCAAAGCGGCCGCCGTGAGGTCCGGGATTCTGATGGCTCGTGGGGAGCATGTCCTGTTCACAGACGCCGATCTATCCACTCCCATCGAGTACGCCTCCCGACTCGTCAGGGCCCTGGACGACGGCGCCGACGTCGCTATCGGCTCGCGAGAAGGGGCTGGCGCGACGCGGGTGAGCGAACCAGGGTACCGCCACGTGATGGGCAGAGCGTTCAATCTCATGGTGCGGCTGGTCGCGGTGCCCGGCATTGACGACACGCAGTGTGGATTCAAGGCTTTTCGACGCGATGTCGCGGCTGACTTGTTTGGACGCGCCCGGCTGCATGTCGGCGGCGGTGTTGTTCGCGGCGCGCGTGTCACCGGTTTTGACGTCGAGATTCTCCATCTCGCGCGCCGGCGCGGATATACGGTCGCGCAGATTCCAGTGTTCTGGGAGCATGTCTCCGGAAGCAAGGTGCATCCGCTACGAGATTCGTTTCGCATGGCGACCGACGTCGCGCGAGTTCGACTGAACGCCATGCTCGGACGCTACGACTGAGGCGCGGGAAGTAATCGCTGATCGGATGTTCGGAATATGCTCGGTAGCTTGTCTGAATTCACACTCGCGCAGCTACTCCAATTCTTCGCGCTTGCCGAGCGGTCCGGCACTGTGACAGTTAGCGCGTTGGATCGGCAGTCCCGGCTGTTCGTGGAAAGCGACCGTATCGTCGGCTGGGGAATCGACAAGTTCGACGCGCGAGATTCACTGGCCGCATGCGAACTTATGCCGGCAGCCGCGACGGCTGCCATCGAGAGCGTTCGCCCTCGTATCGATACTCCTGGGTTATCGTTCGTCGTTCGCAATCTGATTGAGCCGGACCGTTGGGACGCCTACGCACAGCGGCAGCTTGAACAGGACGTGTATCCACTGCTCAGCGTCGACGACGGGGAGTTCAACGTAGAAATTCATCGTGGCCCGCCGGCGCCGCTGAGGTTGTCGATTCCAATCAACTCGTTGATACTGGACGGTTCGCGCTGGGAGTCGGAGATGGAGGCGGCCAAGCTGGATGGATTCCGGCTGAACGACAAGTGGCGCCGGCTGTGTCTCGACGCGCCCAATCGATCGGTCACTCTGTCAAGCTCTGAGTGGCTCGTCTGGGCAACGCTCGCGGCGCCGGCTTCTATCGCCGATGTCGCCCGCCGAATATGTGTCCCCGACCTGACCGCGATCGGCAACGTTCGGCGCCTATTGTCCATGGGATTGATCGAGCGGGCAGACTAAGCTCGCCAGCATTTCGGCGATTGACTTCCTGACATCGCAATTCACCGCAACTCGAGGCGGGCATCGGCAACTGAGAGTGCCCGCATTCCTCAAGGGGACTGACGTGCTTTGCTATACTCCGCAACAGGGCACGCCAACGCAAGTATCATGTCGATGTTCGCTGTGCCAGTGTGTCCTCGGACCCTGAAGGATTCAGCGTGTCAGTCATTCGTACGCACGGACGTTCCAACCGCGGCACATGGGGGAACTCGTGACCGACATTCCAGGTCAATTCCTAGATGACCTGGCGACGGACGCGGTCGCCGCAATTTCGGGGCTCGAAGCCCGGCTCGCGTCACTTTCTGCGCATGTCGAGCACGCCCGAGCGGAGCTCGACAACGCGCGGGCGAAGGCGCAGCGAGAACGCGAAGAGCTCGATATCGAGTACTCGCTTGAAGTCGGCTCTTCGTATGTCGTCGAGGCTCCCGGCGCCGAAGAACTGCGTCGCGATGAACGTGACCTGATCGAACGCGCCATGCGCGCCTCCCGCCTGCACCGGCATCTCATCGAGTTCGCCACCCTTATCGGGACGACTCAACGAATGTTCAACTCCGAAGGGGAGATGATCGGACAGGATGCCGCGACGCAGGCGGCGATTCGGTCGGCTGCGGCGATGGCTCAGGAGACGGAACGTCAGCGGCTGGCCAGGGAAATTCATGACGGACCAGCGCAAGCCCTCGCGAATGCTATCATCGCGCTCGAGTTCGTTGAGCGCGCCATACGATCCGGTGGAGAATCGACCCAGAACCGCGCGTTGGAGGAGGTCGAGCGCATCAAGTCCACCCTCCGAGAGGGTCTGACCGAGGTCCGGCGATTCATTTTCGACTTGCGTCCGACCATGCTACAGGACCGAGGCCTGACCGCAACCGTTGAGCATTACATCGCCACCTACCAGTCACTGTTTCCGATGCCGATTGATTTCAGCTACGATCTCGATCTGCCGAGGCTGTCCAACGATCAGGAGTTGGCGGCGTTCCGCATCATCCAGGAATCGATTCAGAACGCAAGGAAACACGCCCGGGCGTCACGAACGAGCGTCAAGGTCCGCATGAGCGATCTCCGGTTGGTGATCACGATCGCGGACGATGGGCGCGGATTCTCTCCGGAGCGCGTTTCAGCCCACATGATGGGCGGCGCGGGTCTGCGCGGCATGCGAGAGAGATCGGCTCTGGTTGGAGGAGATATCCGCATCGAGAGCGAGCCAGGTGAAGGAACGCTGATCGAGTTCACGATCCCGTTGCGCCCTTCTGAAATCACCGAAATAGGACCTGCGGATGACCGGCTTCCAAACGGCGACCGCTCTACTGAGCGCACGACGGAAGCGGATACCGTACAGCATGACTCTGTCTAAGGTAGCGCCGGGCCGGTCGATCAGGAGGGCATGACATGTCGAGTCACCCACATCCAATGCATCGGGTTCAGATATTGATTGTCGACGATCACCCGCTGTTTCGGCGCGGCATCCGCTGGAGCCTGGAGTCCGAAAACGATCTCGTCGTGATCGGCGAG
>DATKCN010000316.1:0-5596 GCA_035513175.1 Thermomicrobiales bacterium
CTACGAGCGCGCCCTCACCCTGATTGCGCTGGCCGAGCAGCAGCTCGCCGCCGGGCAGCCAGCCGAGGCGATCGATCTCCTGGGCGTTGCGCGGGAGATCTGCGAGCGGCTGGAAGCGCGCCCGGCGCTCGAGAGGATCGCGGCACTGGCATCCAGGCTCGCCGCGCCGAATGTGGCGTCGGAGTATCCCGCCGGATTGTCAGCTCGGGAAGTAGAGGTGCTGCGGCTGGCGGCGCAGGGATTGACCAACGCACAGATCGGCGAGCAGCTTTTCCTCAGTCCCCGCACCGTCGAACACCACCTGCGCTCCGTCTACCAGAAGCTGGATGTCTCCTCCCGTGCGGCGGCCACCCGCTTCGCTGTCGAGCACGATCTCGTCTAGTCTCCCCGACCCTGCTGAAACGGCTCCGTGTCTCCCGGTGAAAACCCCTATCGCCTTCCACGTGACTCCTGCCGTCGAAATCAGGCATTCAACCGATGTGCAACCAGACGGCGAACGCTAGTCTGAAAGCAGTTCCACCGATGACCCGGCAGTCGGACAACGATGAAGGGAAAGGTCGACCATGGGATACGTGCTTGACGGCTACATGCTCGAAGTCTGTGACTGCAACACCCTCTGCCCCTGCTGGATCGGCGAGGATCCGGACAATGGCTCCTGCCAGGGCGTGCTCGCCTGGCACATCGAGCGCGGCGCGATCGACGGCATCGACGTGTCCGGCCACACGTACGCCGCGCTCGCCATGCTGCCCGGCAACGCGCTGCACGGGAACTGGAAGGTGCTGGGTGTGGTTGACGAAGGCGCCAGCGAGGAGCAGTTCGACGCCATCTTCAAGGCATTCTCCGGCGCTCTCGGCGGACCCTGCGCCGACCTTTCGGGTCTGATCGGAGAGGTCGTCGACGTCATCCGCGCGCCTATCGCCGCCGATGTCACCGAGGGCACGGGGTCACTGACGATCGGCGACCTTGCTCATGCCGAGATCGAGGCCTACCAGGGGCCGTTCGGCAAGGCCACCAACCTGCAGGACTCGCTGTTCGCGACCCATCCCGGCGCGCACGCCTACATCAGCAAGTCCAAGTCATACGTGCGCACCACCGAGCAGTACGGCATCCCGAATGTCAACCTGCAGGGACGCAACGCCGTGCAGGCCGACTTCCATTTCGAGACGTAGGAGCGTGGGGTCCGACCGGCGCGTGGCGGCCAGCGTCCCGCGCCATGCGTTCAGCGGAGGTTCGCGATGTGGACTGCTCAGGAGAACCGCCTCTTCCTGCCGCTCATGCTCGGACTGGTGGCGCTGGCATGGCTGTCGCTGGCACTCTGGGGGCTCTCGCCGTGGTCGCGCTACCTGAGCCATCACAGCCTGGCGGAGCTCGATCTCGGTCGCAATGGCGGCCTGCTGCTGGTGTACGTCGGTGGCTGGACGCTCATGACGATCGCGATGATGCTGCCGACCAGCCTGCCGCTGATCGCGCTCTTCCGGCGCATGACGGCCTCGCGACCCGATGGGGCGCGCCTGGTTGCGCTGCTGATCGCGGGCTACCTGGCGGTATGGACGCTGTTCGGGATCGCCGCCTATCTCGCGGACCTCGGCGTGCATCAGATCGTCAGCCGCTCCCCGGCCTTCGGTCAGCACGAATGGGTGATCGGCGCCGCTGTCCTGCTGGTGGCCGGCTCGTACCAGTTCACGCCACTGAAACATCACTGCCTGGACGCCTGCCGCTCACCGCTCTCGTTCATCAGCGCGCGCTGGCGGGGTCGTGATGAGGAACGACAGTCGCTGCTGCTCGGCATCCACCACGGCGTCTTCTGCGTCGGCTGCTGCTGGTCGCTGATGCTGGTAATGTTCGTGGTCGGCATGGGCAGCCTGTTCTGGATGCTGCTGCTCGGGGGAGTCATGGCCGTCGAGAAGAACATGCCCTGGGGCCGCCAGTTGAGCGCGCCGCTTGGCATCGGATTGATGAGTGGCGCCGCTGCTATCAGCCTGATGGCGCTCGTCTGAGCAACGCAACCCTGACTGGTGAGGACAGCCATGCTACGTTCCATCGGGCTCGTCACTCTGCTCGCCACTGGCGGATTCATGTGGTCCGTCAACGTTCTGTTGCTCACCCCTGTGTTGAAGTCCATTGCGGCTGATTTCTCCACATCAGACGCGGTGGTCGGTCAGCTGGCGACGCTGCATGCTCTGGCAACGTGCGTTACCGCCCTGCTGATCACGCCCTGGATAGATCGCTTCGGTCGCGGCAGGCTGCTGCGGCTTGGCGCGGGACTGCTCCTGGCAGGCTCCATCTGCCTGGCTCTGGCTCCCACGTTCGTTTGGATGTTCCCGGCACGGTTGATGGCTGGCGTTGGCGCCGCCTTCATCATGCCGGTCTGCCTGGCCGCAGCGGGAGATCTGTTTCCGGACCCACGCAAGCGCAACCAGGTCGTCGGGCTCATACTCGCCGCCACCGCGCTCGCGTTCGTGATCGGCCTCCCTATCCTGGCCCAGATCGATGCCGCGTTTGGCTGGCGCTGGGCCGTCGCAGCCCTCATCGTGCCGACCATCGCGATCGGCGGTGGGTCGCTCTGGCTTCCCACACAAGTCATCGCGCCGGCGACGTTCAGCGTTCACGACTATGCGCGGCACTACCGGCACGTGCTCGGCAACTGGGAGACGGACTGGCTGCTCGCCGGCCACGTCGTGCGCGGCGTCGCCTGGTACAGCGCACTCGTCTATCTCGGCGCGTACGCCGTCACATCATATGGGTTCGACGCCAACCGCCTGAGCCTGCTGTTCGTCGTCATTGGGGGGGTGTTCTTCGTCGCCACCAACGTCATGCCACTCATGACCAGGCTCATCTCGCCTCGCCAGCTCTTCGTCGCGTCGATCGTCGTGCTCTTCGTCAACTTCATGTGTGCGGGACTGATCGACGATCAATGGGGCATGTTCCTCTTCGTCATCGTGCTATCGATGGCCGGGGCTGGAATGACCGTCGCGGAGAGCGTGCTCCTGCTGGATTCCTTCCCCTCCGCTCGTGGCGGGATCATGTCGCTACGGTCGGCAGGCTCTGAGGTGTCACTGGCGATCGGCGCGGCTGTCGCCGGGCTGCTGCTCGTGCTCACAAACGACTATTCGACCATGTATCGCCTGCTCGGACTGGCGCTTCCACTGGCCGTGCTCACGCTCGCGCTCAGTCGCAGAAAGCGCCGGGAACCGGAAGTTGCGCCACTCTCGCCTGGGACCGGGGAAGCGCCCGCGAGCTGAAAGACGCCACGCGATCGGTCGTGGCTCTGACAGTGAACGGAGATGGCGCCGGCCGACGGGTTTCGGCTCTTTCCACGCTCCGCTACGGCACGACCTGCAGATTCTCCGGCAGCATGCCGGCAGTCATGACTTCCGGGCCGGCCGGTGAGGCGGCATCGGCGTCCAGCTCGATCGTGATGACCAGCGCCTCATAGGCCATGATCGGGTCGGCCGGTTCGAGAGTAAGCTGGGTGCGGCCCTGCGCGTCGATCTGCAGCACGCCCGCGCGGGCGTACTCGTGCGGCTCCTGGAGCCGGAACCAGACGACGTACTGCTGCTGCTCCCCGATCGCCGGCATGTCTTTCGCGACGATCATGGCCGTGTTGGCCTCCCAGTCCAGGAACAGCCGGCCCATCGCGGCGCCCCCCACATTCGGCACGGTCACGAAGTCTGTCATGAAGCGTGGATCGTCAACGCCCGCGCTCGTCAGCACCCGGTGCGAGTCGTTCTTTTCCTCCTGGGTCGTGCGCAGCTCGTCCTGCTGGTCGCTGATGATCTCGCCCATGACCAGCACCACCGCCAGCACCATCACGATCGGCAGGGCGACAAACGCCGCGAAGCGCCGCACGCGCGCTGCCGGGAAGGCGTCGCCGGGCGAGCGGGCAGGCCGCCGCAGGACGACCATCTGCTCGGCGTTGGTGGTGCCGACCGCGTCCAGCTTGGCCAGCAGCCCGGCGCGCGCGCGCACCGGCACCGGCAACGGGGGCACGGCATAGGCCAGCAGACCCGTGACCGACTCCAGCTCCGCCAGCTCCGCGCGACAGGACACGCACCCCTGGACGTGGCGCGCGACCAGTTCCATCTCGTCGCGGTCGAGGGCTCCGAGCGCGTACCCCGCCAGGAGCCGGTTGACGTGCCCGTCCGTGTCGAGATCTTCCCCCTCGGACGTCTCGTTCATCTCTCCGTGTATGAACGCATGTCCCATGCGATCCACCTGTATACCCTACGTCTCATATTCACCACGCTCATCAGCAAGCGTGATCTTCAATTTCTGCATCCCCAGCCGCAGCCGGGTCTTGATCGTTCCCAGCGGCTCCCGCAGGTAGGCCGCGATCTCGCGTTGCGACAAGCCGCTGAAATAGGCCAGCTCGACGGCCACGCGCTGCGGTTCCGGCAACATCCCCAGCGCGACGCCGATACGGTCACGCAACGCGCTCGCTTCAGCGGCTTCCTCGACGTTGGTCGCTTCGTCGACCAGCCCGTACAGCGTCTCGCTGATGTCAGGGCCATCGACCCGCCGCGGGCGCCGCTGGCGCCGGCGCAGCTCGTCGATCGCGAGATTGTGCGTGATGCTCAGCAGCCAGCTGGCGAAGTTCCCGCGCACTGTCCGGAACGTCCCCGCCTGTCGCCAGGTGCGGACGAATGCCTCCTGTAAGATCTCCTCGGCGGTCGGCCCGTCACCGACGATGCGCACCGCGAAGGAGAACACCACCCGCGCGTAGCGCCCGTACAACGCCTCCAGCGCCGCCGTGTCGCCGTGACGCACCCGCCGCACCAGTTCCTCATCCGTCGATGCGACGGCTTCGGGCGGCGCCGCGTTGAGACGCGTCGGGAGTATCCGGCGTGGCTGCTCGCTCATCCGGTTTGCGCCCGTTCGACGCTCCCATACGCCTCGTGCCTTGATATACGGCTGCATGGGGCAATTGGGATGTACGCGGATCGTCGTGTTTGCATACCCATATTTCTGGGAGACCGCTCGGTCGAAGATCTGCAATACGCGGCGGTTCGGCACAAGCCTGCTTAAGTATACGAAGTCACCCGGCGGTCGGGACGATACGACCGCTAGCGCGCCTCCTCCACGTCCGGCGCGCTCGCGCGCTCGGCCCGCACCAGACGCAGCACCTCGCGCCGTTCCTGCCGCTTGCGGTACGTCAGTCGCGAGATGACCGCGATGCTGACGAGCGCGACGGAGCCGGACACCGCGAAGCCGACCAGCTTGCCGGTCGTCTCACCGATCGTGGCCGCCAGGACCAGCGGCAGGAACATGGCCAGCACCAACGACAGCACCACCCCACACCCGGCCCACGCCTGCGCCGTCCAGTAGCCCCACTCCTCCGGCGGCACGTCCTCCAGCTGGCTCACTGGCGGCGCCACGCGGCCCTGGCTGTCCGCCTGCTCCTCGCTCATGCATTCCCTCCAGCGCAGAGTGTACTGCGCGGACCACACCCCCCGGCCCCCTCAAGTGCTGCCGCACCCCGGCGCGGAGAGGGGGTGACGATGTCTAGGGCCTCACTGCCGATCCCAATCAATGGCAATCCCCAATCTCCCCCTCTCCCCGTGGGGGAGGGGGCCGGGGGGTGGGGTGGGGTGGGGTC
>DATKCN010000317.1:0-47090 GCA_035513175.1 Thermomicrobiales bacterium
GCGCAGTGCTCGTCGAGAATGCGGTTGCGCTCGCCCAGCTCCGCGACTGTGCCATGCGAGTTCCACGTGTCGGCGTACTCCGCCACGATGCCCAGCATGCGCGGGCCGTGCGCCCCGAGCACCAGCGGTGGCCGGGGCTGCTGCACCGGTCCGGGACGGTTTGGCGCGCTGGCAAGCTGGTAGTACGTGCCGTCGTAGGTCGTCGTGTCGTTACGCAGAAACTGGTCGACCAGTTCCACCGCCTCTCGGAAGCGGGCCACCAGCTCCTTCGGCTCCGGGAAATCGATGCCGAACATCTGGTGCTCCGGCACGTACCAGCCCGCGCCGATCCCCAGATCCAGCCGCCCGTTCGAGACGTGATCGACGACGACCGCCTGCTTGGCCAGCAACGCTGGGTGGCGAAAGGTGTTGCAGGAGACCAGCACGCCAATCCTGGCCCGCTCCGTCACGGTGGCAAGTGCCGCCAGCAACGTCCAGCCCTCGAAGTACGGTCCTTGCGGCTGGCTCGGTTGAACGTAGTGGTCGCAGTCCCAGATGCTGTCGAAGCCAAGCCGCTCGTAGTACTGCCAACGTTTGACCGTCTCATCCCACGTCAGATTCTGATCGATGCAGATGCCGAAGCGCGGCTCGCGTCCCACCCTGACCTCCCTGCCGGTGCGTGCTCTCGCATTGCCTGCCGCGCATCGTACGGCCATGGTCCGGAACCGGCAAGCGGCGCCGTGCGCGCCGGGCGCCGTGGCTTCCGGACAACGCTGGCACGCGGCGCGCGTTGCGTCAGCCGGAGGGTGACGCCTCCTCCGGCTCCAGCGGCGCCCGTCACGGCTGGATTGGCTTGACTCTCGGGGGACCATGACTGTTCGGGTAATCCTCAATCCAAACGCCGGCACGAAGATTGGCATCGCCTCACCCCGGGTTACCGCCGGCGACCTGCGCGAACTGCTTGCCAGGCGTGGGTTGAGCGCGGAGATCGTCGAGGCGCCCAGCGCGGACCGCGCCCGCGAGCTGACTCGCGACGCCGTCGCTCGCGGCTGCCGCGCGGTTGTTGCCGCCGGAGGCGACGGCACGGTCGGTCTTGTCGCTGGTGAGCTGATCGGGACGACGACCGCGCTGGGCATCCTGCCGCTCGGCAGCGTCATGAACGTGGCCCGCATGCTCGACATACCGCGCGATCTCGACGCGGCCGCGGCGGTGCTCGCCGCCGGTCGCGCGCGCGCCATCGACGTCGGGCGCGCGAACGGGCAACTCTTCTTCGAATGTGGCTCGGTCGGCATGATCGCGCCGGTCTTCCGCGAGATACAGCGCATGGAAGATGAGCGCGTCGCGGGAGCGCTGTCTGCCGTGCGCACCGTGCTGCGTTATCGACCGGCTCGCATGATCATGCACCTCGATGACCGCGTGCTGACGACGCGCTCGCTGCTGGTGACGGTTGCCAACGGGCCATACACCGGAATCGGGCTCACCGTCGCGCCCGACGCGCGGGTCGACGACGGCCTGTTCGACGTGCGGGTCTTCCGGCGCTTCGGCAGGTTCGGCCTGGCCTTCTATCTCATGTCGATCGCGGCCGGCCGCACGCGCTACACGCCCCGCATCGACGCCTACCGGTCGTCCACCGTGCGCATCGAGAGCCGGAGCCCGCTGCCGGCCAGGGCCGACGGCAGCGACCTCGGGTCGACTCCCGTAACGTTCTCTCTGCTGCCGCGCGCGCTGAAGGTAATCGCCCCCTGATGGCGCGCGCCGCGACAACGTGGCGCGCGTCCGACGGCACGGGCACGACTTGACGTGGCCCCGATCCGGCGTTAGTGTTTGAATAACGGATCTATCTGTCAGCAACACAGATGCGCTCCAGATGATCTCCGCTTATCCCGGCGGACCAGCATTCCACGTTCGGCGCCTGTCGCCGATCGCAGCAGGAGGACCGCATGACAGTCAGTGGGCAACCCACCAGCGTCGATCACGCCGCACGGACACAGGAGACGCCAAGGCCATGGGTCAGCCACTACCCGGCCGGAACGCCGGAGAGCCTGACGTTTCCGGACTCGGTGATCCCTGATCTGTTGCGTGACGCCGCGCAACGCTATCCCGACCGCACCGCGTACACCTACTACGGGATGCACATCTCGTTCAAGGAGCTGGACCGGCTCTCCTCGATGTTCGCCAACCGTCTGATCGAGCACGGCGTGAAGAAGGGCGATCCGGTCCTGGTCGTGCTGGCAAACTTGCCGCAGTTCCCCATCGCACACTTCGGCATCATGAAGGCCGGCGGAGTCGTGGCCGCGCTCTCACCGTTGCTCGTCGAGCGGGAGATCTCCCAACTGGCGGCCGACTCCGGGGCGCGCGTCATCGTGGCGCTGGACCGCGTCTGGGACCGCGTCGGCCCGATCGTCGAGCGCAAGGAAGTCGATGTCGCCATCGTCACCGGCCCCCACGACTACCTGCCAACGGTCAAGCGGCTGCTCTATCCGCTGAAGTACCGCAAGGAGATGATCAAGGTTCCGCATGACCCGAAGGCGGGCATCCATGCGTTCCGCAAGTTCATCGGCGGCGCGTCGTCGAGCGATCCGCGGGTGGCGATCGCTCCGGGGGATCTGGCCTCGTTTCAGTACACCGGGGGCACGACCGGGCTCCCGAAGGCGGCCATGCTGACACACCGGAACCTGATCGCCAACACGATGCAGGTGCGCGCCTGGGTTCCCGACCTGCGCGAAGGCGAGGAGACGCTGATGGCGATCCTGCCGTTCTTCCACTCCTACGGCGTGACCTTGTGCCTGCACTTCGCGGCGCACCTGGGAGCGACGACTGTGCTGGTGCCGCGCTTCGAGATTGCTGACGTGATGGAGCAGATTACGAAGTACCAGCCGACGTTGCTGCCTGGAGTGCCAACCCTCTACACGGCGATCAACGGCGCCGCCGAGAACAATGACGAGCGGCAGCAGGCACTCAAGTCGATCCGCTACTGCATCAGCGGCGGCGCTCCGTTGCCGCGTGAGGTGCAACGGCGCTTCGAGGAAATCACCGGCGGGCATCTGGTCGAGGGGTACGGGCTTTCCGAGTCGTCGCCGGTGACACACTGCAACCCGCTGGACGGCCGCGCCCGCAACGGCACGGTCGGCGTTCCCGTGCCGAACACCGAGTGTCGCATCGTGGACCTGGAGACCCGTCAGCCCATGCCGCAGGGCGAGCGGGGCGAGATCGCCGTGCGCGGTCCACAGGTCATGCGCGGCTACTGGAAGCGTCCGGAGGACACGGCGGCCGTGCTATCCGATGACGGTTGGCTCTACACCGGCGACATCGGCATCATGGATGAGGACGGCTTCTTCAGCATCGTCGACCGTCAGAAGGACGTCGTCATCACCGGCGGCGAGAACATCTATCCCCGCGAGGTGGAAGAGGTGCTCTACCTGCATCCGAAAGTGCTGGAGGCGGCCGTCGTCGGCGTGCCGCACCCGGTCGGCGGGCAGGTCGTCAAGGCCTTCATCGTCGCCAGGCCGGGCGAGTCGCTCGACCGGCGCGAGGTGCTCCAGTTCTGCGCCGATCATCTGGCGAAGTACAAGATTCCGCGGCTGATCGAGTTCCGCGAGTCGCTGCCGAAGGCCGGCACCGGCAAGATCCTGCGCCGGGCGTTGCAGGAGGAAGAGGCCGCCAGGAAGCCACGCCGGTCCCGCGGGGCGCAGGCCGATGCGCCGCAGTCAACGGCTGAGTCGGAGAGCGAGGCCGAGGAGTTGCTGGCTCCCCCGGAGGCGTCCGACGACGCGCCGGTCCGATCAACCGAAGACGCGTAGTCAACGACCCTGGTGATCACTTGACGCCAGCGGATCGCGCCGCTGGCGTCCTTATTCCTATGAGACGGAGCCCTGCCCACATCGCGGATGTGAGTCAGACACGCTCTGGGTTATTCAGCCCTTACGAGCAACTGCACGTCATCGAACCAGGCCGTTAGCTCACCGGAGAAGCTTTCAGCGTACATGCCCCAGTACCCGACTTCGGCGCCTACGTCAACGGCGATCAGCACGTCATCGGAGTTGACCTTGAGGGTCATGTAGGTCCCGTCGACCTGAATCGCAAGCGTATTGATCGATCGTAGCTCGATGGTTCCCTGCTCGACGCTGGACAAGTGCGTGAACTCGCCATGTTCGACCTGGTGACAACCTGCTCCACCCACGGATGACAGCCAGCACATGTAGTACGAGGCCGTGCCATCGTCTTCACGTCGATATCGAACGGACAAACCCGCCCGTCCATCCCCCTCAAACGACACACGAGCGAAAATGAAACCGTCTGACATCGGGTCAAGCCACACGGCGCTTGATGTCTGCCAGCGATTCTCCGGAACGGAGACGCGGTACAGCCCGTCCTGCAGAGAGTACGTTCCTCCACTACCACCTGAAGATTCGCCAATATAAAACTCTGTCGGGCCTTCGAATTCATCATAGATAAGCTGCGTCCACCCCTCTGGCACGGAATCGCCAGCCACTGTCGGCATAACAGGAGCAAGCACGATGCGCGTCGGCGTCGGACTGTGAATACGAACGGACGCCGTGGTTGGTGTGGCCGTCGGCGCCTCCGTGCCAACGACGCGAGCCGTGGCTGTCATCGGCGCCGATGGCGTGCTCGCAGGCGCAGCGGATGGTGTCGCCGACCGGGCCGCCGCGTTCGTTGGCGTCGCGCCGACCAGGATCACTGCCTGCGTCGGTTCGGCGCTCGCGGCCGGCGGTATCGCCGCCAACGCCGTCGACGTCGAGTCTGCTCCGCTTCGTCGCGACCCGTCCCGCCCCAGCACGTACAGGGTCGTCGCTACGCTGACCGCAACGAGCATGAGCGCCACAGCAGCGATCGCGAAGTATATCGGCATGCGCCCTCGTTCCGGCGAGCCCTCGGCGCCGAAGAAATCAGGCGGAAGCTGACGATAGCCGCCGGATCCAGCCGATGACGCAACAGATCGCGCAGACGCGGGTGGCAGCGACTCATGCGCGGCCCCGCCTGCCATGGGCACGGCCATCGCCGATGGCGTGACACGAAGAGCAGGAGCATCGTCCAGCTCGGCGTCAATGAGGCGGGTTGACGCGGTTTGTTCCACACGTCCGTCGGGCTCTCCGTCGTCCGGCACGACGACGGTCGTTTCCAACGGCCAGGGAGGCGCGGGGACACGCGCTGCCGCGGACTCGGGAGGCGAGGCAGGCAGCGCCGCGCGGGTCGCGCTCGTCAACTCGCGAAAGAAGGCATCGACCGACGGATACCGGTCACCCGGGTCTTTCGACAGTCCGCGCGCCAGCACGCGCTCGATCGCCCGGGGAAACGTCGGCACGATCGTATGCGGCGGCGGCGGCAACTCGTTGATGTGCTTCTGGATCACTCCCACCGGCGTTGGCGCCGTAAACGGCGTCCGTCCGACCAGTAACTGATACGCCACGACCGCCAGCGAATACTGGTCGACGGCGGGCGTCACATCGGCGGTCCCCATGGATTGCTCGGGCGCCATGTATTCCGGCGTCCCAACGATCATGCCGGTAATCGTCACGTTCTGCGGGTCCGCGAGCTTGACTAGCCCGAAGTCGGTCAGAAAAACGTCGCCATGCTCGTCCAGCATGACGTTTGCGGGCTTGACATCGCGATGGATCATGCCGCGCTGATGCGCGTACGTCAGCGCGGACGTGATGGCGCCAAGAATCGCCAGTGAGTCCTCAGCGGACAGTGGCCGATCCTGCTCGTGCCTGCGGGCCAGCTCATCGCGCAGGCTCGGACCGTCGATCAGCTCCATGACCATGAAGTGATAGCCCTGGTCGGCCCCGAAGTCGATCACGCCGACGATGTTGGAATGACGCAGATGGGCGATCGCGCGCGCCTCCCGCTGGAACCGCTCCCGGAACGTGGCGTCTTCGCTGAGGTGGGGGTACATGACCTTGATGGCGACGCGTCGCCCGAGCGACTCCTGGATGCCCTCGCAGACGATGCCCATGCCGCCACGGGCGATCACGCGCCGCACCGTGTGCCCGCCGAGCGACAGACCTATCAACGAGGTCGCGAATCCAGACACGCGCCATGACTCCAGTCCGAGGCAGTTGCCACACCGCGCGGTCGTCCAGGTCTATGGGCGTGCCACTGGGCTTAACTCAACGAACCCAGAGAACCGTATGCAATGAGCGCGTCGATTGTAGCACGGGCCCGGCCGTCTGCTGTCACTGGCAGGCATCCGGCAACGAGACGGACATCGTCCCTTAGATGTCGACTGCCACATGAGCACGGGTCCGTCGCCGCGGGCGCGCTCGTGCTCCCATGGGCGGGCGTCATGGTCGAGCCAACAACCCGCTCGCATTGCCGAAACCGGAATCAGGATGGGTTGAACGGCCAGGTCGTGCGGGCGCCCGCGTCCATCGTGACAGTGCTGGTGAAGTCGTTGTACCCCTCAGCACGGAACGAGTACTCGTATACCCCGGCCGGGAACGCGCGGGTCGACGTGGAGCGCGCGTCCACCCACATTTCGCCCCAGCCGTCGAACTCAAGCGTCATCGGCACTTCGAGGTTGTTCTGAATCTCGACGATCTCGACCTCGGCGTTGTCATAGAACTCCCAGAAGTAGCTGCCGCCTTCCTCCCAGGTGATCTGTCCCTCCAGCGGGAGATAGCCGTCGGCTCGCTGCACGTATGACCACGTTCCCGCCGGCACGGCGCGCCAGACGTATTCATTCGGCTGTGCGACGAACGAGCCCACACCAACCAGCTCGATCCAGGTCGGCACACTCATGTAATTTCGCAGCTCTACTTCCGCGGCCGGACCGGGGATATCGCCGAGCAACACCGGAGTGGGTGACGGCGTTGGCGTGATCGGGTTGATCACGAACGGTGTGGGCGAGGGGATAACGCGCCGGGTCTGCGTTGGCGTGAGTTGCGACGGTGGCTGCGTGGGACGCTCCGTAGGCGTCGGTTCCAGGGTCGCGGTTGCCGTTGGCGTGTCCTGCTCGACCGCGACATCGGTTGGTGTTGCCTCAACCAGGACGACGGCGTTGGTCGCCTCGGCGTCCGCCGTCTGGGTCCCAGCCGCCTCGGACGTCGTGGTGGCTGCCGCCGCTGCCGGGTCCTCGGGATCGTCCCCGCCGCCGAAGATCGAGGCGACCGCGATTCCGCCAACCAGCAGCATCAGGGCGAGCGCGACGACCGCCGCGACGAGCGGGACGCGGCTCCTGCCTGCCGCGTCCCCTCGCACGGGGACGGCGGTGGACGGGGGTCCATATCCTCCCGAGCTGGCGTCGCCAACCGGTGGAGGCGCCTGCGCATCCGCCACCACGGCGCCGGTGGAGGAAACCACGCTTGCCGCCAACCCCGCTGCTGACGCGGCCAGGAGCGGCGTCGACGCCGTGACCTGATCGGGATCATGCTGCGGAAGGGTCGCCTCCGTTACCTGTGATGGTTCGGCGGGCTGACCTGTCGGGGTGGTGACGACGGCAGCCGGCGTCGCTCCCGCGACCCCCGGATCGGGCGCGGTTGTCGGGATGACGGCAGCCGCCGGGAGCGTCGCGAGGGACACGTCCTGCAGTTCCCGAAAGAACGTGTCCACGGACGGGTAGCGCTCGGACGGCTCCTTCGCCAGCCCGCGCATCAGAACGCGCTCGACATCCGCGGGGAAGGTCGGGATGATGGTGTGCGGCGGCGGTGGCGGCTCAGTGATGTGCTTCTGTATCACGCCGACTGGAGTGGGCGCGGTAAACGGCACACGCCCAACGAGCAGCTGATACGAGAGGATCGCGAGCGAGTACTGGTCCGCCGCCGGCGTGACGTCCGCGACCCCGGCGGACTGTTCCGGCGCCATGTACTCGGGTGTTCCGACGATCATGCCGGCTACGGTCACGTTCTGGCTGTCCGCCAGCTTGACGAGCCCGAAGTCAGTCAGGAAGACATCGCCGCTGGAGTCCAGCATTACGTTCGCGGGCTTGACGTCGCGGTGCACGAACCCCCGGTTGTGCGCGTACGACAGGGCCGCGGCGACTTTGCCGATGATGATCAGCGAATCTTCGGTGGAAAACGGCTTGCTCTGCGCGTGACGCCGGGTCAGCTCGTCGCGCAGGCTCGGGCCGTCGATCAGGTCCATCGCCATGAAGAAGAAGCCCTGGTCGGCCCCGAAGTCGATCACGCCGACGATGTTGGGATGGCGCAGCTGGGCGATCGCGCGGGCCTCCCGCTGGAAGCGATCACGGAAGGACTCATCCTCGCCGAGGTGCGGATAGAGCACCTTGACCGCCACGCGGCGGCCCAACGACTCCTGGGTGCCCTCGTACACGATTCCCATGCCGCCGCGAGCGATCATGCGCCGGATCGAGTAGCCACCGAGCGTCAGTCCAATGAGGGAGTTAGCAAATCCTGACACGCTGAGGAACTCCAGTTTGCCGTGGCCGCTGATTTACGGGGCGGCGACGTGTGTCCATATGACAGCCGGGCGCTGGGGTCCGGCAAGCAAGACCGTGAACGTCGAATAGCGAGGATTGTAGCACGATCATGCTGGGCTTCCGCCGGTCGATCAGCCGCTGGTCTCCAACTGCAATGCGCCGTCACCGGTTCGTCGTCGCATCAGATACGCGAGCGCGAGCGCCCCCGCGACGAGGCCGGCGATCGACATGACCTGGGCCTCCTGGAGTCCCCAGAACCAGACGCGCTCCTCGCGCACGAACGAGATGAAGAAGCGTCCGAACGCGTAGAGCGAGATGAACAGGGCGAACAGCGCGCCATTTGGCAGACCGCGCGTGCGCAACGCCATGACGAGGCCAAAGATCGCGAAGTTCATCGCCATGTCGTACACCGGATACGGATGCGTTGGCACGTTCAGCAGCCGGTTGGGGATGAACGAGTCCGGGTTGGTGTAAATGAAGGCGAAAGGCGCGTCGGTCTGCGCCCCCCACGCGTCCCCGTTGACGATGCAGCCGAAGCGACCAACGGCCTGGGCCAGCAGCAGGCCAGGCGCGACCGCGTCGATGGCTGGCAGCACTGGGACGTTGTAGATCGTGCAGCCCACGACGACGCCAATGAAGCCGCCGACGACCGCGCCGTAGATCGCCAGCCCGCCCGACTGGAAATTCAGGATCTGTGTCGGATGGTCGAGGTAGTGACCCATCCGATCCATGACGTGGAACAGCCGCGCTCCGAGGATGCCGCTGGCGACGCCGATGATGGCGATGTTGCCGAAGTTGGTCTCGTCAAGGCGTTTGCGGTGAAACTCACGGCTGGTGAACCAGACGCCGACGAAGATGCCGACCATGATCGCCAGGCTGTACCAGCGGAACTCCATCCCAGCCACCTCGAAGATGACCGGATCGATTCCGATTTCAATCTGCATGTGTCGTGCCTCTACCGCGCGGCCATGGTGCGCCGCGGCTGAAAAGTGCTCAGGCACGATTGTGCCACAGGCTCATTCAGGGGCGTCCGTGCAAACCCCGGTCAGCATCTGACAATCCAGAACCGCCGGCATGGAAACGGTCCAGGGGTCGCAATACCCTCGCGGGATATTGGGGCAGGCGCCGCGTGCTAGACTGACAGGTCGAAACGTGAACGGGGAGGACAACGAAACTTCATGACACAGACCCCGCGAGGATCAGCCGGAACGGAACGTCCAGTGCGGGTTAGGTTCGCGCCCAGCCCCACCGGTGATCTGCACATCGGCGGCGTCCGCACGGCGCTCTTCACCTGGCTGTTCGCCCGCCAGCACGGCGGCGCGTTCGTTCTGCGCATCGAGGACACCGACCAGAAGCGCTACCAGGAGGAAAGCATCGCGAGCATCACCAGCGCGCTGCGCTGGATGGGGCTGGATTGGGACGAGGGACCGGACGCCGGTGGCAAGCACGGCCCGTACTTCCAGTCACAGCGGCTGCCGCTGTATCAGGAAGAGGCGCGCGCGCTGCTCCATTCCGGTCATGCCTACGAGTGCTTCTGCCAGCCCGAGCGGCTGGACGCCGTGCGGGCCCAACAGATTGCCAGCAGGCAACCTCCGGGGTACGACCGCCACTGCCGGACGCTGAACGACGAGCAACGGGCGGCGAAGCGGGCCGAGGGCATCGTGCCCGTCATCCGCCTGAAGATTCCGCTGGATGGCGTCACGATCGTGCAGGACGAGCTGCGCGGCCCGGTCAGCTACGAGAATCGCCTGCTGGAAGACGCCGTGCTGCTCAAGTCGGACGGCTTCCCGACCTACCACCTCGCCGTCGTGATCGACGATCATCTGATGGAAATCAGCCACATTACCCGCGGCGACGAGTGGCTGCCGTCCGCGCCGCTGCACATCATGCTCTACGAGGCGTTCGGCTGGGAGTCGCCGCTCATCTTCCACACCCCCGTCATTCTCAATCAGGACGGCAGGGGCAAGCTCTCCAAGCGGCAGGGCGCCGCGTCGGCGCTGGCCTTCAGGGAGCAGGGCTACCTGCCCGAAGCGCTGCGCAACTATTTGATGCTGCTGGGCTGGTCGTACGACGATCACCAGGAGGTCTTCCCGACCGTCGACGAGCTGCTGGGAAAGTTCGACCTGTGGCGCGTGAACCCGAGTCCGTCGCGCTTCAGCTACGACAAGGTGCTGTGGTTTAACCAGCACTACATCAACCACATCATCGAGCTGGACGACCTGACCCGGCGCTGCATGCCGTGGCTCAGGCGCGCCGGACTCGTTGGCGACGCGCCGGAAGGCTCGGCGGCACACGCCCACGCCCGCGAAGCGATCGCGCTGATCAAGGACAAGATGAAGCTGCTCGGCGAGGCGCCGGACCTGACGCGCTTCTTCTTCACGGACGTGGACGAGTATGACGCCGCGTCCCTGATCCAGAAGAACACGGAGCCGGCCAACGTCGTCCTCGCGCTCCAGCGCGCGCGGGACATCGTCTCCGCCACTGGCGTCGACGACGAGGCGGCGATCGAAGAACAGCTGCGGGCGCTTGCCGGGGAGCTCGGACTCAAGGCAGGGCAGCTCTTCATGCCAATCCGGGTGGCCGTCACCGGCCGCACCGCGTCACCGGGGCTGTTCGAGACGCTGCGCGTCGTTGGCCAGCAGCGCACAGTGGAGCGGCTCGACGCCGCCATCGCCAGGCTCGGGCAGAACGACTGAAGCGTCGGGCCATGTGCGCCGGAGCGCTCACCGAGAGGACCAGCCGTGCCCGAGCATGGAGCGGCGCTGCGAATCGCCCAGGCGCGCGTATCGCCGGGTGATCCGCACGTCAACACCGACGGCCGCGATCAGCTCAGCCTGCGCTACGCCGTCTACGACACCCTCGTGTGCCGCGACGATGCCGGACGGTTCGTGCCCGCGCTGTCGCGCGCATGGTCGTGCGAGCCTGACGCGCGAACCTGGACTGTCCAGTTGCGCGAGGACGTCTCATTTTCGGATGGGCGACGGCTGACGGCGGATGACGTGGTCGGCAGCATCGAACGCGTGGGCGATCCCGAGTCCCCCGGCGAGATGGCAACGCAGGGCGTGCTTTCCAACTATCTGGGAGACGCCCTTCTCGAAGCGACCGGCCCCCATAATCTGCGCATCGTCACCCAGCGGCCGCTGGCGGACCTGCTCGACCTGCTGGTGGACATCGCCATCATTCCCGCCGCGACGGCCCGAGCCAACCTTGCCGGACCCGAGACGCCGGGCACGGGGCCGTACCGGATCATCGCGCACGGCGATAGCTGGGCGGCGATGGAGGCAATCCGCGGCCACTGGAACGGGGAAGCGCCGTACCCATCAATCCGCTGGCAAGCAGAGCCGGACGCTCTGGCGCGGGCGATGCTCGTCGCTGACGGCTCAGTCGAACTGGCTACCGACATCGGAGTCGAAGGTCAACGCGTGGTCGAAGGCGCGACCGGAACGTCGACGACAGGGGCAGACATCAGCACCTGCGTCGCGGTGCTGCTCAACTGCGCGACCGGCCCGTGCGTCGACCTCCGGGTTCGACAGGCGCTCAACTACGGGGCGAACGTCGACCGGTTCATGCGGGACGCGCTGGGTGGCGCCACGCGACGGGTCAACGGGCCATTATCAGCCCTGCACGCGGGATACGATCCAGGCATTCCCGCCTACCCTCACGACACCGGGCGGGCGCGCGACGTGCTGCGTGAGGCAGGGCATGCGGACGGGTTGGAATTGACGCTCGACGTGCCGGAGCGGCTGCCCGACGAATCTCGGGCTCTCGCCGAATCTCTTGCGTCTGACTACGCGGAGATTGGAGTGCGCCTTCAGACCCGCTTGTCCGGAGACCGTCCCGCCTACGCGGCGATGGTGCGCGCCAGGCAGATCGCTGACGGCTGCTTCTTCGACTCCTCACCGCTCAGCACCTATCGCGTGCTGCGGGAAAAGCTGCATTCAGGCGAGCGTGGCCTCTGGTGGCAGGGGTACGCCAACCCAGCCGTCGATCGACTGATCGACACCGCAGCCGCAACAGTCAACGACGCCGACCGGCGAGCCATCTACCGCGATGTATCGCGCATCGTGCGCGACGACGCCCCGTGGCTCTTTCTCTACACGCCGCGCGTCATCTTCGGGATGGGCCCACGGCTGCGCCAGTGGCGACCGGCGCTCAACGGCATCGTCCGCTTCGCGTGAGACCCGGTGTCAGCGCCAGCGGTCGGGGCTGAATGGCGCCAGCAACGGATCGACCTCGCCGCTCGTAATCTCCGTCGCGATGAGACGCGCCAGCAACGGCCCCAGCGTAACGCCGGAGTGCGTGACGATCTCGGCGTAGCCGGGCAACGCGTGGAGCAGTCCGGCGCTCGTGCGCTCGTCCTCTGGTATTGGGCGGGCCACAATCGCCCAACGCGACAGGCGGACGGCGCCGAACTCGGGCACGTACTCGCGGGCACGTTCGAGCAGCGCGTCAACCCACGCGTTCGCTGAGTCACCCGCCGTCACCCCGTCGTCCGCGTCGCCGTGGTGCAGCATGACGAGGCCCTCCGCATCGGGGCGCAGGTGCAGGCGCGGGGCGTGCATCACGCGGCTGATGGCAACGTCATCGACGCTGGCGCGCACCGTCAGCCCCAGCGTCGGCGACAGCGGGATCACTCGGCCGGCGAGCGACGCGACGCAGTCCGCCACCGGTCCGGCGCAGTTGACGACGATGTGCGCGTCGAGACGTTCGCCATGCGCCAGAGTGACGCCGGTGACGCGCCCGCCCCGCTGGTCGATTGACACGACCTCGGCCGGGATGCGCGTGACCGCGCCGTGGAAGACGGCGAGATCGAGGAGGCGGCGGACGAGCGCGGGACCATCGATCCAACCCTCGGTCGGGAAGAGCGCGCCCTGCTCGATGTCGGGCTCGATGAGCACGCGCGGCTCCAGCGCGGTCATCGCGGAACGGTCGAGCCACTCCGCCGGGTAGCCCCACGACTGGAGCCGCGCCACCCGCGCTTCCAGCTCGCCGGCGTCGTCGTCCCGAGCGGCCCAGACCATGTTGCCGCCCTCGTGCAGCCACGGCGCCGCGCCCAGTTCATCCCGCAGCGTGAGATGTTCCCGCATGCCGGCCTGGTTGAGGGCGAAGTAGTCCTGGGGCGTCTTGCTGTTGGCGTTGAACCAGGCGAAGGAATAGCCGGTCGTGCCGTACGCTGGGCCGGCCTGGTCGATGACCGTCACTGTGCAGCCCGCCCGCGCCAGCCGATAGGTCAGCGAGGACCCGATCACACCCGCTCCGATGACGATCGCCTTCACGCCTGCCCCCGCACTCAGCCACGCTCGTCGCCAGCTTCTAGCATACCGCCTGCTCAGCTTGCGGCGCGTTGCTCGCCGCGCACTTCGCGCGCGATCGTCACGATCCGCCGCCAGCGGCGGTAGACGGTGCGGCGGCTGGCCGTGATGCCAGATCCCCGCAGTTGAACCGTGTCGAACTCGAGCCCAGCCGCGCGATGACGCAGGATCGCGGCGTCGGTGGCGTTGAGCCGCCCACAGATCTGCTCCAGCAGGGCGGTCGTTGTCGCGTTCAGCGCGACATCGTCGTCGCCGGGGAGCGAGTCCACGACGCTGGCCAGCGGCGCCGACGACCGTGACGCCCAGCGCGGATCGCCGAGCGCGGTCACGCGATCCCGCAGGCGGTAGGCAAAGACGCTGAGAAAGTAGTACCCGAAGCCTGACGGTGGGCCGTCGCGGTCGAGCGGCCGCCAGTCCGTGATTACGTCATCGAAGGCGATAAACGTCTCCTGGAACACGTCGTCGAGCTCCCAGGTCGGCGCGGTCCAGCGCCGAAGCCGGTTGCTGAAGCGGGCGATTTTGGTTGCCAGCATGATGAACAGCTCGTCGCGGGCGCCGGGGTCGCGCCGGGCCGCCAGCGCGCGGCGCGACAGGTCGCGATCGAGTCCCGGCGTCAGCTCGAAGTCGCCGAGCGATTGCAGCTCATAGCCGGTGAGCCAGTCGCGTTGAGTTTCCATTGTCCTTGCGCTCCACGGGCGGGGCGGTCCGGGGTCGGCGGGGAGACAGCGATGGAGGCGCGGGCCCCGCCAGCCGGCCGGACCGGCCGGCGATGTGGCGCTTCCGCGCTCTCACGGAAAGGGACAGCATCTGGTGCTGTGAGGGCTGGGTGTCAGAACCAGCCGGAGCCCGCGTCACTCGCGGGGATGGGCGGCAACTCGCCCGACTCGGGAGCCGGACGCAAGTCGAGGATGTGCCGCGCGCCGCAGCGCGGGCAGGTGGCGTGGACGCAGCCGGACGCCAGGTAATAGCGATCGCGCAGCTTGATCTGCACCTGCCCGCCCGGCTCGTACATCGCCAGCAGGACCGGCGGATCGCTGCAGCGGCACTCCCAGCGGGATCGCGGCGCCACGCCGCTCCCGCGACGTTTCGACGATTGGCCGGTCATCGTGAAAACCTCCGTTCTCGTTCGCCGGAAGTGTCGAGCGCGACTCGACGGGAGGGCGTGGAAGCCTCCCCGGAGAGACGCGACACATAGCGGGCCGGGACGAGCAGCGGCTCGCCGGCGCGCTCCGCGATCCGGTCGATTGCGCGGTTCAGCAGGGAAAGGCGCGGCAGGCCGTCATCGAACAACCCAAGCTGCCGCGCCGCGTTGGTGAGTCCGGTCACACGCACGCCCAGCAGTCGCACCGGCGCGTGGCGTTCGCTCAACGCGCGCTCCAGCAGCGCGCTGGCGAGGTGGAACAGTTCCTGATGCGCGTCGGTCGGGCGGCGCAGCGCCTGCTGTCGGGTCACGGTGGTGAAGTCGCCGTAGCGTAGCTTGAGCGTGACAGTCGTCCCGTAAAGCTGGCAGCGCCGCAGGTCAGCGCCGGTGGCCTCGCATAGCCGGTAGAGGGCCGCTGACAGATCCGGCATGCCGGTCAGGTCATGCGCGAAGGTGTGCTCGTGCCCGAGCGATTTGCGCGGGTCGCGCTCCGACGTTACCGGGCGGGAGTCTTCACCCCGCGCCCGGCGCCGCAGGCGCTCGATGTCGCCGCCAGCCACAGGCCGCAGCAGCACGTCCGGCGCGACGGCCAGTTGACCGAGGGTCTCGATGCCTTGCGCGCGCAGCTGGGCGCTTGCCTTGGCTCCGATGCCCGGCAGCCGCTCGACCGGCAGCGGCGCGAACGTCGCCGCCTCGTCCCCGTGGCGCACGACCCGCAGGCCGTCCGGCTTGTCCAGATCGGAGGCGATCTTGGCGACGAGCTTGTTGCTCGCCACGCCCAGCGAAACCGCCAGACCCAGCTCGCGGCGCACGCGCGTCTTCAGGGAGCGGGCCAGCTCGACCGCGCCCCCGAACAGCCGTTCCGAGCCGCTCGCGTCCAGAAACGCCTCGTCGATGCTGACGACCTCCACCAGCGGGGAGTACTCCGCGAGGATGTCACGGAAGCGTCGCGACAGGTGCTGGTACCAATCCCCATCCGGCCGGACGATCACGGCGTTGGGACACAGGCGAACGGCCTGGGCCACCGGCATCGCCGAGCGCACGCCGTGGGCGCGCGCCTCGTAGCTGGCGGCCGCGACGACGCCGCGCGATTGCGGCGAGCCGCCGACGATGACCGGCTTGCCCGCCAGCTCGGGCCGCCGCAGCGTCTCCGCCGCGGCGAAGAATGCGTCGAGGTCGGCGTGGATTACCCAGCGTTCGTGAGGACGAATCAGCATGTGCTCGGCCCTGCATGCGCGGAATGCGTCCGCGGTTCACCAGGAAGTAGAACATCTGTTCTACTTCTGCGTCCATCTTAGGGCAGTGCGGGGCGCGTGTCAACCGTGTGCCGGAGTGTCACATGGCCTGGCGCGGGCAGCCGTCCGATCGACGAGGGCAACGGACTGACTTCCCAACGCGTCGCTCAGCGCGTCGTCATCTCCGCGTATTTATGCCGACGTTGCGTTTGATGACGCATCGTCATAGACTGCGCATGGTTACTGTCCCGCACCTCAGGAGGCTGATATGTCAACGACAACCGTCTCACCCGTCGACCACGTCCGCGATCACCTGTGCTCGAAAGGGCTGTTCGGCGACGTGACGGAGCTCTGCGAAATGCGCGGGGACTGCGTCTGGATAGTGACCTGCCCGGATTGCGGCGCGCAGTTCGCGCTCGATGAAGATGAGTACGAGGAACTGCTGCGCTGGAGCCAGATGCCAGGGCAGACGTGTGGAGTTGCGTTCTAGCTGGGGAACGCGCTCACCCCCCGGTCCCCTCTCTCAAAGCTGGGAGAGGGGGAGATGGGGCCGGATTGCCGAAGGAATGTTGAGGCGTCCCGGGCGCGAGGGAGATGTGCGTGTGGAGCGCGCGCCACGGGTCGGCGGCGCGATCTCGCGTGAAGATGACGGTCGCGCGGCCGGGGCGATCGAACGGGGCTCCGTCCTCGAGAAAGCCGGTCGAGGTCCAGGGGACGACAGCCCAGGATTGGAGCCGATCGTACGACACGCCGCAGTGCAGGTCATCGAACAGAAAACGGAAATCCGCGATCGTGCCCCAGACGTTGCGCCACTGATCGCGCTCCAGATGATCGAGACCGCTCACGACACTCATGCGCGTCCCGAAGCCGATAACGTCGGAGTGAAACAGGCCGCGCGCGCGCTCGAAGTCGTGGGCGCGCACGAGCCGGGCCCATTCCTCGAACCACGCGCGAAGGTCGGTCGCGATGTCACGCTCGTGCATGTGCTAGCTCCCGGAATCCGCGACGTGAACGTCGCGCTGTAATCGCAACGCGGCGCGGTCGCGCCGCCGGCCGGTCAGCACGCCGAGCGCCACGACGAACGCGACGCCCAAGATAATGATCAGCCATTCCACCGCAATCGAGAAGCCCAGATAGCGGTGCAGCACCTCGTCCTCGAAAATCATCTCCAGCGAGGTATGCACGAGAATCGCGGCGCCCACGTAGTTGATCCACGGGAAGCGGTCGATCAGCCGCGCGACAAAGCTGCTGCCCAGCAGCAGGATCGGTATCGAGAGACACAGCCCGAACAGCAGCAACCAGAGATGACCGTGGGCGGCTCCAGCGACGGCGACCATGTTGTCGAGACTCATGACGATGTCGGCCATCACGATGGTGCGAATGGCCTGGCCGAGCGAGCCGGCCGGCGCGACCGAGCCGTGCGGGGCCGCCGCGGGCAGGACGAGGCGGATGGCGATCCAGATCAGCAGCGCCCCGCCAATCGCCAGCAGCAGCGGGATCTTGAGCAGCAGCGCCGCGATGATGGTGAAGATGACGCGCAGCACGACGGCGCCGCCGCCGCCGAACAGGATCGCCTTGCGGCGCTGCTCGGGAGGGAGGCGCTGCGCGGCCATGCCGATGACGACCGCGTTGTCGCCGCTCAACACCAGATCGATCAGAATGATCTTGAGCAGTGCGCTTAGAATTTCGGGATCCAACAGGCAGAACTTTCATCTCTGGTGTGACGGCCTCGCGGATTGGCCAGCCGCGTGGCGGGTTCGTCCGGTGTGTAATGATAGCGCGTGGCGGAAGAAGACCTCGAACCGGCGCTCGACAGGCGCCCCTCCGCTGAATCCGACGGTTGTTACAAACGCCCGCTCAAGTCAGCGAGGTCGCGAAGGCGCGCGCGGGGTTCTCGACGGTGATGGCATGGATCTGCTGGTCGCTGACACCCAGCGACCGCAGACGCGGCAGGAAGCGCTCGAACAGATGGCAGTAGCCCGTCCCGCCCCCGTAGCGCATCTCATGGTCGCGATTGCGGTCATGCGAGAGCAGCAGATGACGCACGAAGCCTCGCTCGATTAGTGCCTGAACCAGTTCCGCGCGCGTCTGATCGAGGAGGTAGTGCTCTTTGTCGATCACGTCGAACTGAATGAAGCAGCCCTCGGCTGCCAGCGCCGACAGCACGTCGATGTCCGGGCGCTCGTCGACATGGCCGACTATGAGACGCGCGGGGTCAACCCCCTCCGCCTTCAGGATCGCAAGCTGCTCGACGCCGACCGTGCCGCCACGCACCTCCTGCCGCCGCGCGCCCGTCGTGTGCGTGGTTATGGCCACGCCCGTGCGCCGTTGCGCGATGGCGACGGCCCGCAGACCCTTCAGTTCCAATCCTTCGACGCGAGCGCGATGCACCGCTGACTTCAACACCCCGCAGCGCCTGCCGGTTTCCCCAACGCCTTCCCGAATTTCCCTCGTGATGTGATCGGCCAGACGTTCCACGGACCAGTCATCGATGAAGGCTGGCATGCACGGCTCGATATAGAAACCCGCTGTAGCGACGATGTGCACCTCCGACCCCTCGGACAATCGCGCCAGCACGTCTAGATCCCGCCCCCAGCCATCACAGGTCACCTCGACGATCGCACGCCCGCCAGCGTGCCGGTACGCCTGCAGCTCATCAAGCATGCGCGCTTCGTTGTCTAGACGCATGTAATTGCTCGTCGAGCGCGTGAGTCCGAACAGTTCGGGGCGGCGCGCCAGGTGCTGGTCGCACCAGACGTGCTCGTGCGGCAGGCAGAAGCCAAGCTCGTCGGGATGAATCGGCCCCAGCACGGTATTGACGCTGCCGGCCACGTCGCTGCTCCCCTCAGATGACAACTGAACCGTGCTCGGCGAGACCGGCCATGAGGTCGAGCAGTTCTGCCGTCGAGCGCAGCTTCGTGAGTCCGTGTGCGATGTTTCCAGCGGTGTGCGCGTAGCCCGACGCCGTTAGAGCGCATACCGCGTCAGAAACGATGAGGCTTCCGAAACCGTGGTCGGCCAGCTCGACGCAGGTCTGTCGAATGCCGAAATCGAACATCGTGCCAATCACGACGACAGAGTCAATCTCCGCGTCGCGCAGGTAGCGCAGGAGCGAATGGCTCGACAGCGCGCCCCAGCCCGGCCTGCTGAAAACGGGCTCGTCGCTCATAGGCTGCCACGCCGGGGGAAACCGGCCATCAGGGCCGTCCAGGCGCCAGTCCATGCCAGTGGCGCGCTGAAAGCGGGACGGCTCCGCGCCCGTCTCCCGCCCAAGGCAGCTGTACATCACTGGGATACTCCACGAGCGAAAGGCGCGCACCAGCGCCGCGATGTTCGGGGCGATAAGGCGCAACGTGTCGAAGTACTCGTCGAACTCACGGGACAGCACCTTCTGACGGGCGCGCGCAGCCATCCAGCCTTCGTCAGGATCGGCGAATGGCGCGTGCAGGTCCTGAAGCAACAGACAGACTGAAGCCGGGTTCAGCGCGAACGGAGCGACTTCTCTCGTCAGCAGTGTGAGTGGGTGGCGTGCCATCGTCATGCAACCCCTCCTCCCGTCGCCGTCACCCCTCGTATCCGGCGGAGCGCGCGTACGCGTAGAGTAGATCGACGTGGAACTTCTCAGTGTCGGCCAGGCCCGCAACCAGGCCGTCTCCGTCGATCACCAGATACTCGTTGTGCGCGCCGCCTCCGCCGCCGCCGATCGCTCCGCCCCGGATGCACGGCACGCCGAAGGCGTTCGGCACGACCGTCCACGGCCCGCCGCCCGCCTGGATCGGCCAGACCTGAACCTTCGCGTCCCAGGCCTTCAGCGTGTCGAGCACGGCTCCAATCGCGGGGTCGGATGGCGCTGTCTGTGCATGCGCGAAGGCGGCGAAAACCTCGATCCCGATGTCGTCGAAGCCGTGCGCGTCGAGGTGGGCGCGCAACAGCTCGATGATGTCGTCGGGCGAGGCGCCGACCACCATGCGCATGTCGAGCATGGCCGTGGCTCGGTCAGGCACGATGAATGGAATGGTCGCTGTCTCAGGTCCAAGGAATCCCGCCCGCAGTCCGGCGATGTTGAACGTCGGTCCGTAAAGGAAGTTGATCAGCGGATCCAGCCCTTCGAGTCCCCCGACCAGATCGTTCACGTTTGCGGCGCCGCCAACCGGCAGCACGTTGCGCCAGTCGCGCCCCCGCGCATCCTCCGCGATGCTTGCAAGCAGCGACTGTTCGTCGACTGTCAGCGGCTTGCGATATGACCAGAGATCTGCCATGCCGTCGACCGCACAGCCGGCGCCGTCTGGTTCCGTCAGTGTTGCCAGCGCCTGTGCCAGCCTGAACGGTGGCGAACCGACCAGCGACGCCGCTGAACTGTGGATCGTCGCGCGCGGTCCGAGACCCCACGACGCGCCGCTGGCGGTCAGTTCCAGCACGATCATGCCCTTGAGCCCGAGCCCCAGATCGACAACGCCGGACGGACTTTGCGAGCTGGCCGCGCAGTAGCTGACGTTCACGTCCTGCAAACGATGCCGGTAGCGCTCTACAAACTGCCGGTAGGTTGGGCTGCCCATGATCTCTTCGCCCTCGGCGAGAAACATGACGTTGACGGGCAGCGTGCCCTCGACGGCTATGATCGACGACAGGGCGTTCAGGAAGGCGACGTGCGGCCCCTTCGCTCCCAGCGCGCCCCTCCCGAACAGGACGCGAGGATACGGACCGTGCGGCGCAAGCTCAGCTCCCCACGGGTCGTAATTCCAGCCACGCGTTGTGACGGTGCGCGTGTCGAACATGCAGTAGCTGTGAATCGTGACCGGCGAACCAGCGTCGTAGTGCGCCCAGACTCCGGGGTGGAATCGGCCCTCGATGACCTCGACTTCCTGACAACCGAGGTCTCGATACGACTGCGCAACCAACCGTGCGCAGTCAGCCACCCCGAGATTGTCCCAACTGACGCTCTGCTGGCGCACCCAGGCGCGGACATGCTCGATGTGGTCGTGGATGTGGCCGTCGATATGCTGGTGTATAGCGTCACGATTCATGCTCATGCGACTCCTCCAGCAATGCGTGTTGTGCCGCCGCCCGCGGCATGCGCGCCCGCGCCAGCCTTGCTGCACAGTAGCACGTCTGGACGAGCAATCTGACGCTGGCTGAAGTCGCGGAATGAATGGATACAGAGGAAACGACGCGTGCCCCGAAGTTGCAACATGCCGCGAATTGGAGTCTGAGACGAGCTATGTCACGTCTCCGGCGAAGCGCTGAATGGAAACGTTAGCGGGCGTCGTAGTATTCGTCGTCCACCGCTGGTCGGGGGCGATTCTCGCGATACGCGTTGGAGAAGGCCGCCTGCGACCCGGACGAGGAGCTGCTCAGGTAGTGGATCGAGGCTGCTCCCAGGGTGATGAGGTCGCCGTCGCGCAGCACCTGGTTGGTCACCAGCGCGCCGTTGACGCGTGTGCCATTGCGGCTCTCGTTGTCGACGATCTCGTGGCGGCCGTCCGGCCTCTGCACGATCTCGGCGTGATACGCGGAGACCGTGGTGTGATCGAGGACGATCTCGTTGTTGGGATAGCGGCCGAGGCGAATCCGGGGCCCGCTGATGGCGCGCTGCTCGCCGCTGACGAGCAGCCGTGCCGGGACTGCCTGCTCGACGGCTGCCGGCTCGCTCCCGGGCGCGAGCTTGGCGACAACCTTCTCGACGAAGCCGCCCATGCGGTCGACCAGCGCCGGGCTGCCCATGGCGACCGGCGCGGCCAGGACAAAGAAGAATGCGGCGCCTGACACCGTGCGGAACGGATCGAGGCGCTGGCTCTCGGCCATGCGGAACAGCCACAGCAGCTGGCCAAGCCAGATGAGGACGGCCGCCACGAACACGACTGTCAGAACCGTCTGTCCGTCCATGGGTCGCCTCCCCACCATCGCCGCGCGTGATTCTGCGCGGGCGTCACGTCGCCTCGCTCCCCGCTAGCGCCGACCGGCATCGACGCGTCAGGAGCTCCCGGGACGACACCCCCTGATCGTGCGGGTAGTATAACCGACAGCGCTCGTGACTGTGCCTCGCGGTCATCGATCCCGGCCGCGCGGTCACCGTCGAGTGCGCGGTTTCCGGTGAAAGGAATGTGCCGGCGTGCAAGCACACCACGGCCCGCTGCGCGGCGTGCGGGCGATTGATCTGACGACGATGTTCTCCGGCGCCTTCGGCGCGTCGTTGCTGGCTGACTTCGGCGCGGATGTCATCAAGGTCGAGCTGCCAGGCAGGGGCGACCCGGTGCGGGCCATGAGCCCGGCCAGGGACGGGGTGTCGTTGACGTGGGCCGTTCTCTCGCGCAACAAGCGCAACATCACGCTCGATCTGCGCGCGGAGCAGGGCAGGGAGCTCTTGCTGCGTCTGGTCGCGGGCAGTGACGTGCTGTTCGAGAACTTTCGCCCCGGCACGCTCGACCGCTGGGGACTTGACCTCGCGACGTTGCGAGGCGCGCAACCGGGCATCATCGTCGTGCGAGTGTCAGGGTACGGACAAACAGGGCCCTATGCGGAACGGGCCGGCTTCGGAACACCTGCCACCGCGTTCTCGGGTCTGACGTACATGACCGGGTTCCCTGACCGCCCGCCGGTAAGCCAGCCGTTTCCGCTGGCTGATTACGCCACGGGTGTGTTCGCCGGGCTGGCGGCGGTCATGGCGCTCTACCACCGCGACGCGCGGGGCGGGGATGGCCAGGAGGTCGACATCGCGCTGTACGAATCCCTCTTCCGGCTGATCGAATCGACAGTGCCGGCCTACGACCAGCTCGGGATCGTCGCTGAACGGCGCGGGAACGCGATGGGTGTCGCCAGCCCGGTCGGCACGTTCGCCGCCGGTGACGGTCGCTGGATCGTGCTGACAGCCAGCACCGACCGCACCTGGACGCGCTTGTGCCAGGCGATCGAGGCGCCGGAGCTGCTCGATGACCCCCGCTTCCTCACGAACGAGCTGCGCGTGACGAACAACGACGCGCTGGAGCCATTGGTGGCCGCCTGGTTCGGCGCCCGGACGCGAGACGAGGCGATCGCGACGCTCGACGCGGCCGGCGTCCCGGCCTCGCCGATCCACTCGGTGGCGGACATCTGCGACGACGCGCACTACGCCGCGCGGGGCAACATCATCGAGGTGGAGCATCCGGTGCTGGGCCGGTTACGGATGCCGGGCGTCGTGCCACACTTTTCGCGCACGCCCGGGGCAGTGCGTCACCCAGGGCATCACGCGCTGGGAGCCTTCAATGATGAGGTGTTCGGGGAGCTGCTCGGGCTGAGCGAGGCGGAGCGGGCGCGGCTGGCGGCGGATGGAGTGATCTGAGCGGGGGCGCTCGTGCTACGATCGTCATGGCATCGCGATTCATGCCAGTCAAGGCAGGTGAACGGTGGCGCACGAAACGTCGGACAGCGTTGAGCTTGATCCAGAGTCGCTGATTCAGGGCGACTCCGACATACTCCGTGCAGCCGATAACGAGCGCGCAATCCAGATACTGGAGTCGATCCTTGCGCAGGAACCGGGCGAGCAACGTTGCCAGTGGGACTGCTTCGAGCGCGAGATCGACGCGGATCGGGTCATTCAACATCGCCTGTTCCGATGACCTCGCTCGTCGTGATCGACTCCGGTCCACTGGGGCTGATCCTTCACCCACCACAAAGCCCCGAACATCATCGCTGCCTTCGGTGAATGCGGCGGATTCTTGAGGACGGCGCGACAATCGTGCTGCCTGAGATCGTTGACTATGAAACCCGCCGGGCGCTGTTACGCATCGGAAGCGGACGATCGATCTCGTCGCTGGATCGGCTAACGACCGCGCTTCGCTTCGAGCCTCTGACGACAACGTCTATGCGACTAGCTGCCCGATTCTGGGCTGACATCCGCTCCCCCTTCTCGCCACAGGATCAGACGATCGCCTTGACATCGACGTGATCCTCGCCGCTCAGGCCGCGACGCTGCGAGGCGTGAATGAGCGTGTCGTGATTGCGACGACAAACGTCAGGCATTTGTCGCGATTCCCAGATGTCGAAGCTGAAGATTGGCAGTCGGTCAGACCGTAGGCCCACATCCTCCGTACCACTCCTCCCGGTTCCACGAAAAGGGGCACAGGGGATGGTGGTTGCTACGCAGTCAGCTCCTCCAGCCGTGCGACGTAGCCCGCGAGCATGTCAAAGGCGGCCTGGATGGGCGCGGGCTGGCGCATATCGATGCCGGCCGTGCGCAGGGCGTCGACCGGATACCTGGAGCCGCCGGTCTTGAGGAATTCGAGGTAGCGGCCGGCGGCCGGCTCCCCTTCCGAGCGCACCTGCTGGGCGAGCTGTGCGGCGGCGGCGATGCCGGTGGCGTACTGGAACACGTAGAAGCCGCTGAACAGATGCGGGAAGCGCGCCCAGTTGACGCCCATCCGCTCGCGATCGATCTCGACCGCATCGCCGTAGGCTGCCGAGTACAGGTCGGCCATCATCGCGATCATGCCGTCGGCGGTGAGCGCGTCGCCCCGCTCGACGCGCTCGTGGCAGTCCAGTTCGAACTTCGCCAGGATCGGCATGGTGAACAGGTAACGCAGGTTGTTGCCCATGCGCTCCTCGATCACGGTAATGAGGAAGTCGGGATCGTCCTCGTTCTCCAGCAGATGCGCGCCCATCAGCGCCTGGTTCATGTTCGAGGCGACCTCGGCGACGAACATGCTGTAGTCGGCGTAAACCAGCGGCTGCGTGCGCCACGAGTACAGGGAGTGCATGGAGTGACCCAGTTCGTGGATCAGGGTCGAGACGCTGCCCAACTCGTCGTGCCAGCTCATCAGGATGAACGGGTGATGCCCCGGCGCGCCGGTTGAGAACGCGCCGCCGCTCTTGCCCGCGTTCGGTTGTGCGTCCACCCAGCGGTCGCCGATCCCCTGGCGCACGTGTGACACGTACTCAGCGCCGAGCGGGGCCAGTGAGTCGGCGATGAGCTCCACGCCCTCGTCAAACGTTATCCTGCGCTGCGGCGGCGCGCCCGCGCGCTGCAGCGGCGCCTCGGTGATGTCCCAGGCGTGCGCCTTCTCAATGCCCAGCAGCTTCGCGCGCACGGAGAAGTAGCGCCGCCAGACGGGCAGGTTCCTCCAGACGGTGTCGAGCAGGTTGTGAAAGACCTCGAGCGGGATCGCCTCGGGGGAGAGCGCGGCGGCTAGTGACGATTCGTAGCCACGCGCGCGCGCGTTGAAGACGTCACGCTTGACAGCTCCGGCGTAGTTGGCGGCGAAGGTGTTCTTCAGCGCGAGGTAGGCGTCCGCCGACGTCTCGAAGGCCGCCTGGCGGATGGAGCGGTTGGCGTTGTAGATGTAGGCGTCCAGGTTGCCCTGACCCAGCTCCACCTCGTTGCCGCGCTCGTCGGTGACGCGGCCGAGCTTCAGGTCGGCGTCTGCGAGCGCCGTGTGAATGGAGTAGAAGGACGCCAGCGGCTCGCCGACCTGCGCTAGCACCTGCTCGACCTCGGACGAGCGCACGTGGGCGCGCCGCCGCTTGAGCCGGTCGAGGTAATGAGCGTACACGCCCAGCCCCTCAGTCTCCGCCAGGTAGCGCTCCAGCGTTTCTGGCTGGATGGCGAGAATCTCCGGCTCGATAAACGCGGCCGCGCCCATGGCCTGCGCGATGACAGCCTGCGCCCGGTCGTTCATGGCGAGCGAGGCGGCGTTGGTGGCGTCCTCGGCGACGCGCATGCTGCCATACAGCTCGATGCGCCAGACATCGAGGATGAGCGCGTCGCGCTCGCGCAAGGCGGCCAGCAGCGCCTCGCCGGACGCGCCCAGCAGGCCCTGGTGGCGCTCGATGCCGCTCAGCCTGTCGGTGAATGCGGACACGGACCGTTCCCAGTCCTCCGGCGTGGCGTAAACGTTCTCAATATCCCAGCATTGTTCCGGCGCGAGCTCGCTTCGCTTCGGCAGCGCGCTCGTCGCGGTCCCCGATTCGGTCATGCGTCCCCCTCCAACGTTGAGAGCCGCTCACCGGCGCTCGCGCGCAGTGTATCGCGGCGCGTGACGGTCCCGCGCCGCCGCCGGATGTCACACACGACGCGCCGCGGCGGCCGGCGTATCAGCTGCTGGATGTTCGCGCATATCGGGGCCGGCAGGGATTGTAAAATTGGCTGGAGTGCGTATGATGGTCGGCAACCAGGCAATTCAACGTGCGGGATTATGTGCATCTCACGGGGCTCCTCCTCGAAGCGACGTGGCATGCCGTCTTCGAGGTCGACCCCAAGCCGCGGGGCGTAACCCACGTCGGAACCTGTAACCTGATCCCGGCGGGGCTCGAAATCCATGACGTGTTCTGCAACATCGGAATCTGTAACTACAATCCGGATCAGCACGCGGTGTTCAGCATCGTCGAGGTTGGGCCTGAAGACGCGGGCATGCTCGCGACGATCAGCTACACGACGACCGTCAAGGACGGCACGCCGCCCGGACCAATCGAGGACTGCGCGCCTTACGGCGACCTCTATGAGGCCCCCTCCGGGCACGTCTGTGCGACGCTGACGTGGGCTCCGGAGGAGGTGATCGCCGCCGAGCCGTGATTCGTCTGAGCAACGATGCATTGCGCGCAAGTAGTGAACGACCATCTAAAGGACGACAACAGTTAACAACGCCAGTTGTCGTCCTTTACCCGCTGGCCAGTTGACTCGCGGTTAGCGCACCTTGCCTCGCGCGATGACCGGCCAGGTCTCGACGACTTCGCCGTCGCGGATCAGGTACAGCTCATCCTGCAGGTTGACGGACGGGCAGACGTGGTTCGGGATGATCTCGACCTTCTCGCCGACCCGCATGCCCTGCGTGTCTGGCGGCAGGCGCACCATGCCGTGCTCCTCGCTGATGCGCTCGATGACCGCGTCGGGGTACTCGACGATGTAGCCGTGACCGGGCCGGCCCACCGAGGCGTCGCTGGTGAGCACCTTCGAGCCGCAATCAACGATCGCGCGGTCCGGCGCGGTACGGCTGGTGACCGTCGCCAGAATGCGCAGCGCGCATTCCTCCGGCTTCGTGCCAATACGGAAGCCCGTGTTGTCGTTGAACACGTACGTGCCGGGACGCATCTCGGTGACGCCGTCGACGGTAGTCGTCGAGTAGGCGGCTGGCGTCGAGCCCACGCTGACGACCGAGATGTCGAAATTGTGCTCGCGCAGTAGCTCAGCGGTGCGCACGATCTCAGCGCCGGCATCTCGCGCCAGCTTTCCCAACTCTTCCTTGTCCAGGATGCCGTTGACCTGGCCCTCATGGGTCATGACGCCAACGATGCGCAGGCCGGGCATGCCGTCCCGGATGGCTCCGGCCAGTGCCAGCGCCTCGTCGCCCGGATGCACCCCGGCGCGGTCCTGCCCGGTGTTCAGCTCGATAACGACATCGAGCGTCTTCCCGGCCTCAACCATTGCCGCGTTCAGCCCTGCGGCGACGTCCACGGTGTCGACGGAAACACGCACCCTGGCGCGCTCCATGAGCGCGACCAGCCGCTTCATCTTGATTGGCCCGACGAGCTGGTTGGCGATGAAGAAGTCGTCGTAGACCCCGGCATCGACCAGCGCCTCGGCCTCGCCGAGCTTGGCGCAGGTGATCCCGGTTGAGCCGTTCGCCTTCTGCATCTTCGCCACGGCAGCCGTCTTATGCGTCTTGAAGTGCGGCCGCAGGCTCAGCCCCTTCGAGCGCGCATAGGCCGCCATGCCCTCGACGTTGCGCTTGAGTATCTCCTCGTGGACGACCAGCGATGGGGTGTCGAGCTTGTCTCTGTACGGCATGGTTCCTCCGTGAGTCGTAGCGTGTAACGCGTATCGTGGCGGTCGCGCGGGGCTGCCGTACTCGCGGTGCGCATGACACGGCACGCGGCGCCACCGCTCACACCGGCCACTTGTTCCCGCTCAAATCGATCCAGCGGCTGAGCTGCTGGGAGCGTGCGACGGCGTCGACTACCTCCTGCACCTTGGCGCCGTCCTCGAACGAGGGCGTCGCGTCGGCGCCGGTGCGCATGGCCAGCACCCACTCACCGGCCAGGATGGAAAACGCGCGCACGTTCCGCGCGGCGCCATCAGCTCCGCTGTCTCCCGGCCCGCTTCGATCAGGTTGCAGGATACTCTGAAACTGCCCGCCGTGGGCGGCGCCGAACAGCGCGCCGCCGTCACGAATCGCCAGCATGCCGTTGCTGCCGGTCGCGAGCACTTCCTCGCCGGCGTCAGTCGCCGCCGTGTAGCAGAGATGGACGGTGGCCAGCGCACCGCTGGCAAAGCGCAGCACGAACGCCGTGTTGTCATCGGCGTCGTCGGGACGGGACGCGCTTGCCACGCGGGGCGTCTGATCCGCGACGGCGGTGGCGATCGCTCCACAGGCGGCGTGAATGTCGCCGAACCACCAGCGCAGCGCATCGATGTAGGTGGAGCCAATGGCGCCGAGAATGCCGCCCGATTTCGCGGCGTCGGTGAGCCAGTCGTGAGCGCGCCGCTCGGGATGCGCCAGCGTCGAGCGATAAACAACCACACTGGCGGAATGAAGCGTGCCGATGAAGCCGTCGTCGACAAGCCGCTTCATCTCGGCGCGCGTTGGGTCGTGCCGCGTCTGATGGGCCACCGCGTGACAGATGCCTGCCTCGCGGGCCATTCGCAGCATGTCACGCGCCTCGGCGACGTTGCGCGCCATCGGCTTTTCGCACAGGGTGTGGACGCCGGCCTCGCAGGCGGCCAGGGCCATCGCGTGGTGCAGGTGCGGCGGCGCTGCGATGGTGACCGCGTCGATCTCGTCCGATTCGAGCATCTCGCGGTAGTCGGTGAACACGCCGGGGATCGAGAGATGGTACGCGGCGTCGCGAATGCGGTCGTGCCTGGCCCCGCAGATGGCCCGCACCTCGACGCCTGGCACTCGGCGCAACGCCGGGACGTGCACGCTGGCGCCGAATCCGGCGCCGATCACGCCAACGCGTATCGTTTCGCGCTGGACCGGTGGCCGCACGACGACAGCTGGCGCGTGTTCGAGTGGGATCGTCAATCCACCGTCCGATCTTGCGCGGCCAGACGCCCCCGCTCGCGCGGCGCGGGAGGCTGGCATGCTTCCAGCCAGAACGTATACAACCCTGCGCGGAGCAACGCAACACGAACGGGCCCTTTTGTGGCGGGGTATCCTTGCGGGGGAACGACGCAACGGAGGGAACGGCTATGGACGACAACACCCCGAACTCAACGCTCCCCAGCGGGCCGAAGCGGCTGTGCCGTAGCCGGAACCAGCGCATGTTTCTCGGGATCTGCGGCGGGCTCGCCGAGTACTTCGACATCGACCCCACCGTCGTGCGGCTCATCTTTGCCGCCGGCGTGCTGGTGGGCGGGGCATCGATTGCCGTCTACGCGGTGCTGGCCCTCATCATGCCGTCCGCAGAGTCGATCGATCTCGATCCCCGCGCGGCGGCGCAGGAGACGCTGAACGAGGCGTCCGCCGAGGTGCGCCGCCTGGCCGACGCCACCGCCGCGCGCACAAAGAGCCTCTTCGGCAGGAGAGATCCGCCGAGCCCGAGCGCGTAACGGGCGTGATGGTCCGGTCAGCTGGGCGAAAGCACGCGTACCCGGTTGCCCTCGACGCGCAGGCGTCCGGCGGCGAAGAGCCGAATAGCCTCCGGGTAGGCGTCGCACTCGGCGGTGAAGACGCGCGCTCCGAGCGTTTCGGGCGTGTCCGCCTCCTCGACCGGCAGGCAGCGCTGGAGAATGATCGGCCCGGCGTCGTAGTCGGCGTTGACGAAGTGCACGGTGCAGCCGGTCACCTTCACCCCGGATGCCAGCACGGCCTCGTGAACGCGCCGCCCGAAGAAGCCGTGCCCGCCAAACAGGGGCAGCAGCGACGGGTGGATGTTCATCATGCGCCCCTCCCAGGCGGGCAGGATCTCCAACTGCAACAGGAACCCGGCCAGGAGCATCAGATCGACGCCGTATTCCCCGGTCAGCTCCGCGATGCGCGCGCTGCGCGCGGCGGGCGTCGGGTAGTCGCGCCGGTGGACGACATGAGCCTCGATGCCTGCCTCGCGGGCGATGGCGAGACCCCGCGCGCCGCGCCGGCTGGAGATGACGAACGGGATGTCGATCCGCAACTCGCCCCGCTCGCGGCAGGCGAGCAGGTTGTCGAGCGTCCTGCCCGTGCCGGACAGCAGCACCGCCACCCGCAACCGATCTGCCGCCATCCCTACCCTCGCTACATCAAGCGCGCTCGGCCCTCGGCTCCGGATGATACACGGGCCGCCGGATGAGCACGCTGCGACTGACGCTCCCCCTGCCACCGGGCGTCAACAACCAATACGTGACGGTTGGTAAGCGCCGCGTGCTCAGCAAGGACGCGCGGGCCTTCAACAAGCAGGTCGCTGCGGTCGCGCGCGCGCTGCACATGCGCGAGGACACGGAGACGCTGCTGCCGGCGTTGCAGGCGAAGCCCTTCGCCTGTGATCTCGTCTTCTATTTCGAGACGCCGTTCAAGCGCGACCTCGACGGCGGGCTGAAGATCGCGCTCGACGCCGTCTGCGGCGGGCTCGGGCTGGACGACCGTTTCGTCGTGTCGATTACCCTGGAAAAGCGCATCGATCCACTGCGTCCCCGGCTGGAGATGGAGATCGGGCCGGCCGAGGGCTGGCGCTTCGACCGCGAGTACGTCGTGCTGGACCCTGAGTAGCTACTCGACCGGCTCGAGCATCAGCGCGCGCAGGGCGGCGAGGTGCTCCTCCGGCACGCCGATGGCGTTGAGGTAGCCTTCTGTCGATCCCCAGGTCTCGTCGAGAATCCGCAGCGTCGCTTCCATGACGGCGGGCGGCGCCTGCCAGGGATCGTCACGCGCGGTGTCGGGATCGACCCCGTTCTCGCGCAGCATCGTGCGCAGCAGCTCGTCGGCAGGGCGCGTGCGTGCGGTGAGCGCGTAGTCGTCGATGATGTCCTCGTCGGGGACGCCGAGCGCGCGCAGGGTGAGCGCCGACAGCACGCCAGTGCGGTCCTTGCCCGCTACGCAGTGGATCACCAGGGCGTAGTGGTCCAGATCGGCCATCAGCGCAAACATGCGGGCGATGGCGGGCGCGGCCATCTCCAGCATCGAGTCATAGCCACGCGAGTGCCACAGGGCGCGCCGTTCCTCGACGTCGCGGGGGCGGCCCTCGTTGTAGTTCCGCACAGTGTCGCCGAAAAACGGCTGGTGCACGTGCCGGACGGCGCCGCTCTCGAACAGCGGACCGATGCCGGTCCACGAGATCTCGTCGGCGGAGCGCAGGTCGCAGACAGTGCGCACCCCGAGCTCGTGCATCTGCTGAATGTCGCCGTGCGTGAGTCGGTGCAGGTGCGCGGAGCGAAACACTCGCTGCCTGCGGGTCTGCAAACCGTCCAGCGTGCGGAAGCCGCCTAGATCGCGGGCGTTGAACGCGCCCTCGAGCACCAGAAAGCGCGTCGTCGGCGTCTCGTGCGTTTGACTCAACGTGATCGGCCCTCTCCAGCAACACCCACGGTCGTGTCCCTCACGACAACGGACGTTTGAATTGTAGCGATCGACGTAAATGGAGATGTCAACGTCTCGCGAATGGGACATGCTTGACACGGCGAGCGTTCGCCCGTATTGGTAGGCGCGAGGCTGGTGGGTCGGTGCGTGTCGAGGCTGGACAGGACGTGAAAACGGTGAGCGACGAACGATACGACGCGGGCATGCGGGTGCGGCGCGACGTGCTCGGCGACGCGCACGTGGACCGCGCGGTTTCCAGCGCATCCGGCCTGGACGCCGACTTCCAGCGGTTCATCACCGAGATGGCCTGGGGCTCGGTCTGGTCGCGGCCCGACCTGGACCGGCGCACCCGCAGTCTGATCACGATCGCGATCCTGGCCGCGCTGGGCCGCGAGCACGAGCTGGCGCTGCACCTGCGAGCCAGCCGCAGAACCGGGGTGACGGACGCCGAGCTTGCCGAGGCCCTGCTGCACGTCGCCGTCTACGCGGGCGTGCCGGCCGCCAACACCGCCTTCGCGATCGCCAAGCGAGAATTGGGCGACGCATCCGGCTGACCTGGAGACCGCAATGGAGCTCGAGACGACCATTGGCGACATCATCCTGGGCGACCGGGACGTATTCCCGCCGTATCTGTACGCCGCCTACCGCTCGTCGATCCTGCGCGCGCCAACGCAGCGGCTGATCGACGTGCCCCTTACCATCTCCGAGCAAGTGGGGCCGGGACCGGCGTTGAGCGAGATCACACCGGAGGACGCCGATCTGACCCGCAACGCGGCCACCGGCGGCGAGGCGCTGGGGCAGCGCATCATCGTCACCGGACGCGTTGCGGACGAGCACGGCGCGCCGGTCCCCGACGCGCTGATCGAGATCTGGCAGGCCAACGCCGCCGGGCGCTACCTGCACCAGCGCGATCAGTGGCCGGCCCCAATTGACCCCAATTTCCTTGGAGTGGGCCGCTGCCACACCGACGCGTCCGGGCACTACCGCTTCCTCTCAATCCGCCCGGGCGCCTATCCGTGGCGAAACCACCCCAACGCCTGGCGCCCTTCGCACATCCATTTCTCGCTGTTCGGGACCACCTGGTTGTCGCGGCTGGTGACGCAGATGTACTTTCCAGACGACCCCCTGCACGCCGTCGATCCGATCCTGTCGTCAGTTCCTGAGCCCGCGCGGCCGCGCCTCATCGCGCGCTACCGGCACGACATCACCGAGCCGGAATGGGCGCTGGGCTACGCGTTCGACATCGTGCTGAGCGGGCCGAACGCGACGCCGTTCGAGCCGCCGCGAGTCGAGGCCGCGTCGTGACGCGGCGACCGCTGACAGCCGCCCAAACGGTCGGCCCGTTTTTCCACCCCACCATGCTGCGCGACGACGTTCCGCAACACACGCTGGCGGCGCCAGGCACAGTGGGCCAACGCGTCCGCGTCGAGGGCCGCGTGCTGGATGGCGCGGGCGCCCCGGCCCCCGACGCCGTCATCGAGCTCTGGCAGGCCAACAGTCACGGACGTTACAATCATCCCGCCGACACGCGCGACCTGCCGCTCGATCCCGCCTTCCTCGGCTTCGCCCGCGCCGGAACCGATGACGAAGGTCGCTACTGGTTCGACACGGTCAGGCCGGGCCGCGTCCCATTTCCCGACGGACGTTTGCAGGCGCCGCACCTCTGCCTCACCGTCTTCGCGCGCGGCCTGCTGCACCACCTGCTGACGCGCGTATACTTCGATGACGACGCAGCCAACGCCGATGACCCGATTTTGTTGCTCGTTCCTTCGAAACGGCGGGCAACCCTCATCGCTCGGAGCGAAGGCAGCGCGACGGTGTTCCAGCACGACATCATCCTGCAAGGCGACAGCGAAACCGTCTTCCTCAACCCCGTGGCAACCTGACATGGGCCAGACGCGGGAGCTATTCGCCGCTCCGACGATGGCAGCCATCTTCTCGAACGAGGCGCACATCCAGGCCATGCTCGACTTCGAGGGCGCGCTGGCGCGGGCCGAGGCGCGCGCGGGCGTCATCCCGGCTGCGGCAGCGCAGGCGATCTCGGATGTCTGCAGGGTCGAGCTGTACGATGTTGCGGCTGTCATTGAGCAGGCCCGTGCAGCGGGCGCGCACTCGATACCGCTGGTTGCGGCGCTCGCCGGGCTGGCAGGCAGCGACGCCGGGCGCTACGTCCACTGGGGCGCTACCAGCCAGGATGTTATCGACACGGCGCTGATGCTGCAGGCGCGTGCCGGGCTGGACTGGCTGCTGGCGGAACTGCTGGCGATCGGCGCGCGCTGTGCGGCCCTGGCGCAGCAGCACCGCCTCACGCCGATGGCGGGCCGCACGCTCACGCAGCACGCCACGCCAACCTCCTTCGGACTGAAGTCGGCTCACTGGCTCTCGGCGGTCACACGCCAGATCGAACGGCTGCAACGCGTCCGGGCTGAGGGACTGGCGTTGCAGTTCGGCGGGGCGGTCGGGACGCTCTCCGCGCTCGGGGACGCCGGGCCGAGCGTGCTGGAACAGTTGGCGCAGGAGCTGGGACTACCCCAGCCGGACCTGCCGTGGCACACCGACCGCGACCGCGTCGCCGCGCTGGCGGCTGCCCTGTCGCTTGTCGCGGGCGTGATGGCCAAGATCGCCACCGACCTGCTGCTGCTCTCTCAGACCGAGGTGGCAGAGGTGTCCGAGGGGGTCGTCGAAGGCAAGGGCGGCTCTTCGGCCATGCCGCACAAGCGCAATCCCGCCGAAGCGACCTTCGCGCTGGCGGCGGCGCGGATGGCGCAGGGACAGGCAGCCGTCGTCATGGGAGCGATGGCGCACGAACACGAGCGGGCCGCAGGAGCGTGGCACGCGGAATGGGTCGCGTTGCCGGACGCGTTTGTCTACACCGCCGGAGCCGTCGAGCGCGTCCAGAGCGCGCTGTCCGGCCTGACCGTCGATGCCTCCCGCATGCGCGCCAACCTCGACCTGACCGGCGGGCTGATCTTGACGGAGGCTCTCACGACCGTGCTGGCCGAGCGCGTAGGACGCCCCGAAGCGTTCCGGCTCGTCAAGGACGCCAGTGACCGGTCGCGAGCTGCCGGCCGCCATCTCCGTGACATCGCGCAGGACGACGCGGCGATCGCGGGCGCGCTGACCGCGCGCGAGATCGAGCGGGCCTTTGATCCCGCCCGCCACCTCGGCAGCGCGTCCCTGTTCATCGAGCGCGCGGTGGAGCGATTCACGTGGATCGTTGAACGATTGAACGCCGCCGAGCCGGAAGGCTGACGAAGTCACATCTTTCGCGTAGTCAAATCACAGCCGCCGATACCCTGGGTATTCCACCACAGTGAGTGTGCCAGCCGCTTCGACCCCGGCCTGTCATCCTGAGCGGAGTGCAGCGAAGCGGAACGCAGTCGAAGGACCTGCTCTGATACTGCCTCGTTGGCGTCAAGTAGGTTCTTCGACTCCACTTAGTTGCGCTCAGAATGACAGGCCAAGGGGCGCAGACGGTGAAACCATGACCGTGGTGGATACGATGTCTACTCGTTCCATTCCATGTCGTATGCCCACGCCTGCTCGTCGCCGCGTGGCGTCCACTTCACCCAATTGTTGACGCCCCAGGCATCGACCAGCTGGTACATGAAGAGCGCGGGGGCGTCGTCGTAGACATAGCGTTGCGCCTGGTGATACAGGTCGCGCCGGCGGTCAACGTCGAGCTCGACACGTGCTTCCTGCAGGATGGTCTCCAGCTCGTCGTTGCAGCCATACGGTCGTCGCCAGTCGCCGAACTGCTGCGCCTGCTCGCAACCGAACAGCGGCACGAGACTGTAGTCGGGATCGAACCATATGTTGCCCCATGACGCAAAGATGAGCCCCGGGCACTCTTTCGCGCGTTGCAGTTCAGTAAGGACGGCAGCCTCACGTAGCTCCGGCGTGCACCGTATGCCAGCCTGATGCATCTCCTGACACATTGCCTCGGCCACTTCCTTGTCCTTTGGGTAGCGGCCCTGGATGTGCCAGATCTGAATGTCGATGCCGTCCGGGTAGCCGGCCTCGGCGAGCAGCTCGCGCGCCCTGTCTGGGTCATGTGGATACGGCTGAAGCGTGTCATCAAACGCGAAATCCCACGTCGCCATAACTGTCGAAACCCTTTGGCCCTGTCCCACCAATACTGAGTCGATGACGCCTTGCACGTTCGCGGCATAGTTGATCGCCTGCCGCACCCTCGGATCGTCGAATGGCGGGACTTCCACGCTGATGAAGTAGAACGGCACGCGCGCTTGAATCGTTCGGAGCACCCGAGCGTTGTCGCTGGAGTTGATGCCCTGCATGTCTTCTACCGGGATGTCCTTCGCGACGTGCACTTCACCCGAGCGTAGCGCCGCGACTCTTGTCGAAGGTTCGGAGATGGTTCGCATGCGCACGCGCTTGATGCTGGGAACCTGGCCCCAGTAGTCCTCGTTGGCCTCGACGACCAGGTCCTCATTCGGAGACCAGCTGACAAACTTGTAGGGCCCAGTGCCCCCAATCGCGGCGCGGGAGACCGTCTCCGGTCCCTCGGCAGCCCATTCCGGCGCAACCATGTTCATGTGAATGCCTGCCATGCGCGGCAGGAACGCGGGATCAGGCTGGTGAGTCTTGATGTTGACGGTAAGGTCGTCGACGATCTCGACGTCCTCGATGGTTGTCCATATGCTGCGGCAGTCGCCGGGCGTCTCGTCGCTGAGCGGCCGCAGGACGCTGTAGCGGACGGCTTCGGCGTTGAATGGCTCACCGTTGTGAAAGGTGACGCCCTCGCGCAACGTGAACTGCATCGTGAGGTCGTCGATGCGTTCCCACGCGGTCGCGAGGATCGGCTCGATCGTCTGCAAGTCCGGCGCGAATCCCACCAGCGGCTCGAAGATGTGACGAAGCTGGGACTCCGCGATCGCCCCACAGTGCAGTTGCGGGTCGAGCCCGTGCCCGGTGAGCTGCGTCAGGCCCCACGCCATGACCAGCTCCTCAGGCTTGTTTCCAACAGGAGGTCCAGCCTCGGGATCGTCGAACTGCAGGATCTCGAATCTGCCGGTCTGAGCGGCGGTCGGCGTCGTTTCAGCAGGCGCAGCGGTGGTAGGGGTTGAAACGTCCTGCGATGCCGCGGTGGGTGTTAGCGCGGGGGCTGGGGCTGGCGAGGTTGGCGTGGCGTCATCGTCGGCTCCGCCACAGGCCGCGAGTAGCGACGACGTGCCCAACGCGAGCGTTGTTGCAAGAAAATGACGGCGATGCAAACGCGCGCTAAACAGGTTCGATGCGACTCGGTCTCGTTCTTCGGCCATGTTACCCTCCGGTTTGTCTATACGTGCGTCTCGGATACAGCCTGCGATTCGCGAAGCGAGACATCAGTACGCCAGCGCGTAGCCGTCACGGCGCGGATCGGCGCCAGCCATGAACGCGCCGCTGTCCGGATCGACCAGGATTCCCTGCCCGCCGCCGACAAACGGCGTCCAGTCTTCGAGCACTTGAACCTCATGTCCCAAGCGGCGCAGCTCAGCCAGCACGTCCTTCGGCACGCGCCCCTCGATCGGCAGCTCGTACCCGGTGATCGTGCGGAAGCGCGGCGCCTCGATGGCGGCCTGAATGCTGAAGCCATGGTCGATGACGTTCATCATCATCTGCGGCGTGGTCTGCATGATGCCGAACGAGCCGGGGGTGCCAACCATCAGCAGGAGCCGCCTGTCACGCCATACCTGTGCTGGCGACATGGGCATCTCGATCTTCTTGTTCGGCGCGATGACGTTCGGGCTCTGCGGGTCCAGGTCGAACCAGTGAACGATGTTGTTGAGCGCGAGCCCGGTGTCGCCATACACCACTCCGGAGCCGAATCCAGCCCCCAGCGACTGCGTGCATGCCACCGCGTTGCCATGCGAGTCGATCGTAACGAAATGCGTGGTGCTCTCGAGCCGGACGCTCTCGAAGCTGCCCGGCAGGATCTCACCCTGTTGCCTGCGCGCATTGAAACGCTCGCCCCCGCTGTAGCCCGCCTTGTTCGGGTCGATCAGCGTTCGGCGTACTGCGGCGTACTCCTTCGACATCAGCCTGTCGAACGGTGAGCTGGGATCGGCGGTGTACGCGATGCGGTCGGCAACCGCCAGCTTCATCGCCTCTGCCAGGTGGTGGATGTACTCGGCGCTGTTCTGGCCCATGGCCGCCATGTCGAACGCTTCCACCATGTTGAGCGTCTGCATGTACTGGATGCCGCTGCACGGTGGCGCGGGGCAGTAGATTGTATTCCCGCGATACGTCGTTGAGATCGGCTCCTGCCATTCGGGCTGGTACGCCGCGAGGTCCTGCGCGCTCAGCAGCCCGCCGTGCGCCTCCGAGAAGCGGATGATCTCCTCGCCAATCGGCCCCCGATAGAACGCCTCCGCGCCACCTTCGACGAGCGTCCGGAACGTCCGCGCCAGATTCGGCTGGCGCAGGATGTCGCCGGGCCGGGGAGCGTCGCCGTTGACGAGGTAGTTCTCGCGGGTCGTCGGCCACTTCCGCAATAGCTCGACGGAGTTGCTCATGAACCAGTTGTTCTTGATCGTCACCGGATAGCCATGCTCCGCGTGCTCGATCGCGGGCGCGAACACGGTTGCGCGGTCCATCGTGCCGAAGCGCTCCAGCGCCGCGAGCCAGCCGCCCGCCGCTCCGGGAACCATCGGCGTGAGGACGCCATGGTCTGCGGCGCCTTCGTCGGTAAAGCGCTCAGGTTCCGCTGCCGCCGGAGCATGCGCCATGTAGTCGAGCACGATCGGCTCGGTCTGCCCAGTGGGCAGGATCGTCATGTAGCCCACGCCACCGGCGCCCGACATGTACGGCTCGACGACGTTCAGCGTCGCCGCGACCGCGACAGCGGCGTCAATCGCGTTGCCGCCGTTCTGCAGCATCGTCATCCCGGCCAGCGTCGACAGCGGATGCGCCGACGCGACTGCGCCTTTCCGCCCCATCACCGCCGGACGATGAACAATGCCCCGATTGGGCCAGGTCATACGACCTCCTATTCGTCTAAAGCGATGCCTGATACAGGGGGATGAGGCTGGACGTGCCACGGCGGCGTGGGTATCCATTCCGCGAAGCCTGGCGACGGCTTCTGCGTCTGCAATCATAATGTAGGCATACGAAAATGGCCTGTCAACCATCATGAAAGGGCCCAAACCGGCCCGCCTACACGTCAACCGCGGGCGACGTAACATGTCGGAAGTCTGCGAAGAGGCACACATTGTGGGTACGATCGGCGCGCCGATCTAGCAGGAAGGCTCAGAGAGCAAACCTGACTCAGTAATTAAAGGACGACAAGACCTGCCAACGACACGTGTCGTCCTTTGAAGTCGTGGGAGGATCGGATGATCCGCCTAATGACGTTCCTCGCGCCACGACACGATGATCATCGGGATGGCCGCGATGACGATCAGCAGCAACGCCGGGGCGGCGGCCCGGGCCCAGAAGCCCTCGGCGGTCGCGCTCCAGATGCGGGTGGCGAGCGTGTCGAAGCCAATCGGGCGCAGCAGCAGCGTCGCGGGCAGCTCCTTCATCACGGTCAGGAAGACGAGCGTGCCGCCGCTCAGCAGCCCGGGCCGCACCAGCGGGCCGGTCACGCGCAGCCAAACACGAGGAGTGGTGGAGCCAAGCCCGCGGGCTGCCTCCTCGATGTGCGGGCTGACCTGCAGGAACGACGCGCGCAACGAGCCGATCGCCTGTGGCAGGAAGCGGATGACGTAGGCCACGATCAGCATCGCCAGCGTCTGGTACAGCGGGCGAGCGTAGCGCACGCCGAAGAAAACGAGCGACAACGCGATCACGATGCCGGGCAGGGCATAGCCCGCGTAGGTAACGCGCTCGATCAGTCCGGTGAGACGGCCCGGATAGCGCACCGACAGCACGACGACGGGCGCAGCCGCGACGACGGCGACGAGCGCAGCGATCAGCGCGACGAAGGCGGAATTCCAGGCAGCCTGCCAGACGAGGCGCAGTGGCTCTCCCGCGCTGAGCCCGCGGAAGAGCCAGTAGCTGATGACGCCGATCGGCATCACCAACGCCAGCGACACGATCGTGGCGCAGTACCCGAGCGCGAGCGGCTTCCAGCGCCCCAGGGGTTGACTTCGCGCGGGCCGGGTCGCGCCGACGGTGCCGCGGTGGTAGCGGGAGCCGCCCCGCGTCCATGCTTCCAGCGTCAGCACCAGCCCGGTCAGCACAACCAGCACCAGCGCCAACCCTGCGGCCAGCGTGCGGTCGAACGCGCTCTGGTATTGCACGTAGATGGCTCGGGTGAACGAGTCGTACTGTAGCAGCGAGACGGCGCCGAAGTCGCTGAGCGTGTAGAAGGCGACCAGCAGCGAGCCAGCCGCCAGCGCCGGCCGCAACTGCGGCACGGTGACGCGCCAGAACGTCGTCCACGAGCCGAAGCCCATCGAGCGCGAGGCCTCTTCCAGCGAGTGATCCATGCCGGACAGCGCCGCCCGCAACGGCAGCAGCACATACGGAAACGAGAACAGGATTAGCGTCAGCGACGCGCCAAACAGCCCATATATCTCGGGCAACCGCTCGACGGCGAACCCCCGTTCGAGCCAGCCCTGGACCATGCCGCGCGGCCCCAGAGCGGCGATGACCGCGAAGGCTCCGACGTAGCTGGGAATGACGAGCGGCAACGCCGTCGCCACCGTCCAGACGCGACGAAGTGGCAGGTCCGTGCGGCTCGTCAGCCAGGCGACGGGCAGCGCAACGGCGATCGAGCCCAGGGTGACGACGACTGTCAGCACGATCGTGTTGCGCAGGATCTGGAACGTGCGCGCCCGCCAGAGCAGGTCGACCAGCTCCCACCGGCCCTCAGACGCGCGGATCAGCAGGTAGAGGATAGGGAAGACCATCAGCAGCGCGACGAGCAGCGCCGGGAGCCACAGCGCAACTGGCGCTCCAGCCAGCGCGCGCTTGCGGCGAGCGATCGATGGCCGTGTGTCCTGAGCCGTCGTCATACGGTGGGTCGAATCGGGGTCGGGACGTGGGGGACGCCCTCGCCCCCCGGCCCCCTCTCCCAGTGCTGGGAGAGGGGGAGGCGAGGAGGTAGGAGGTTGCGATTCACGTCCCGCGTCCCGCGTCCCGCGTCCCGAGGTGCCGACACGCCCGTCGCCAAGGCCGCTCCTGCCTGATTGCTGGATGCGGCTGTGTGACCGGGAGGTCTACAGCAGCCCGGCGTCCCGCATCATCTCAAGTGTGCCTTCCAGGTCCGCCAGATCGGAAAGATCGACGTCCGGAGTCTGGATGTCGTCCAGTGGCACGAGGTCCGGATCGACTTCGACGCCGGTCACGAGCGGATACTCGTAGGTCTCCTCGGCGAAGTAGGTCTGTCCTTCGTCGCTGAGCATGTACTCGATGAACGACTCCGCCGCCGCCATCCCGGCCGACGACGTGAGGATAGCAGCGCCAGCGATATTGATCAGCGCGCCTGGGTCCCCGTTGCGATAGATGAAGTTGGCGGCCGGCAGCGTGCCACCCGCCTCGGCCTGCATGCGTCGCAGGTAGTAGTGGTTGACGAAGCCCGCGTCGATCTCACCGGCGATGACGGCGTTCACGATCGCCGTGTTGCTCTCGTAGACCTTCGCGTCATTGTCCCGTATGCCTTCGAGCCACTCGCGGGCCTCGTCGTCGCCGTTCAGGACGCGCAACGCGGTCACGAAGGATTGCAGCGACGCGTTGGTCGGCGCCCAGCCCAACCGGCCGCTCCACTCCGGCGCCGTGAAGCCGAGGATCGACTCTGGAATGTCAGATTCTTCGACCGCGTCGGTGTTGTACACCACGGCTCGCGCGCGGCCGGTGACGCCGACCCACGTCCCATCAGCAGCCCGGAAGCGGGGCTCGACCATGCCGAGCAGGTCCTCGGGCAACGGCGCCAGCAGCCCCTCGGCGGCCAGCGCCCCCAGCGCGCCTGCGTCTTGCGAGAAGTACACGTCGGCCGGGCTGTTGCGTCCCTCCTCAAGGATCTGGGCTGCCAGCTCCGAGGTGCCCGCATAGCGCACACGTGCCTCGATGCCGGTGCGCTCCTGGAACGCGGAGATGGTTGGGCCAACCAGTTCTTCGTTCCGACCCGAATAGATCGTCACTCTCCCAACGGCCGCGGCGGGCTGCGTCGTCGCGGGCGCGGATGTCGCTGTTGGATCGTCGTCGTCGCCACACGCGGCGAGTAGCGGCAGCGCGGACGCAGCCGCGATTCCACCCACCATCGCCCGCAGAAGCGAGCGGCGGCTCACATTGCGGTCGAGAGCCATGCATTCCCCCTGTGTCCGGAACGGGCGTCATCCGCCGTCCCACGAAGTTCACGCTCGAATCGCGCGCCGCGCCGTTCTGGCCAGGAACGGACGACACGCGATCAATCCCGACTAACTTAGTCGGGATTAGCATACGCTCGATCAGAACATTGTGTCAACGGGGAGCGTCGCGCGGTTTGAAGTGATCGTAGGCGCCGGTCTCAAGCTCGATGCGGCGCTGGTCGGTGCAGCGCATCGTAAGCTTGGGGACGTCATCCTTTGGGCGCGACAGCGTGCCGATAGCGATGGGCGGCGCCAAGCGGAAGCGCCGGAAGAACTGCTGGACGCGCTCGAATGTCTCCGGCGAGGCGCAGAAGAGCAGTTCGAAGTCCTCGCCGCCCCGCAGCGCCAACTCCTGCCAGTCGGCGAAGCCCCAGCGGACGGAGCGCGGAACCGGCAGGGCGTCCTCCTCGATCTGTGCGCTCAGGTTGCTGGCGGCGCACAGCTTCGGCAGGTCACCGAGCAGCCCGTCGGAGAGGTCGATGGCCGACCTGACCCCGGCTGCCGCCAGCAGTAGTCCATGCAGCACACGTGGCGATGGCGCCCGGTGCGCCCGCAGCATGGCCGGAGCCCCGTCAACGCGCAGCGTGCCCGCCGACAGGATGCGCACGCCTGCGGCTGCAAGACCGAGCGGGCCGGTGACCGCCACGATGTCCTGCGGTTGTGCCTGATCGCGCCGCAAGATCCTTCCCGGCCGCGTCTCGCCGTGGGCCGTCACGCTGATGGTGGCCGCTGCCGGCGCCGAGACGATGTCCCCGCCGATAACGCGCGTGTGCCAGCGCTGGCCGAGCGCGACCATGCCGCGGTACAGGTCGTAGACCCAGCGGTCGCTTTCGTTGCCACGCAGGCCGAGCGACACGACCGCCACCCGTGGTCGGGCGCCCATGGCGGCCAGATCGCTCAGGTTGACAGCCAGCGCCCGATGCCCCAGCGACTCCGCGTCGATCCAGTCGTGGCGAAAGTGCACGACTTCGACCAGCGTGTCGACCGTGATAGCGACCTGCCTGCCGGGGCGCGGCTGCCAGAGCGCCGTGTCGTCGCCGACGCCGAGGACCACGCCGGATGAGCGCACACGCGACGAATCGAGGATATGCGAAATGCCCTCGATCAGTCCGAACTCGCCGACTTCGCTGATCGGCCTTGCGCCAGCCGCCATCTGCATCAGGCCCGTCGCTCCCGCGGCAGGCGTTGCCGCCGGCTTTCCGCAACTGCCTCACGATAGACGGACAGCGTCCGGTCCGCCGTCGCTTCCCACGAGAACGAGGCCGCCCGCCGCACCCCGCGTGCGCGCAAGTCGGCGCGCATCTCCGGCGAGCGCGCCAGCGTGACGATGGCGCGGGCGAAGCCGTCTACGTCGCGCGCGCCGACCAGCAGCCCGGCGTTCCCTACGACCTCCGGCAGTGATGACGTGTTCGAGGCGATCACCGGCGTCCCGCAGGCCATGGCCTCAACCAATTGCAGTCCGAATCCTTCATACAGCGACGGGTAGACCAGCATGCCCGCCGCGTTGTACCAGAGCGGCAGGCGCTCCGGAGGAACGTAACCCGCGAAGCGCACCTTGTCGGCCAGCCCGAGGTCGCGCGCCATATCGAAGATGGGATCATACGACCATCCCGCCGCCCCGGCCACGACCAGGCTCCACCCCGCATCGGTATGCGCCCGCGCATAGGCCCGCAGCAGCGTCTCAAGGTTCTTGCGGGGCTGCAAAGTGCCGAGGAAGAGGATGAAATGCTCGGCCAGTCCCTCCGACTTGCGGAACGCGGCGACCACGTCCTCTGGCAGCGGGCGGAACTCTGTCGACACCCCGTTCGGGACGGTGACGACGCGCTCCGGCGCGCAACCGTAGGTGACGATCACGTCCTGCCGCGTCGCTTCCGACACCGCAATGACGCGCGTCGCCCGTCTGACAGACAGGCGGGTCATGGCTCGCAGGTAGCGCTGCTGCGGGCCCGGATACTGCTCCGGGAAATGGTGAAACGCCAGGTCGTGGATGGTGACGACGCGCGGGCACAGCGTGACCAGGGGCGTCACGTTCACCGGCGCATGGACGAGATCGAGGCGGTGGCGGCGCGCGACCATGAATCCCACCGTCTGCTCCCACGCGATGCGGATCAGCGGGCGTCCCGTCGGCGCCCGGGAGTGCGCCCACTCCACCGAGGCGTCGAAATCGCGGTCAGACGGCGGACGGTCCGGGCCGGTGAAGACGACAAACGTGTCTCCCGGCGAGCGGCGCGGCAGCTCCCGCACGAGCGCCTCCGTGTAGCGGCTCACGCCTGCCTGGCGGTACGACGACTCAAACGACAGCAGATGTCCGATGATCCCTGCTCGCACGCCACCCCATGACCGGATTCCAACCGCAGCTCGTTGGCAACGTCAACGACGAAGCGTAGCATAGCCAACCGTCATCTCGGATCGTTCAGATCTTCGGCGGCGCGCACCGTGCCGGAGAGCGCGGCCATCAGCAGGATCAGCGCGACGACCAGCCCCAGCGCCCAGCGCAGGCTGACGAGATCAGCGAGAACGCCGATGACCGGTGGACCGGCCATGAAGCCAAGATAGCCGGTCGTCGTCACGACAGAGATGGCTGGCCCGGAGGCCACGCCCCGCATGCGCCCGGCGGCGCTGAAGACGATCGGAACGATCACCGACAGCCCGGCGCCGACCAGGGCGAAGCCCGCCAGCGCCAGCCAGGCGTTCTCGACGACGATCGCCAGCCCCAGCCCCGCGGCGGCGATAGCGCTCCCGCAGCGGATGATCGCCAACGCGCCGAAGCGATCGGTCAGCCGGTCGCCACTGAAGCGGCCAATCGTCATCGCCGCCGAAAAGACGGCGTATCCCGCGGCCGCCAGGCCGGCCCCGGTTCCGATCTCCTGCCGCAGGAAGACGGCGCTCCAGTCAGCCATGGCCCCCTCTGCCAGCAGACCGCAGAAGCCAACGATGCCAAGCGCGAGCAGCGGACGCGGGATGTGCGGCAGCGTGCGTGGCCCCGCCCGGCGCGCGATGACGTCCGCGCTGGCAGGTAGCAGCCAGAACCCAAAGCCCAGCGCCACGGGCAGGCTGAACGCGGCGACGCCCGCCAGGTGGATGCCCGGCTCGACGCCGCGCGACGCGATCAACCCGCCGGCCACGGCTCCCGCCATCGCACAGACGCTGAAGGCGGCGTGAAACGACGACATGATCGTGCGTCGATAGCGCCGCTCAACCGCGACTCCCTGCGCGTTCATCGCCACGTCCATGGCGCCGGTCGCCGCGCCGAGCAGGACCAGTGAGACTGTCAACGCGAGCAGGCTGGGCGCGATGCCCGGCAGCACGATCAGCCCGGCCACCAGGCTCGTGGCTACCCACAGCACCGGCCGGCTGCCGACGCGCGACACGAGCCAGCCGGCGGCGGGCATGGCCACGACGGCGCCGCCCGGCAGGCCGAGCAGCGCGACACCCAGGCTCGTGGCGCTGAGTTCGAGATTTTCGTGTACGGCGGGGATGCGCACGAACCAGTTGCCGAAGACGATGCCGTTCAGCCCGAAGGCAGTCGCGACCGCGAGGCGTGCGGCGCGTGGAGCCGGGTATCGCGTGTCGTCGAGCACGTGACCGTCATTCACTCAGGCACTGAACGCCGCCTGCAACGTTACTCGACGTTGCGCACCCGTGGAGATTTCAGCAGCGTCGCCAGCGCCAGCAGGACGACGACCGCGGCCATCGCGGCCACCGTGACCGGCGCGCCGAACGCCTCACTGGCGACTCCGGCGCCCACGGTCCCGAGCGGGACCAGCCCGCGGTTCAGGAAGAAGATGCTCATCACACGGCCGCGCATCTCGTCAGAGGAGTGTGTTTGCAGCAGGGTCGTATTGAGCGCCATGTAGCTGGTCTGCCCCGCGCCGACGCCGAACAGCAGCGCATACGACAGCCAACTGCTGGTCGACTGGCTGAAGAGCAGCAGCATGCCGCCGAACAGCACCATGACCAGCAGCATCAGCCGCCCGCGATGCCGGTACTGGCTTAACGCGGCGACGACCAGCGACCCGGCGAGCGCGCCGACTCCCACGCAGGCCACCAGCAGCCCATAGCCCTCATTGCCGATGTCGAGCACGGTGTCGGCGAAAATCGGCAGCAGCGTCATGTACGGCATGCCGAACACCATCGGGACGAGCGCCAGGAAGATCAACGGGCGCAGCACCTGATGCTCTCGCAGGTACGACAGCCCCTCGGCGATCGAGCGCATGATGTTCTTCGGCGGTCCCGTCCGCGTCAGCGAGGGAATCGTCATCATCGCCAGCGCCGCGATCAGGATGATGAACGACAGGCCGTTGACGAGAAACACGCCCCCGATTCCGATCAGCGTGATCAGCACGCCGCCGAGCGATCCGCCGACGATGCGCGTGAGGTTCATCGTGGCCGAATTGAGAGCGATCGCGTTGGCCAGATGCTCGCGGTCTACGATGTCGGACAGCAGCGCCTGCCGCGTCGGCAGGTTCACGCTCAGCATGATCCCCCGTAGCGAGGCGATCGCCAGCACGTGCCAGACCTCGACCAGATCGGTAACGACGAGCAGCGCCAGCAAGAGCGCCAGCAGCATGGCGAATGCCTGCGTGCCCTGCATCAGGCGGCGCCGATCCATGCGGTCGGCCAGCGCGCCGCCGAAGAGCGTGAAGAACAGGATCGGGAACGCGCGGAAGAAGGCCAGCAGCCCCAGATAGCTGCCGCTGCCGGTCAACTCCCACATCAGCCAGCCGAGGGCGATGTGGTCCATCCAGTCGCCGGTGTTGGCGACCAGCGTTCCGATCCAGTAGAGCCGGTAGTTGGGGTGCCGGAGCGCGGCGAACATCGCCGGGCGGAAGCGCGGCATGACGACATCGGCGGGCTCCTGCCCGCTCCGTCGCCGGAATCTGAACCGCGTCAATCGCGACCGACCACCCGCCACGCCACCCTCTCAGCCTGCCGCAGTCTCGCACCGCCAGCCGGTACGGTCAACGTTGGCATGCCGGCATGCGTGCTGCCTTCGCGCTGCTCGCGGCAAACCGGTCGCCGAGAAGTACGACGTCGTTGACGCGGGGCTTGGCGCTTAGATCACGCGGCGGCCTTCCAGCACGTCACGCGTCACCGCGATCTCTGCGCGGTGCTCGGTTTCGTGCTGGACGAGGTGGTGCAGCACCCAGTCCGGCGAGACATCGTAGTCGGGCAGCGAGCGGGGGCGGCGCAGGTCGGTCAGGTCGAGCGCTCGCACCGTGTCCAGCAGCCTCTCACGAACCGCGTCCAGCGCCGTCACGTAGCGGCCCAGCGGCGTGGC
>DATKCN010000318.1:0-12985 GCA_035513175.1 Thermomicrobiales bacterium
CGACCAAGGGGCACACGGCGATGGCGCGCTACCTGACCGATGAGCATGGCGTCTCCGCCTGGTGGGCGCAGACAGTCACGAACCGCTACGAGTGGGAGCGCGGCCTCCGGGTAGAGGCCGTCGTGCCTGACGACCTCGCCGTCGCGCTGGAGGCGCAGTCGGAGGCCAGGACTCGCTTCGACGCGCTGGCAACAACCCACCGTCACGAGTACATCCGTTGGATCAATGACGCCAAGCGGCCGGAGACGCGGGCGCGGCGGGTGGCGGAGACGGTGGCGAACGTGATGAGCGGGCGGACCAAGTGGGAGTGAGTCGTCAGGGTTAGGGATCTGGAGGGGCGACGCTCGACCGGTCGACGGCGAAGACGCGCCACTCGTCAGGCAGACCCGCGAGCGAGCGCGGCTCCCGTTCCTCGAAGCGGATGCCGGAGCCGACCACCAGGTCCTTGACCGTGCTGGTGACGAGGATCTCCCCCGGCGCCGCCATCGTCGATAGCTCCCCGGCGATGTCGAGCGGCAGCCCTCGTGAGGCGCTGCCTCGATCCTCCACCTCGCCAGTATGGAGCGCAGCTCGTGTCGCGTTTCCCGCCGCCGCGCCCGCGTCCAGGATCGCGCTCGCGGCGCGGATCGCTCGCGCGGGACCGTCGAAGGTGGCGGTTAACTCAGTCGCCTTGCCGACCGTCTGCCCCCGGAAGTGATCGAGAATGGCCTTGAATCGCTCCAGCATGTCATGACCGAGCGCGCTGTTTCCGGCGCCAGAAACGACCAGTGCCGTTGCGAGCACCGTCTCGGGCTGCGATTCGTCAAGAAGCGCGGCCACGAACGCCTCGACCTCGTCGAGTATGGCGTCCTGATCCCCGAGAACAGCCACGTGGTCGTCGCCGGGGAGTTCCACGAAGCGCGCGCCGGGTATGTGTTCGGCGAGATAGCGTCCCTCGCCTACCTTGCACGATCGATCGCCAGTGCGGTGTAGAACCAGCGTCGGCACGCGCACAGTTGGCAGTATGCCGCGCACGTCCATATCATTGGCGAGGCGTGCTAGCGCGACTGCTTCGTTCGGGCTGGCACTAAGGCGAGCGTAGCGCGCTGCCCAGCGACTATAATGCGACCCTACCACAGCGCCCGGCGCCATCTGTTCCCAGATTGACTCGTCTCCCCAATGCAGCTGGAAGAGCTCCAGTTCCTGCTGGTTCTCGTCGAGTGTCCTTCCATGCGGATAACCGGGCGCCTGCATCCCGCACGCGAAGGATCCGTAGAGGATGAGCGCCATCACGTGGGCCGGATAGGTGGAGGCGAACAGCACGCTGAGCGGACCGCCCTCGGAGTTGCCCATGACGACAGCCCGCCGCGAACCCGCGGCGTCCATGACGATGCGGAGGTCCTCCATGCGCTGCTCGAGAATCGGGACATCCTTCACGCGGTCTGACGCGCCGGTTCCGCGCTTGTCGAAGAGGATCAGGCGGGAGAATGAGGCAAGTCGGCGCAGGTATCGGGCGTGCAGGGGATGTTCCCAGATGATCTCGATGTTTGACACGAACCCTGGAACCCAGACGAGATCGACCGGTCCGTCGCCGACGACCTGATAGGCGATGTTGACTCCGTCGCTGTTCGCATAGCGCGTCTCCGGCACGCGTTCGTCGACTGGAGTGACACCAAGCGTCGCCAGCAGCGACATGAGGGCCCTGGATTGGTCGGGACCGCTTGCGTCGATGAAGTTGATGGAGACGTAGCGGTGCGGAAGGACCGTCGAGATGACCTGCAACAGCAGCAGGCGCTTGTCGTTCTGGATGGCCCAGTCCCACTCGTTCTTGACGTTGCGGGACTCGACGGCATCGGGTGACAGGATGCCGATGACGATGTCGGAGCCGGTCAGCCCCTTGTCAATCTCGTCCGGCCAGTAGGCGCCGACCGGGATGTCGAACAGGTCCATCCACGTCCTGACGCCATGCGCGACGAGATGCTCCCGAACACGCGCAGCGAAGTCGCCGTCGGTGCGTTGATACGAAATGAAAACCTGTTGCTGTTGACTAGTCATCTGCCCTGCCCGGTTCCGTCCGTATGCCGGCAGCATAGACGGATTGACCTGGTCCGGCAATAGACGCGTCCCGTGCGACGCGCGCTCGTAACTCGCGGGGTGCGCCGGCGGATGGGGTTAGCCGGAGCCTTCGCCTTCCGATTCGTCAGCAGGCAGGCGCAGCGTGACCTGCCGCACGCGCATGCCCTGCATGGTGGCGACGCGCAGCTCGGCGCCGTCCACGACGACGCGATCTCCGACGGCAGGGATGCGCCCCAGCTCCGCCATGATCAGCCCGCCGATCGAATCGGCCTCGCGGCCGTCGTCGGAGCCAAGCGAGATGTCAAGCACCGCCTCGACCGTGCTGATTGCAGTCTCTCCCGTGATAGCCCACTCACCGGGTCCGGTCTGCTGGATGTCCTGACCACTGCCAATCAGCTCGTGGGCAATGTCCGTCACGGTCAGGATGCCGGCCGTGCCGCCGAACTCGTCAACGAGTAGCATCATTGGCTGGCCGGAGCTTGACAGTCGGTGCAGCACCTGTTCGATTGAAGCCTGCTCGGGCACAACCGGCATCGGCTGAATGAGCCGGACCCAGTTCGTGACAGCGCCCGCGCTGCCGTCTGGCCTGATCTGGATCAGATCCTTGACGTTCAGCATCCCGGCGATGTCGTCGATCGAGTCACGATAGACGGGGTAGCGCGTGTAGCCGCGCTGGCGCGCGATTTCAAGCACGGCCGTCACCGGCAGGTCGATGCTCAGCGCGACGACATCCGGTCGCGGCACGATCAGATCGCGCGCGGTCATGTCGGAAAAATGCAACGCACGGCGCAGCGCGACCGGGTCGGCGTGCAGCACACCCGCGCGTGCGCTGCTCTGGATCATCGCGACCAGCTCCTCGGCTGGCAGCACGTGACCGTGATGCTCCGCCTGGGGGTTGAATCCAAGCGCCCGCACGATCAGCGCGCCGGTTCCGTTCAGGACGACCACGAGCGGGTGGAAGACGCGCGCGCAGATCTCGACCGGCAGCGCGACGAGCGGCGCGACCGTGCGCGGCTGCCGTAGAGCGATGGTCTTGGGCATCAGCTCGCCAGCGATCATCTGCACGCCGATGACCAGCGCGAAGGCGATGGCGAAGGAGACTGCTCCGACGGCGCCCGGAAACAGCCCGATCGCGTCCACCGGGACGCGCATCAGGTCTGCGATGACTGGCTGCCCGATCCAGCCAACAGCCAGGCTGGTCACGGTGATGCCGAGCTGGTCGACGGCGATGTAGTGGTCGAGCTTGCGCGCCATTCGACCGACGAGGCGGCCAATACGGGACCCGCTCGCCTCGAAGCGCCGGATGTCGGCCTGCTTGAGCACGACGTAGGCGAACTCGTGAAACACAAACAGCCCGTTCGCAGCGACCAGCAGCGCTGTGGCGAGCAGAATCCCGATTGTCGCCAGTGTCTCACCGCTCATGTGCGTCGCCGTCCGCGTCCGCGTCGTCGTCATGTCGTGGCGTGAATGTCACCAGGTCAACGCGCATGTTGTCCATCGACTCGACCCGCGCGGTGTAACGGTCCACGACGACCGTGTCCCCGACCTCAGGCACGCGTCCAAGCAGGTCCATGATCATGCCGCCGAGCGTGCGGGACGTGACCTCCGGCAGCTCGATCTCCAGATCCCGCTCCAGTTCGACCAGATGCGTGAGTCCAGACACGGTCACGCTGTCGTGTGGGCCGAAGCGCACGCTGTCGCGCGGTTCCTCGAACTCGTCGGGGAGATCGTGGGCGAGAAAGTCAATGATGTCGAACAGCGTGAGGATTCCGGCAGTCCCGCCATACTCGTCGACCAGCACCGCCAGCGAGTTGCCGTCAGTGCGCAGCTCGCTCAACGCTCGCTCGACGGTTGTGGAATCTGGCAGGAGCACTGCCGGGCCAATGTGGGCGCGCCAGTCGCCAGGCTCCGTCGCCAGCGCGAAGACCGACTGCTTGGCGTCCAGCACGCCTACGATGTCATCGAGCGACTCGCGATAGACAGGATAGCGGGTGAAGCGGTGCGCCGCGAATGTGCGGACGATATCGTCGAGCGTGGCGTCGACGGGGATGCCAGCGGACTCGCTGCGCGGCGTCATCAGATCGCGGACAGACAGCGTTGCCAGCCGCAACGTGTTGCGGCTCAGATCGAGCTCCCGCCTGCTGATCAGGCCGGCCGACGCGCTCGACTCCAGCGTCCAGGCCAGGTCCTCGGCGCGCAGCAGTTCGTCCCCGATCGGGCGCATGCTCATGCCGAGCAGGCGCAGCAGCCCGTTGCCGGTCGAGTTCAGCAGCCAGATCGCGGGCCGAAAGATGAAGACGAACACCTCCATCGGGATCGCCAGCCAGAGCGACGTGCTGTCCGGCCGCTGCAACGCGATCGACTTGGGCACGAACTCGCCCAGCACGATATGCAGCGCGGTGACGAACAGGAACGCGATCGCGATGGCGACGGTGTGCGCGATGGCAGGAGCGAACGAACCGACGACGCTCACGATGGGCGGCTCGATCAACCCGGCAATGACCGGCTCGCCCAGAAAGCCGAGCGCAACACTGGCCATGGTGATGCCAAGCTGCGACGCGGCCACGTAGAAGTCCAGGTTCTTCAGCGCGTTGAGGACGGTCCCGGCGCGCGCGTTCCCCTCGTTCTCGAGATGTTGCATCTGGGTGCGGCGCACGGTGACGTATGCGAATTCGGCCGCCACGAAGATCGCGTTCAGCGCAAGCAACGCCGCGACCAGCAGCAATCCAGGAATTACAGGGACGTTGTCACCCACGGGCGGGCCGGATCCCTTTCACGACCGATCGGCTGCCAGCCACCGCCAGGCGACGACCGTCGCCCGCACGGCACGGAGTATGGAGGCATCAGATGACGATAAGATGACGGACGTGTCCGGCGCCACTCGCGTTAGCAATTCCAGATTCTCATCGACCGAATGGTATCGGCTCTGTCATTCGCGGGCGATCACGACGTGCCGAGCGCAGGCAGGCCCAGCGCGTCCTCGTCCGCGTCGTGGCGCATTGTTCGAGCCAGTCGGTTCAGGGACTGGCGAGCAGCACGATGACGGCGGTCAGCGGTGGGATGAGGTTGGTGAACGCGGCGACGCTGCCGCGCCCCGCGCGATACTCCGTCGCCGTGCCGCTCGTCTCACGGCCCATCAGCTCGATCATGGCGCTCCGAAAATCGTACCCCGCGCCGACCCCGGCCGGATAGACGCCGGGCCGGGTCAGCAGCACGAGGATAATGAGCGCCCCCAGCGCCAGCAGCATGAGCGCCAGCGACTGCCAGGCGGTGTCCATCAGCGCGCCCAGCGTCAATGCCAGCACGATCGCCAGCGCCGTGACCACGATCCCGAGCGCGAAATGCCGATTGATCCAGTTCATGCCATCACTCCGTTCCTGCGAAACAATTGCCGCACGTCGGATGCCGCTTTGCAATTGACGGCGCCCCGACCCTTTGATATCGTTAGGCGCGCAAGACGACCACGCGTCGTCTGATTTATTGTGGCATTGAACGGGAGTAGTAGACCCAGCCAGCGAGCCGCCGGGTGGTGCGAGGCGGCAGAGTGGTCGAACTCGCCCAGGAGCCGTGGTTGTGAACGTGTCGAAGGGCGCTAGCAGCCGCCGGGTCGCCTCCGATAACGGGCCTGCCAAGCGGACCGGAGCCATCGCGCGCAACGCGGGGCTGTAGCTCATCCGGGAGAGCGCAACACTGGCAGTGTTGAGGTACGGGGTTCGAGTCCCCGCAGCTCCACCGACGAGCGCGATCATCCGGTCAAGCAGGGTGGTACCGCGGAAGCAAGCCTTTCGTCCCTGAGGGGGCGGGAGGCTTTTTCGTTAAGGGACGAGGGATGAGGGCCGGCGGGCCGAGGGTTGGTAACGCGTAACGTGTGACGCGCAACGCGTAGCGCGGAGGTCGAGGGAGTAACGTGACGATCTGGCGCCGCATGCACAGCCGAGGCGTGAGCGAGTCCCGTAGGGGCGCATGGCAATGCGCCCGGCTGTATACCCAACCGGCTCGATCGCCACAATTGGCTGGCGCTCCCGTTCGAGCGCTGCGTCATCCATCCGGGCGCATTGGCATGCGCCCCGACGGCGCCTCCGCCAGGTTGCGGCGAACTCTCTCCCTTCCGGGGCCGTCCGGGCGAGGCGCCTGAGACGGCTGGGTGCGAGTTCCTTCGCTGACGAACGATGCCTTTCAGTGACGAGAGGGTACAAACATGGCGACGACGAAGGTCCCGGAGGCGGCGACGAGCGTGACCAGACGCGAGCGGTACATTCCGCAAGAGATCGAGCAGAAGTGGCGCGACGTCTGGGCCGAGACCCAGCTCTTCAAGATGGACCGCGAGGGGGACGGCGGGCGGCCGAAGTGGTACGCGATCACGATGTATCCCTATCCCAGCGGCGACCTGCATATCGGGCACTGGTATGCGATGACGCCCCCGGACGCGGCGGCTCGCTACCGACGCATGCTGGGCTTCAACGTCTTCTTCCCGATGGGATTCGACGCCTTCGGGCTTCCGGCCGAGAACGCGGCTATCAAGCACGGCGCGCATCCGTGGGAGTGGACGATGGCGAACATCGAGAACATGCGGCAGCAGATGCGCAGCATGGGCACGATGTTCGACTGGGGTCAGGAAGTCATCACCTGCGACCCCGAATACTACAAGTGGAACCAGTGGTTCTTCCTGCAGTTCCTGAAGCACGATCTGGCCTACCGTAAGGAGCAGGCTGTCTGGTGGTGCCCGGGCTGCCAGACGGTGCTGGCCAACGAGCAGGTGATCGACGGGCGTTGCGAGCGCTGCGAGACCGAGGTTTACCAGCGGGAGATGGAGCAGTGGTTCTTCCGCATCACGAAGTACGCCGACGAGCTGCTGAGCTACGAAGGCGTCGATTGGCCGGAGCCGGTGCGCATCATGCAGCGCAACTGGATCGGCCGCTCCGAGGGCGCGCGAGTCTCTTTCTCTACCGAGGCGGGCGCCGCGATCGAGGTCTTCACCACCCGGCCGGACACGCTGTGGGGCGCGACCTTCATGGTGCTCGCGCCGGAGCATCCGCTGGTCGAGACGCTGACGACCGACGAGCAGCGGGGCGAGGTTGAGGAGTACATCGCGCAGGCGCGGCGGCAGTCAGAGATCGACCGCATGTCGACGGAGAAGGAGAAGACGGGCGTCTTCACCGGCGGCTACGCCATCAATCCGGTCAACGGCGAACAGCTGCCTGTCTGGATCGCCGACTACGTGCTGGTGACGTACGGCACGGGCGCAGTCATGGCCGTGCCGGCTCACGATGAGCGCGACTTCGAGTTCGCGCTGAAGTTCGGCCTGCCGATCGTGCCGGTCATCGCGCGCGCGGACGGCGCGGTGCGCTCCGTCGTGCGCTTCGAGGATGTGCGCGAGTCCGGCGCGTTCGCCGAAGGCCTGCATGGCCTCGACGCGTCCGTCGCGCAGGCGGACGATGAGTTCCACATCTCCCTGCACGTGTCACGGGCCGACGACTACGTCGCGCTGTTGCGGGCTGAGAAGAAGCCGGGCTCGTGGATCAGCTTCGCGGGCGCGCGCAACGGCTTGGTGTTCGACGACGCAGCCATCGAGCTGGCATCAGTCGCCAACGATACGGAAATCGTGCGGCGGGTGACGGAGACGCGCGGCAACTGGTTCGACGCGATCCGCCGGGCGATCAGCCGCGACCCGCGCACGGCGATGGAGATCCTGCGAACACAACCGTTCTATACAGCTGAGCCGGACGTGACCTACCATCACGACTACGGCGCCATGATCAACTCTGATGAGCTGAGCGGCACGCCGGGCGAGGACGCAGTACGGGTGACGATCGAGTGGCTGGAGGCGCGCGGGGCGGGTCGCGGCGAGGTGAACTACCGCATGCGCGACTGGCTGATCTCGCGGCAGCGCTACTGGGGCACGCCGTTCCCGATCATTTACTGCGACACCTGCGGCATCGTGCCGGTCCCGGAGGAGGACCTGCCGGTGCTGCTGCCGGAGGACGCCGAGTTCAAGCCGACCGGTGAGTCGCCGCTGCGGACGCACGAAGGCTTCCTGACCGTGCCGTGCCCGCAATGCGGTGGGCAGGGGCGACGCGAGACCGATACGATGGACACCTTCATGGATTCGTCGTGGTACCAGTACCGTTTCTTGAGCCCGCATTACGACGAAGGACCGTTCGAACCGGAAATCGCCAAGCGCTGGCTGCCGGTCGACCAGTACACCGGTGGCATCGAGCACGCCACGATGCACCTGCTGTACACGCGCTTCTTCACCAAGGCCATGCGCGACATGGGACTGGTGGACTTCGATGAGCCGTTCATGCGCCTGATGAACCAGGGCATCATTCTGGGCGAGGACAGCGAGAAAATGTCCAAGAGCCGGGGCAACGTGATCGACCCGGACGACCTGGTGTTCGAAGTCGGCACGGACGCAGTCCGGCTGTTCCTGATGTTCCTGGGACCGTGGGAGCAGGGCGGATCGTGGAACTCGCGGGGCATCGCCGGGCCGCAGCGCTTCCTGGACCGGGCTTTCTCGGTCGTGGTTGACACCGCCGGGAGTCACGTCGAGGACCGCGAGGACGACTCCACCCGCGCGCTGCGCCGCAGGACGCACCAGACGATCCGCGACGTCACGAAAGACTACGACACCTTCTCCTTCAACACGATGGTCGCGCACCTGATGGAGTTCGTGAACGAGCTGATGCGGGTGAAGGGCACGGATGGCGCCCACACCCGCGCCTGGCGCGAGGCGATCGAAACGCTGCCGCTGCTGCTGGCGCCCGCCGCGCCCCATATCGCCGAGGAGCTGTGGCAGCGGCTCGGCCGCGAGTACAGCGTCCACGACCAGCGATGGCCTGCCTGGGACGAGGCGCTTGCCGCCGAGGACACCATCGAGATCGCCGTGCAGGTCAACGGCAAGGTGCGTGGCCGCCTGACCCTGCCAGCCGACGTCGACGAGACGCACGCGCTGGCGACGGCCAGAGTCAACGAGCGGGTAGCCGAGCACCTGAGCGGCGCGACGATCGTCAAGGAGATCTACGTGCCTGGGAGACTGATCAATTTCGTAGTGAGGTGAGCAGAGACCTCACCGCCCGTCCGACTCTCGGAGCATTGCGAAAGAGTGAGTTGGGTTACGTAATTCAGCACCCGGTACTGGCTTCGATCGATCCGCTATCCTGCTATCGTGCGTAGTCATATATAGGAGAACCGGCGGTGACACAGGGTCGGGGCAGGATCGCGCTTACGGGCGTGAGCACATCGACAGTCCCTGGGCTGGGAGCAGCGGTTTCGACTGGGAACCGTCGTCGGCTGGCGCGCGCCGACGACGGCGAGCTGTTGAATCGCATCCGGCAGCGGGACGAGCGCGCGCTGGCAGAGCTGTACGACCGCCACGCCGGATTGGTGCTGACCGTCGCGTTGCGCGTCGTCGGCGATCGGGAGCTGGCGGAGGAGGTCCTGCAGGACACGTTTCTGCGCTGCTGGTCCGGGGCGATGACCTACGAGCCGGGACGCGGCAAGGTGCTCGGCTGGCTGATGGGCATCGCCCGCAACCGGTCGATCGACGTGCTACGCAGCCGCCAGCATAAGTCGCGTCTGCGCGAGCAGAACGCGCTGCAGGAGTCAGAAGACTCCGAGCTGTTCAGTGAAGCGGACGAAACCGAGTCAATCGCGATGCGGGAGGTCGTTACAACAGCCATGAACACCCTGCCTCTGCCACAGCGCCAAGTGGTCGAACTGGCCTACTACGGTGGCATGTCGCAGACGGAGATCGCCCGCGCCACGGGCGAGCCACTCGGGACCGTGAAGTCCCGCACCCGTATCGCCATGGATCACCTGCGCAGGCAGCTGAGACCCCAGTTCCGCCCGGACGACGGGGGCGGCCCATGACGCCCGTGAAGCACACCGCGCTGCGGAACGAGCTGCCCGCCTACGCGCTCGGCTCGCTGAGCCGCGAGGAAGCCGGCGCGATCGAAACCCACGTGCTGGCGTGCGCCGAATGCCGGGAAGCCCTGCATGAGTACGAAGAGGTCATGCGGCTCTTGCCCCACGCGCTGCCGGTCGTCGAGCCACCTCCCTCCGCGCGCAGCGAGCTGCTGGCCCGGCTACAGCATGGCGCGCAGCCGCCCCGCCGGCCTGCCCGCCCGCGCCCGCTGGTGACACGCTGGTCGGCCATCGCCGCCGTGCTGTCGGTGCTGCTGCTGATGACACTCGCGATCGCAATCTGGGGCCGGCCGGCGGAACTACCCCCTGAGAGCCCGGCCGAGCGGCTCGCGAACCTGCGAAACCAGCCGACGGTCGAGATGCTGTCGATGTCCGGCTCGCCTGATGCGCCAAGCGCCGCCGGCCAGCTTATCGTGAACCCTGGCGACACTCGAGCGGCGCTGCTCGTGAGCGGTCTCCCGCCCCTGCCCCGCGAACACCAGTACCAGTTCTGGTTCGTGCAGCCGGACGACACTCGTGTCAGTGGAGGGGTGTTCAGCGTCGACGCCAACGGCTGGGCGATTGTCGCCGTCGACGCGCCGCGGGCATTCTCGCGCGCCTGGCGCTGTGGCGTCACCGAGGAGCCGGCCGGAGGCAGCCCCGAGCCGACGGGCCGGAATGTGCTGACCGCCAGCTACGACCTGCCGCTCGATCCGGAATACTCCGAGCCGGGATGACAGGGCACGTTATACTTCTCCGATGAACACCGTAGAGCCACTTACCATATCCACCGCCGGCGCGAGCCGCCGAGAGCGTGCCGCGCGCGCCAGACGCCGGATCCGACGGGCGCGAAACTTCTTCATCATTGCCGTCATGGCGGCGTTTGTGTCGGTCGGAGGTCATTGCCTGACCGGCGGTGAGGCGCCATCGATCGCAGCCGGTTCCGGAACGGAACTGTCCGCCGGTCAGTAACCTCCACGCCGTGACTGTCGTGCTTTCATCGTCTCGCTGACCCAGACGAGTGGCCCTACTCCTCCAGCGTCGTGACGTCGCCGGGATCGACGCCGAGCTCTTCGGCTTTCAGCAGGCGGCGCATGATCTTGCCCGACCGCGTCTTGGGCAGCCGCTCGCGAAACTCGATGTCAGTCGGGCTGGCGATCGGGCCGATGACGGCGCGAACATGGGCGACCAGCGCCTGCCGCGTCTCCTCGTCCGGCGCGTTTCCGGCGCGCAGCGTGACAAACGCCTTGATCGCCTGACCGCGTATCTCGTCCGGCTTGCCGATGACCGCCGCCTCGGCAACCTTTGGGTGCGAGACCAGGGCGCTTTCCACTTCCGCTGTCCCAATGCGATGCCCGGCTACGTTGATCACGTCGTCGGCGCGGCCGAGCACGGTGATGTAGCCGTCAGCGTCGCGCAGCGCGACGTCGCCCGTTGTGTAGACGCCGGGCACGATCGACCAGTCGCGCTCGTAACGCTCCGGGTCGTTGTGAACGGAGCGGAACATGTGCGGGAAGGTGGAGCGCAGCACCAGCAGCCCGCCCGTGCCATCCGGCAACGAGCGACCTTCGCGATCAACGATGTCTGCGATGACGCCCGCCAGCGGCTTGCCGGCGGATCCCGGCTTGGCCGCCATGACGGGCAATGTGGCGATAGTCGGTCCGCCCAGCTCCGTCTGCCAATAGTTGTCGATCATCCAGCCGTGCGCGCCATTGCCGCACAGGCAGCGGTAAGCCCAGCGCCACGCTTCTGGGTTCAGCGGCTCACCGGCGCAGGTGAGTAGCCGCAACGCGCGCAGGTCGTAACGGGCCGGGGCGGCGTCTCCAAACTTCATCAGCATCCGCACGGCGGTCGGCGCGGTAAAGACGACCGAGACGCCGTGTTTCTCCAACACCTCGTAAACGATCGCGGTGTGTGGGTGATCGATCGAGCCCTCGCGGAACAGGGTCGTCGTTCCGGTTACGAGCGGCGCATACACGATGTAGGAATGTCCGACCACCCAGCCGATGTCGGACATGCACCAGAATACATCGTCCTCGCGAACGTCCCAGAAGGTGCGCATGTGGTACGCCGTGCCGACCATGTAGCCACCGTGGACGTGCACGACGCCCTTCGGCTTGCCGGTCGTGCCGCTCGTGTAGAGAATGTAGAGTGGGTGCTCGGCGTCGACCGGGACCGCGTCAAGCTCCGGGCTGGCGCCGTCCATCAGCTCATGAAAATCGCGTTCCAGCGCGGAAATCAGCCCTGCGCCCGCCGGTTCACGCCGCCAGACGATCACCCGCCGGACCTGCGCCAGCCCGGCGATCGCCTCATCGACGATCGCCTTCAGGTCGATGGCGCGTCCCCTTCGGTAGCCGACATCGGCGGTGATCACCAGGCGCGCGTCCGCGTCCTCGATGCGGTCACGCAGCGCGCCCGCGCCGAGCCCGGCGTAGACGACACTGTGCACCGCGCCGATACGGGCGCAGGCCAGCATCGCGATGATGCCTTCAAGCGATAGGGGCATGTAGATCACGACCCGCTCGCCCGCGTTGACGCCCTCGGCGCGTAGAGCGTTCGCGAAGCGGTTGACGAGCCGCAGCAGCTGACGGTAGGTGACGACCCGTTCGCTGCCGTCCTCGCCAACGGCGATATAGGCGACCTTGTTGGCGCGGGCCCCATGGGCGTGACGGTCGAGCGCGTTGACGGTGATGTTGACGCGCGCTCCATCGAACCAGCGGAAGGACGGGTAGTCGCGTTGGTAGACGGTGTCCCAGCGGCGGAACCACTCGTATTGCTCGGCTTCAGCCGCCCAGAATGCCTCCGGATCGGCGATCGAGCGCGCGTATTCCACGCCCGGGTCCGGCAGCGCGGCAGCGCGCACGATGTGGCGGGGCGGATGCACGAGAGCGTCCTCGGGCAGGACGCTCTCGACAGACATGTTCGACAGGTCGTGGCTCATGTCGCCGGCTCCGGCGAGCTTACAGGGCGGCGCGCGTGCGTGGGTCCATTGCCTCGCGCAGACCGTCTCCGACGAAATTGATCGACA
>DATKCN010000319.1:0-2262 GCA_035513175.1 Thermomicrobiales bacterium
CGCCGCGCGCTGGAACGTTACCGCGATGACATGATCGGCGAGGTCGGCCGCGCCTTCGCCGCGGACCGCCAGACGCTCATCACTCAGGTCGCGCGGCAGGCCGAGTCGGTGGTCGACCGCTACGACCAGAGCGCCGAGGCGACGCTGCTGGCGACCAACGTCCGCTCCGCCCTGACCCAGACGGCCATCGCGCAGGCTGGCGCCGTGTCACTGGGCGCCATCGTGGTGGCCGCCGCGACGACGGCCGCGATGGATGTGACCGGCATCCTGGCCGCCGCCACCATCGCCGGGCTGGGGCTGCTGATCCTGCCCGCCCGCAAGCGCAAGGCGCGCGCCGAATTGCGGCGCCGTTCCGCCGAGCTGGAGCGCCAGCTGGCCGACGTGCTGCGCGACGGCTTCGAGGCTGAGCTGGGCCGCTCTATCCGCCGCATCCGCGACGCGCTGGCCCCGTACACCCGCTTCGTGACCGCCGAGCGCACACGCCTCGATGGCGTGCAGGGCGACATCAACGCCCTGTCTCACGACGCTCGCGAGCTGCGGCGCGAAGTGGCTGGCTGAACCGCCAGCCAGCAGAGAGGATTGCCGGGCGTGACTCGCAAGCCGGTTATCATCGCTGGCGCCGGGCCGGGTGGGCTGACGCTGGCGTCGGCATTGCGCCACCGGGGTCTGCCAGCCGTGGTGGTAGAAGCGGTCAGCGAGCTGAGGCCGCTCGGTGTCGGCATCAACCTGCTGCCCCACTCCGTGCGGGTGCTGCACGAGCTCGGTCTGCGTGCGGCGCTTGAGCCGATCGCAGTCCAGACCTCTGAGCTGCGTTACGTCAATAAGCTCGGGCAGCTGATCTGGGCCGAGCCACGCGGTGTGGCCGCCGGCTATGACGTGCCGCAGTACTCGCTGCACCGCGGGCGGCTTCAGTTGGCGCTGCTGGAAATCGCTCGTGAGCGGTTAGGGGCTGCGTCGGTGCGGACGGGCTGCGCGCTGGAGCAGTGGCGCGACGACGCAGACGGCGTGACGGTACAGGCGCGGGACGCCAGCGGGACCTTGCACGAGATTGATGGAGAGTGCCTTGTGGCCGCAGACGGCATTCACTCCGTCGCTCGCGCTTTGCTGTATCCCGATGAAGGGCCTCCACGCTACTCGGGCCGCATCCTCTGGCGGGCCGTTACCGAGGCCCCGCCGTTTCTCGATGGCCGCACGATGATCATGGCCGGGCATCAGCAGCAGAAGTTCGTCTGCTACCCGATCTCAGGCGCGGGCGCCGAGCATGGCCGCGCATCAATCAACTGGGTGGCAGAGCTGAACGTGCCTGACTGGACGCCGCCGCGGCAGGACTGGAACCGTCGAGTGCCAGCCGAGCGTTTCCGTGACGCGTTCGCCGAGTGGCGGTTCGGCTGGCTCGATGTGCCGGCATTGATCGACGGCGCGGAAGCCATCTACGAGTACCCGATGGTGGACCGCGATCCGCTGCCACGCTGGACACACGGCCGCATGACGCTGCTCGGCGACGCGGCTCACCCGATGTACCCGATCGGCTCGAACGGCGCGTCGCAGGCCATCCTCGACGCTGATTGCCTGGCAGCGCGGCTGGCAGGCAGTTCGAGCGTTGTCGATGCGCTGAGGGAGTATGAGGCCGAACGTCGACCGGCGACATCCCGCATCGTGCTGATGAACCGCGCCAACGGGCCGGAGCAGGTAATGCAGTTGGCCGAGGAGCGCGCCCCCGGCGGCTTCAAGGACATCCACGATGTCATCCCGCAACCCGAGCTGGAAGCGATCGCCGCCCGCTACAAGCAGACGGCGGGCTTCAGCGTTGAGCAGGTGAACCAGCGCGCTTGAGCCTCGAAGGCGCGGCTAGCGAGCCGCTCTCGACTGCTGGAGCGCGTGTATTGCGGACGTACCGGCAACGCGCCCAAACACCGCGCCCGATGTCAGCCCTGTCCCGCCCGGGTAATTGAAGTAGAACAGCCCGCCGACCAGCTCACCGGCCGCGTACAGCCCCGGCATCGGCGCGTCATACAGATCCAGCACCTGCCCGGAGGTGTTGATGCGCAGCCCGCCGAAGGTGAACGTGACCCCGCAGGTGATCTGGTAGGCCTCATACGGCGGCGTGTCGAGCGGATTCGCCCAGTTCGACTTCGGCACATCCAGCCCGCGCGTGCCCCGGCCATCCAGAATCGCCGGGTTGAACGGCGTCTCGGTGTCGACCGCCGCGTTAAACTCCGTCACCGTGCGCAGGAACTGGGCGCCGTCAACGTCGTCGAGCCT
>DATKCN010000320.1:0-20389 GCA_035513175.1 Thermomicrobiales bacterium
TCCTCAACGCCGGAGGAGCAGGGAAACCTGCTGCTCGACCGCATCCTCGGCGCGACGGTGCATGTCGTGTCCTCGCACGCCCAACGCGCCGCCAGGGTCGAGGAGATCGCGGCGGATCTATCCGATTCGGGCGCGATTCCATATCTCATTCCAGGCGGCGGCTCGAACGGCATCGGCGCCCTTGGATACGTCGCGGCCATGCTTGAATTGAGCGGGCAGCTGGTCGATGCCTCAGTGTCGCCAGCGGCAATGTACTTCGCGACCGGCGGGGGCGGCACACATGGCGGAATCATCGTCGGCGCAAAGCTGTTTGGGTGCGACTTCCCCATCATCGGCGTGCTCGTTGAAGATCGACGCGACGAGGGCGAGGAACGCGCGTTCACCGTCGCGAACTGGACCGCGGAGCGGCTCGACATCCCGAACCCCGTCAGCAGGTCCGATGTCGTCTGCGACGATGGACACGTGGGAGAAGGCTATGGCATTCCGACGTCCGAGGGTCTGGACGCGATTCGATTACTGGCCCGCGCGGAGGGGGTCCTGCTTGACCCGGTGTACACCTCGAAAGCATTCGCGGGCATGCTCGCCGACATTCGTTCGGGAATGTATGGCTCCGATGACAGCGTGATCTTCCTGCACACCGGAGGCGCCCCGGCGTTGTTTGCGATGGCCGGCGCCGTCCTGCCCGGCGCCGCCCTGCCCGGTTCCGTCTGACCGTGGCCGGACCGGCAGGGCCGGCTACAGAACGGCGAACGCCGCGAACAGCTCGCGCTGCATCGGAAGTATCCGCGGCGCACGTCGCATGTGAACACATCGTGGTCGCGTCGCACCCGGATCAATGCGTCGCACGGGTGTACACTCGTGCGATGACCGACGGCTCAACGGCGTCGACAGCATACGCGGAGGTCGCGCCAGACGCGCGCCTGACCGGCCGGCACGCTACCCTCACCTACAGCGTTCCGCCACATCTGGATTGCGTCGAGGTCGGCCAACTCATCTGGGCGCCGCTGCGCCGCAGGTTGGTCCTGGGTATCGTCGTCGAACGTCACCGGCGCCCACCCGAACCCCGGCTCGTGCCCAGGGATGTTCACGCGCTCGTCGAGCCGACGTTCTGCCTGGCGCCGTTGCAGTGGAACCTCGCCGTCTGGCTCGCCGAGGAGACGCTGTGCACGCTCTTCGACGCGGCGGCGCCGATGCTGCCGCCCGGCGTGAACAGCCGCGCCGTGGAGCACCTCGTGCTCGAGCGCCCCCCATCCGCCAGCGAGCGGAGCTCCTTGACGCGGTCCCAGCTAACGCTCGTTGACCTGCTTGCGACCGAAGGGGAGCTAACGCTGGAGCGCGCTCAACGATCGCTGGGTTCATCTCTCGCTTCGATCATCAGCGCATTGGAGACGCGCGGGCTGGTCCAGCGAGTGGCGCGAGTGCGCAACCGACCTCCGGACGCGCCGAAAGTTCGCCAGCAGGTCCGTCTGGTGGCCGGAGCAGGCCCGCCACCCGCGCGCGCCGTCCGCCAGCTCGAAGCATTCGAGTGGCTGTCCCAGCGGCTCCGCGCGAGACCGGACCGCGCGCTGCCGATCGAACGCGTGCTGGATGTCACGGGCGTCGATCGCGCCGTCTTGCGCGCACTGGAGCGACGCGGCTGTGTTGCGATCGAGGACATGGTTGCCGACGACACGCGCGAGCCTCGATCCGCGGGCGACGTCGAGCTGACGCCGGAACAGCTCGCCGCCTGGTCAGAAATCGCCGCGGAGCTACGCTCGAAGGGCGCCGGAGCCAGGCGCCACGTGCTCCTCCACGGCGTGACCGGCAGCGGCAAGACCGAGCTGTACCTGCGAGTAGCGGCGGATGTCCTTGCTCGTGGCGCATCGACGTTATTGCTCGTGCCTGAGATCGGACTGACCGGCCAGATCGGGGAACGGGTTCGAGAGCGGTTCGGCAACCTGGCAATTGTCATCCATTCCGCGCTCAACGATCGGGATCGCTCGATCGCCTGGAACCGGGCGGCGTCAGGAGAGCCACTCGTGGTTGTCGGTCCACGTTCGGCCCTGTTCGCTCCCGCGCCCCGCGTAGGCGCGATCATCCTCGATGAGGAGCACGATAGCTCGTTCAAGCAGGACTCCACTCCGCGCTACCACGCGCGATCAGTCGCGCGGAAGCTTGCCGAGCTGCACGATTCGCTGCTGATCCTCGGCAGTGCCACGCCGGACGTCGAGACGTTTCGCCACTCGTCAGGCCCAGGGTGGACGCGGATCACGCTGTCCTCACGTGTCGGTCAACGCGCGGTCGACCGCTCGGGCCTCGTTCGTCCCATGTCGATTCCGGCGCCGGTAGCGCGCATCATCGACATGCGCGCCGAACTGAGGGCAGGGAACACCTCTATCTTCAGCCGCCTGTTGCGGGACACGATTCAGAGCCGGTTGGACGCCAACGAGCAAACCATTCTGTTCCTGAACCGCCGTGGCGCGTCCACGCTCGTCCAGTGCCGATCCTGCGGGACGGTGTCGAGCTGTCCATTCTGCGACATTCCACTGGTCTACCACCGCACGACCCAGCGCGTGATGTGTCATCGCTGCGGCCACCGCGAGGCGCCGCCCACGCGCTGCCAGAGCTGCGGCAGCGACGCCATCAGTTACTACGGCGCCGGCGCCCAGCGCGTCGAAGCCGAGGTGCGGCAGCAGTTCCCCGCCGCGCGCGTGCTCCGCTGGGACCACGACGCGATCAGGGGATCGACCACGCATGACGCCCTGCGCGCCCGTGTGATGCGTCACGAGGTCGATATCATCGTCGGCACGCAGATGGTCTCCAAGGGGCTCGACATCGCGGGCGTGACCGCCGTGGGTGTCGTCAACGCCGACACCTACCTGTACCTGCCGGACATCCGCTCGGCGGAGCGGACCTTCCAGATGCTTACCCAGGTGTCCGGGCGCGCCGGTCGACGCAGCGGCGGAGGCGCGGTCGTGCTTCAGACTTATTCGCCTCAGCATTACGCCGTGACCAGCGCCGCCGCTGGCGACTACCTTGCCTTCTACCGAGAAGAGATCGAGTACCGCCGTTCGCACGGGTATCCGCCATTCAAGCGTCTCGCTCGTCTGCTCTACCGCAATTCCGACGAGACCAGATGCCAGGCAGTTGTCGAGGAGATGGCTGACCGGCTTGAGCGCCACCTGATCGCGCATCCAGAGATCAGCGGCGTCGATCTGGTCGGCCCCGCGCCGGCATTCTCCGCGCGTGTGCGAAATCGGTATGGCTGGCAGATCCTGGTGCGCGGCGATCAACTGCTTGCGCTGCTCTCCGGCATGACATTCCCTCCGGGCTGGATCGTCGACGTGGACCCGCAGAATCTGCTCTAGCGCCCTCCGATATACTTGTGTCATCGGCATCGGACGCGATTGTATGGAGACTCATGGCGCTGCTTGACCTCATCACTGAGCCCGATCCACGCTACGCAACGATCAGCGATCGCCTGCGGCAGAAGAGCGAGCGCATCGACAGGATTGACGAATCGCTGCGCGCGCTGGCTGGGGACATGTTCGACACGATGATGCACGAACGTGGCGTTGGCCTTGCTGCTCCGCAGGTCGGGGTGCGCAAGCGGCTCGTCGTCATCCACGTTCCCGCGGGCTTCGAGCAGGAGGACGATCCCGACCTTTCGCTGACCCTGATCAATCCGGAAGTCATGAAGGCCGGGGGACGCGAGTACGGGATCGAAGGCTGTCTTAGTTTCCCCGACCTCGTCGGGGAGGTGCCACGTTACTCTTCCGTCAACGTTCGCGCGCTGAATCTCGAAGGAAAGACGCTGCGCATCAGGGCGCGGGGTAATCTGGCGCGCGTCCTCCAGCACGAGATCGATCACCTGGATGGCGTGCTCTACTTCGATCGCATGGACGACTGGACCACGCTCGGCTACTTGCAGGACCGAACGGACGACGCTACAGATCCAGCGACGGCTGGTGAACTCGCAGACGTTCAGCGGTCATGATGGCCAGAATCTGATCCAGAGTCTGATCGAGCCGATCTTCCTCGTTGAACACCGCGTAGTCGAACTGACGCACCATCGTCAATTCATGGGCCGATGTGCGGATTCGTCGCAGCACGACATTCTCGCCGTCCGTCTTGCGGTGCAACAGGCGCTGAAACAGGTCGTCCAGGCTCGGCGGCATCAGGAAGATCAGAACCGCCTCGGGTGCGAGCTGGCGGATCGTCGCGGACCCCTGCACGTCCACCTTGACGATCACGTCGCGTCCATTTCGCAGGGCGGCTCGGATCGAGTGCTTCGGAACGCCGTACCAGTAGCCGTAGACTTCGGCGAACTCGATGAACTCGCCATGTTCCCGGTCTTCGATAAACTGCTCCTCAGTGACGAAGAGGTAATGAACGCCGTCAGCTTCTCCGGGTCGGCGAGGGCGTGTCGTCGCGGTCACCGCGAAGTAGAAATCCGGCATGCGCGTGCGCAGGCCATCGATCACGGTATCCTTGCCGACGCCCGATGGTCCTGAGATGACGAAGAGCCTCGGGCGCATCGCAGCACGAATCTCCGCGATGAGCTCGTCGGTTTGCTGGGCGAGGCCGTCCGTTCGTTCATCAAGCATCTCGCGGATCGCCTCCTCAGCGGTTCAATCGTCCTACCGATGTCCCCCATGACGCCGAGAGCCGGGGAGACTCAACACGTGGAGCGAACGCATGTACGACGCGCTGTCTATCGCCGCCCTTGTTGACGAGCTGAATGGATCGCTCGTCAACGGTCGCATTCAGCAGATCCTGCAGGTCGACAGCCTCACGATCGCGTTCGAGATGTACGCCCTGCGCCAGCGACGCTGGCTGACGATGAGCGCTCATCCAACCGACGCGCGCCTGCTCCTGTCGGAACGGCGTGTCGACGGCGACCCCGAGCGCGTCACCCCGTTGCTGCTCCTGTTGCGAAAATACGCTCGGGGCGGGCGGATCGTTGCCGTGTCCCAGCCGCGCTACGAGCGTATCCTTCGAGTGAGTATAGCCAAGCCCCTGGAGACGGACAACAGCGGCGCCGGCAGCGATGACGTCGGAAACGCGCAACTGGTCTGCTCGGAGCTGTACGTCGAGCTGATGGGTCGCCGGTCGAACATCATCCTGACCGACGCGAGCGGCCGTATCCTGGACGCGATAAAGCGGGTGTCGCCGGATATGAGTCGCGTGCGTCCCATACGCCCGGGAATGGCATACGTGCCCCCGCCGCCGCAAGACAAACTGGACCCTTCGGGCGCGACGTCGGACATGCTTCTTCAATCGTCCTCGGAAAGTCACGAGCGGCTCGACCGCTGGCTTGTCGCGACATATGTGGCCGTAAGCCCTCAGATCGCCCGCGAAATCGCCTCACGCGCCGGCCTCCGCGCAGACCAGCCCGCGGGCTCGCTGGAACGCGCGAGCGCGGACTCGCTGGAGGACGCGATCCGAGCCGTGTTCGGACCACTCGCAACCGGACTGTGGAGTCCCGTGGTCTACATGGGCAACGACGCCGCGCCGGCGTTCTCTCCGTTCCCGCTGGCTTCCCTGGCGCACAGTGGCGACACGCGTGCCGTGCCGTGCGCGACGATGTCCGCGGCCACCGAACTGGCGTGGGAATCCCGAAGCGATGATTCGTCCAGCGCGTCGTCGGCGTCTCGGCACGCGGCGCGACGACAGCGCCTCCTCGAAGAGGTAATCGAGGCGCGCGAGCGAGTCGATCAGCGGCTGCGCTCGCTCCAGGAGCAGGAGAAACGATCGCTGGAGGCCGAAGCAATGCGCCTGAAGGGGGAGGCTATCTACGCGTCGATCTCGCAGATCGGACCACGACAGGAGACGGTGACGACGTTCGATGGGCTGACGATCGCGCTTGACCCATCGCTGTCGCCGAGTGAAAACGCGCAGGCATACTTCGAACGCTATCGCAAGGCCCGCTCGGCGGAGGATCAGCTGCCCGCGTTGATCGACACCGCCAGGCGCGAGCGTGAATACGTCGATCACCTGCGTCTGTCTGTCGAGCAGGCGGAGACCTATGATGAAATTGAAACCGTCCGGCTGGAGTGGCTCGCGTTCGCCAGCGACACGCGGGGACTTGCGCGCGTCACACGGCCGAAGGGCGCGCGGCCAGCGCACAGTGCGCGCCGGCCGCGTTCACTCCGCCTCGCCAGCGGGCACATCATCTTCATTGGCCGCACTGGACGCCAGAACGACACCGTGACCTTCGACATCGCTAACCCCGGTGATCTCTGGCTCCACGCGCGGGACATGCCGGGAGCGCATGTGATCCTGCGTTCCACCGCGACGATTGATGACGCGGCGATTGAAGCGGCCGCTGCGCTGGCTGCCTGGTACAGCGACGGTCGCCAGTCAACGACCGTGCCGGTTGACGTTACCGAGCGCCGCTACGTTCGCAAGATCAAGAGCGCTGGACCAGGCATGGTGACCTACCGCAACGAGCGCACGCTGAACGTCCAGCCCCGCTCCGAGAGCGATTTGAGCATCGAGACCACACCGGTCGCTACCTAGAGCATGGCCACCTGTATGTCAATATCGACGCGAACGTTTCCCGTCGCCTACTCGCTGCGCGCTCGATCTGGCTTCAGCGGTCGCGCCAGACGCGCCATCAGGATGCCGATCTCATACAGCGCGTAGATCGGGATTCCGACGAGCATCATGTTGAACGGGTCAGGCGTCGGTGTGATGATGGCGGCCGCCACCATGCCCAGCAGGAACGCGAATTTTCGAACTCGCGCGAACTGCTTGTACGTCACCGCGCCGATCCTCGCCAACGCGAACATCACCACCGGCAGCTCGAACACGATCCCGACACCGATCATCAGTCGCATGTAGAACGATATGACTTCCTCGGCGCGGGGATTCCACTCGAAATAGCTCGATCCGAACGTCGAGAGGAACTCGAGCGCGCGGGGCGCGAGGACGAAGAACGCAAACAGCACCCCCAGCACGAACATGACCATCACGAATGGGACGGCCGCGATCACGGCGCGTCGCTCGCGACGCGTCAGACCTGGAGACACGAACTGAAGCAGCTGGTAGACGAGAACAGGCATCGCGAACGCGATGGCGATGTACAGCACGACCTTGAAGTACACCGTAAATGGCTCGGTCGGGCTGATAATCTGCAGCGTCTTAGTGTCAACCCCGGCCTGGTCAGCGACTGCTGAGATGACGCGAAACGCGGTGAAAATGCCGACGACGACGCCGACGAGGATCGCCAGCGAGGAACGGATGATGCGCTTGCGCAACTCCTCCAGGTGCTCCTGGAGGGTCATCTCGGCAAAAACATCCTCTTCCGGGGGCGCGTCGTCGACGACATCGTTCCGGGGAGATTGCCTTCGACGATCCGCGATCGGTGCTTTCATGCGGTCGAGAATGCTCGCCATAATGTCTCACGATCTCAGCTACCGATGTGTGCGATAGATGCGCTGGTAAAGCCCCGACATATCGACTCGTGCTCCCCGCCGGAGCAGTATCGACAGCCGTCACCTGCCCCTCGGGTGCGCGTTGAATTGTATCGCTCTCCCGCAAACGCGAGCAAAACGGAGCGCCGGACGATGGTACGCCAGGCGCTCATCTCGCTACCCGCTTAGCGCTGGATCGCAACGTTCTGGTTGTACGCGAACCTACTTCGCGTGATCTTCGATGAACTCCATCGCGTCGCTGACCTTGACAATTCGCTCGGCCTCTTCGTCCGATATCTCGACGCCGAATTCCTCCTCAAGTGACATGATCAGCTCGACAAGATCGAGCGAATCGGCGTTCAGGTCCTGAACGAATTCAGCCTCAGGCACGACTTTGTCCGGATCGACACCCAACTGCTCCGACACGATCGCTTGAACCCGGTCGAACGTTGCTGACACGGCAGAATCCTTCCCCAACTGTACGTTACACCCACGGTCGCGGATTCCCGAGCGCACTCCCCAATGACGATGCCGTGCTGCTCGATCGTTGTCGAGCGACGGTCAGGCTCTCCCAGCCCGAGCCTTTCACGGTGCGGCGTCCGGCGTATTATGCATGACCCGACGGCTGCAGGCCAGATGAACGCGCACTCCAGGCGTTCACGACGGCCGATGCCGCGGGGCGACTGTCCCCAGCACGCCGTTGACGAACCTTCCAGACTTGTCTCCGCCGTACAGCTTGGCCAGTTCGATGGCTTCGTTGATAACCGCTTTGAGCGGCACATCATTCTCACTCAGCAGCTCGTAGATGGCGACTCGCAGAATGTTGCGGTCGACCGCCGGAAGTTGGGAAACCGGGAAGTTCGGCGCGGCATCGCCTATCGCTCCGTCAATCGCATCCAGATGCTCGAGCACGCCAGCGACCAGCCGTTCGGTATAGCCGCGCACCGGCTGCGGCAGCTCCGCGTCCTCGGAGTAACGCCGTAGCACGGCCGCGACATCGTGACCGGCTACGTCGACCTCAAAGAGAATCTCCAGCGCCAACGTGCGCGCCTGACGATTCTCATTGCCTTTCGCTCGTCGTGCGGACATGAATCTCCCTGTGCGTTCGAATGACGTGCGCGCTTCCAACCAGAGCCGGAAAACCCCGTACTGGCCGGCCCGCGGAGGTCGAGAGCGCTGGCGGCAACTACGATGCGTTCGCCAGCACCGGCTGCGTCTCCGGGATCGGCCCCGTGCCCAGCTCCGCGACGAAGTCCGCAACCATCCCGGTGTCGAGCTTGCCCGCCTGATACGCCGGGTGTGCCAGCACGAACTGATAGAACGGGATGGTTGTTTCAAGCCCGCCGATCACTGTCTCTGCCAGCGCCCGCCGCATGCGCGCGATCGCTTCCTCGCGCGTCGTTCCCCACGCGATGATCTTTCCGATCAATGAGTCGTAATCGGGCGGGACGACGTAACCCGAGTACAGATGCGAGTCGACGCGGATGCCCGGGCCGCCTGGAGCAAGGTAGCCGGTCACCAATCCGGCGGCTGGGCTGAAGCCCGTTGACGCGTTTTCGGCGTTCACGCGACACTCGATCGCGTGCCCCGTAATCTTCACGTCGCCCTGGCTGAAGGGGATGTGCTCGCCGGCTGCGACCCGAATCTGCCAGACGATGATGTCGATCCCGGTGATCGCCTCCGTTACCGGATGCTCGACCTGCACGCGCGTGTTGGCCTCGATGAAATAGAACCGTTCGTCCGCGTCAACCAGGAACTCAAACGTCCCCACTCCGCTGTAGCTGATCGCCTTCGCAAGCTTCACCGATGCTTTCTCCAGGTTGCTTCGCAGCTTGCGGGAAATCAACGGAGCCGGAGCCTCCTCAATGAGCTTCTGGTGGCGGCGCTGCAACGAGCAGTCGCGCTCTCCGAGCGACAGCACCTTCCCATGCCGGTCCGCGAGAATCTGCACCTCGATGTGGCGGGGTCGGTCGAGAAATCGCTCCGCGTACAGGCCGCCATTTGAGAACGCGGACTGCGCTTCCGCTTGCGCCACCGGCAGCAGCCGCATCAGCTCGCGATCATCGTGCGCGATGCGCATGCCGCGACCGCCCCCGCCCGCGACCGCCTTCAGCATCATCGGGAAGCCGATGTCGTGCGACAACGCGCTGATGTCGACAGTCTGCGGCAGCGCGCCATCGGTGCCGGCCAGCACCGGCAGTCCGGCCTTGCGGGCTATCTGGCGGGCCGTTGACTTGTCCGCCATCATCTCGATCGTGCCCGGCTCAGGGCCAATGAAGGTGAGGTTGCATTCGCGGCAGATCTCGGCGATGTACGCGTTCTCGGCCAGAAATCCGTAGCCGGGATGGATCGCGTCACAGCCCGTCATCAGTGCCGCGCTGATCACCGAGGGAATGTGGTTGTACGACTTCGCCGCCGGCGAGGGTCCTATACAGACCGCCTCGTCCGCCAGTCGCACGGGCAGGGAGTCGCGATCCGCCTCGCTGTACGCGACGATTGCCTGCACACCGAGGTCGTGACAGGCGCGCAGAATGCGCAGCGCGATTTCCCCGCGATTGGCGATCAGAATTTTTTCGAACATGCGTGCCGTCAGCTCGCCATGAACATGCCGCCGTCGACGGTCAGCACGTGGCCGGTGATATAGCGCGCGCCCGGAGAAACGAGAAACGCGACGGCGGCCGCGACATCCTCCGGTTGCCCGAGACGGCCCAGCGGTATCTGCGCCCGAGCGCCGTCCTTCAGCTCATCCGACAGCACGTCCGTAAGCCGCGTCTCGATGAAGCCAGGAGCCACTGCGTTGACGGTGATGCCGCGGGACCCGACTTCTTTTGCCAGCGATTTGGTGAACCCAACCAGCCCCGCCTTGGCTGCCGCATAGTTCGCCTGCCCTGCATTCCCGACCAGCCCAACCACCGAGGTCAGATTAACGATCGAGCCCGACCGCTGCCGCATCATCGGGCGGATCGCGGCTTTGGAGCACAGGAACGCTCCCTTGAGATTCGTGGTGAGCACTACGTCCCAATCCGCTTCACTCATGCGCATCAGCAGGGTGTCGCGTGTAATGCCGGCATTGTTAATCAGCGCGTCCAGCCGCCCAAATGTGTTGAGCGTGGCTTCAAACAGCGTCGCGACCTCATCAGCGTTGGTGATGTCGGCCTTCACGGCCAGGGCGTCCGCGCCATCCTGCTTCAGCTCGTCGACCAGCGACATCGCCAGCTCTTCGTCACCTCGATAGTTGGCCACCAGCGTAAAGCCGTCCGCCGCCAGTTGCAGGGCCACGGCGCGACCGATGCCGCGCGCGGCGCCGGTAACGATGGCAACCTTGCCCTCGCTGGCGGTCATGCCTTGCCCTCGCTCCTGGAGCCGGCGTCCGCCAACAGTCGCTCGGCAGTCTGCGCGGAGGCCGACTTGTCGATACGCCCGATCAACCCGCTCAGCACGCTGCCGGCGCCGACCTCGTAAAAATGCGTGACTCCCAGCTCCGCCATCGTCTCGACCGAGCGCGTCCAGCGCACTGAGCCGCAGATCTGCTCGACCAACTCGGCCCGGATGTCGTCCGGATGGGCGATCGGCTCGCCAGTGACGTTGGCCACGAGCGGCACTCGCGGCTTGACGATCGTCGTGCGCGCGATGTCCGCGACCAGCGCCTCGGCTACCGGCGCCATCAGCGACGAATGAAACGCCCCACGCACTGCCAGCCGAATCACCCTTCGCGCCCCGCGTGTCTTGGCCGCCAGCTCGGCGACCTCGATCGCGTCGTCACTCCCGGACAGGATCACCTGACCCGGCGCGTTGAAGTTAGCGACTTCCGCGCCGCTCTCGTTCGCAACGAGCTGCACGACTTCCTCGTCCAGTCCGAGCACGGCGATCATCGCCCCATGGCCGTGTTGCTCCATCAGCTCGCCGCGCCTGCGGACAAGCCTGAGCGCGTCCGGCAATGTCAATGCTTCCGCGGCCACCAGTGCTGAGTACTCGCCCAGCGAATGTCCGGCGACGTAATCCGGCTCAGGCAGCAGGTTCTCCTTCAGGAGCGCGCGCAACATTGCGACGCTCGTCGTCACGATCGCGGGCTGCTGATTGCTGGTCCGCAGGAGGTCCTTCTCCGGTCCCTCCCAGCACAGTTTGGAGACGGAAAATCCGAGCGCGGCGGCGGCCTCGTCGTACACACCGGCGGCTTCGGGCCACGTCGCCGCGATCTCCTGTCCCATTCCGATGCTCTGCGACCCCTGACCAGGAAACACCCACGCGATGCCGGATGTCACGTACGGCCCACCCGCGCGACGCCTCCCGATCCCCACCGCAGTACTCCCGCTGCCCACGTCAGACCCCCACCAAATGCGACAACGACGATGTTCATGCCATCCTGAATCGCGCCTGCCTCAACCGCCTCCACCAGGCAGATCGGCACCGATGCCGACGACGTGTTCCCATACTGAGCGACGTTGACCCAGACCTTTTCGCGCGGCAGCTCCAGCCGCTTGGCGGCTGCGTCGATGATGCGAAGATTCGCCTGGTGCGGCACCAGTAGATCGATGTCCGAGAAGGTCAATCCGGCCTTGTGAACCGCGTCGGCGGCGGCTTCGCCCATCACCCTCACGGCAAAGCGGTACACCTCTGGACCGTTCATCCGCATGAACGGTCGATCGATTTCCCGGCCGCCATTGAGCGTCGCGTACGACCGCTCGCTGGCGAGCGTCAGGTGGCGCCCCGCCCGACCATCCGATCCGAGCACGATCGACATGAGCCCCTCGTCGTGATCGCTCGCTTCGATCACGACCGCTCCCGCGCCGTCTCCGAACAGAATACACGTGCCACGGTCGGTGTAGTCAAGAAAATGCGACGCAATGTCGGCCCCGATTACCAGCACCTTGGCATACACGCCGGTCTGCACGAACTGTGCGCCGACCGAAAGCGCGTACACGAACCCGGAGCAGGCTGCGTTCACGTCGAACGCTCCGGCGCGGATCGCGCCCAGTTCGCGCTGCACGAGGCATGCGACCGAGGGCATATATTGGTCCGGCGTGTATGTGCCAACGACAATCAGATCGAGCTCGGCCGGATCGAGCCCGGCAGTTGCGCAGGCGTTGCGCGCCGCGCTGACCGCCATCGAGGTGGCCGTCTCGTTCGCGGCCGCCACTCGGCGCTCCCTGATGCCCGTGCGCGACACGATCCATTCGTCACTCGTGTCGACCATTTGGGACAGGTCGGCGTTGCTGAGCACGCGCTCGGGGACGTACATTCCCCATCCGGTGACCGCAGCATGCCACATCAGTGTGACCCTCTCCCTGCGCCCGTGTCGCGCCCCTTGCTCGCTCTCGCCCCGGCGCGACAATGGACGAAGCACGACGGGCGCGATTCCCGTTCATGCGCGACCGTCTGGCGTGCCTAGATGGACCGCGCGCGCTTTGCTTCAATCTCGAGCACCTGACGCCCCGCATAATACCCGCAATTGGGGCACACGTGGTGCTGGCGCTTGTACTCGCGGCACTCCGGACACTGCATCAGATGCACCGGGGTCAGCTTGTCATGCTGCCTGCGGAATCCCTGCTTTGCCCGAGACACTCGCTGCTTCGGAAGTGCGCCCATTGATCCATCTCCCTGTCTGTTTCCGCGTCCGCCTTCAGACGGCGAACGCGTGTGTCACTGCATGCTGCTTAGTCGCGCGCGACATCGTCCTCGGCTTCAAGCAGTTCGCCCAGTACCCCCAGCCGGCGATCAACATCGTCGCCTTCATCGGCGAGGAATTCCGCGTCAGGGCCCGGGCAATCCGGACCACACAGCAGCTTGATCGGCAGCTCCACGATCGCAACTTGCCGAATCGGCTCCGCCACGTCCAGCTCATGTGCCTCATCGATCAACCCGAGCTCCTCTTCCGGCTTGGGCTGATCGACCAGCAGGCCGCTGCGGACATCGATCAGAGGCCGGTACTCCTGGTCGAAATCGCTCTCGAACAGCTGCTCGTACTCGTTCAGGCACCGGTGGCACTCGACGATCGCCGTTCCGATCACGCGACCACTTGCGAGAATGCCGCGCGTGATGCGCGTCAATCTCACGTCTGCGGCCAGGTCCTTCGCCAGCAGGTCGTCGTCAAGGGCCAGCGAGTCCAGCGAGATCTGATACGCCCTGCGTGACCCGACATCGTCTTTCATGAGCTGAGCGACGTTGATGACCGTGTCGTTATTCAGGCGCGTGGGCGGTCGACTCTCGGGTCCGCTCGTTCCGTTGTGTTGGCTCATCATCGAAAATCTTCCGGCGTGGGCGCGCCGTAACCGTTAGTCAGCACAACCTGTGTAGTATATCCAGCACGGCGAAAGCCGGTCAACCTACGCCGAGCACTGTTTCGCCGCTGCGGCTAGTGGCTCAGCGTGCCTTTCGCCTGTTCGAGGTCCGCCAACGTCTCACGCATGACCCGTTCGAGCTTCTCCAGTGTTTCACGCGCGTACTTGTCGAATTCATCCTTCGAACGCCTGGCGTTGTCTCGCGCGTGGCGCAGGTACCCCTCGCCACGGTAGCGGGCCTCCGCGGTAAGCCCCTTCTCGCTGATGAGGTACTCCACACGCTCCTGCGCGGTGTCCAGTATTTTCTGGGCTTCCTGTTGCGCTTCGAGGACGATCTCCTGTCGCTGTTGCAGCACGCGCCTGGCCTGCAACAACTCCTGAGGGATGGACTGCCGCAGCTCATCGAGCGTCGCCAGGAACTCGTCCTCCTCCACGATGACGCGATTCGAGAGCAGAACTCGCTTCCCATCGCCAACCTGTGCGGCCAATCGGTCAATCAACTCCATGATGTCGGTTGGCTGACTGTGCTGGATCATGATTAGCGCGTCCCGTCACTGCATTACAATCGAATTGCCGTCAGATGCCGCCTGGGCTGGACAACGCCGCGCTGCCGTCACCGAAGCGTCTCGTCAGCGCGCTGGCGACATGTGCCGGCACGAGCGCGCTCACATCCCCGCCCAGCGACGCGACCTCGCGAATAAAGCTCGAGCTGATGAACGAATGGCTCGAGCTTGTCATGAGGCACACGACCTCAAGCTCGGGCGCAAGATGCTGATACATATGCGCCAGCTTAAACTCGTATTCGAAATCGGAAACTGCTCGGAGACCCCGGACAACTGTTTGCGCCCCCACGCTCAATGCGTAGTCTACGAGCAGGTTCTCGAATGTGTCAATGGTTACGTTGTCATACTCACACAGGCTCGCCTTCGCCATAGCGACTCGCTCTCCCGTCGTGAACAGTGGCCGCTTCGACGTCCCGTCACCGCTGGAGTAAACCGCCACGATCAAGCGATCGAAAAGTCGAGACGCGCGCAATGCCAGATCCACGTGACCGTTGGTGATCGGATCGAATGTGCCGGGATAGACCGCGACGCGCATCGCGCCACCCTTCATTCAGCCGGAGCCTGCTGCGGCTCCGGCAACAGCACGGAATCATAGACCGCAAAGCAGGAGTCCCCGTGGCAACGTCCACGGAGCTTTACCAGCCGTCCGACACGCTCCGGCATCTCGACCCGCGGTGAATGACCGACTGCGACCACCGTGCCATCCATCACGGCTGGGGACGATGATAACGCCTCCAACGTCGAAAGTAGCTCGGAATCCGCGTACGGTGGGTCGAAGATCACCAGATCGTATGGCTCCAGCGCGCCGCGCAGCATCGGCAGCACAGCGCTGTGGTGCACGCGCGCTCTGTCGCTGAACCCTACATGATCGAGGTTTTCGCGTATGGCCTGCACGGCGTGATGATCCCGATCGACGAAGTCGCACCAGATGGCCCCCCGAGACAGCGCCTCGATGCCGACCGCCCCGGAGCCTGCGTACAGGTCCAGCACCCGGTCCGCCTCCACCCCCAGCGACGCGAGCACCGAAAACAACGCTTCCTTGATCTTGTCGGCCATCGGCCGTGTAATCCCCGTGCTTTTCGGCGCTTTCAGCTTGCGTCCTCGCGCGGAACCGCTGACGACCCGCATCGTCTAGCTCACGTCCAGTGTCGCGCTGGCCCAGAACGACTCCATCCGCCGCCTGAGCAACGTGTGCGCGACCGTGGCCAGTTCAGGATCCTCGGCCAGAATCTGCTCGGCGACCCGCCGCGCCCGTTCCAGGTCCCGCACGTCTGCGAACGACGCGAGCTGTAACTCGGGCAGACCGCTCTGCCGCGTGCCGATGAAATCGCCGGGACCCCGCAGCTCCAGGTCGATCTGCGCCAGCCTGAACCCGTCCTGGGAATCAATCATCGCCTGTAATCGCGACCTTCCGTCGGAGCTGACGTCTCCGGCCACCAGCAGGCAATACGACCGCTCTGCCCCTCGCCCGACTCGCCCCCGGAACTGATGCAGTTGAGAGAGGCCGAAGCGGTCCGCGCCGTCGATCATCATGACCGTTGCGTTCGGCACGTCGATGCCAACCTCGACAACTGACGTAGACACGAGAATGTCGATCTCGCGGTCGCGGAACTGGAGCATGACCTCGTCCTTCTGCGCTGTCCGCATCCGCCCGTGCAGCAGTCCGACTCGAAGGTCAGGGAAGACGTCCCGACTCAGCCGCTCGTGTTCGTCGACTGCCGCCCGCGCGTCGACCGCCTCCGATTCCTCGACAAGCGGAAAGATAATGAACGCTTGTCGCCCAAGCGCCACCTGCTCGCGGATGAAGGCATACCCCTCGCCACGCTGCCGTTCCGGAAGCCAGCGCGTCTCGATCGGCTGCCGCCCCGGAGGAAGCTCGTCGATCGTCGACACGTCGAGGTCTCCATGCAGCGTCAGCGCGAGCGTGCGCGGGATGGGCGTCGCCGTCATCACCAGCACGTCAACCCCCTGGCCCCTCGCGCGCAGCCGGGCGCGTTGCTCGACGCCGAACCGGTGTTGTTCGTCGACGATCGCGAGTCCCAGCTTGTTGAACGCGACCGGCTCCTGAATGAGCGCGTGCGTGCCGATCACCAGATCGATCGTGCCCTCGCGCAGACCAAGGTACACGACGTCACGCTGCTGGCCGCTGACGCTTCCGCTCAGGAAGCCAATGCGCGGCTGGAGGTCCTCCGGCATCGCGTCGAATAGCGCCCGAATTGTGCGGTGATGTTGCTCGGCGAGAATCTCGGTCGGCGCCATCACCGCTACCTGCTGACCGGCCCGTATCGCGATTAACGCGGCCGCCGCCGCGATGACCGTCTTGCCCGATCCCACGTCGCCCTGCAGCAGTCGCGTCATCGGCTGTTCGTGCGCCATGTCCCGCATGACCTGACTCAGCGACCGGCGTTGCGCGCGGGTGAGCGTGAACGGCAGCGACTCCCCGAACCTCCGTAGCGCGTCGATATCGATCGCGAACGCCGTGCCCGGCTGTGATTGCCAGGCGTGCTTGCGCTGTAGTAGCCCGAGCTGCAGCGCCAGGAACTCCTCGAACGCCAGCCTGCGGCGCGCGGCATCCAGATTTTGTCGAGCCGCTCGCGGCGTCGCGCCGTCCGGGAAGTGGATCCATTCAATGGCGTCCGCGATGCCGATCAGCCCCTCATCGAGCAGCAGGTCAGGGGGCAGGAACTCCTCATGCATCCCGCGCGTCGCATCCAGCGCCGCCCGCGCCAGCGGCCTGATCGACTTCTGGTACAGGTTCTTGACCAGCGGGTAGACCGGAATGAGCCGGCCGGTGTGCAGCGTTTCGTCGTCGAGCAACTCCCACTCCGGACTCTTCAGGCACAACGTCCCACGCATCTGCTCGACGCGTCCGGCCAATGACACCCGGGCGCCAGCGGCAAGCTGCCTCGCGACGAACGGGTTGAACCACATAACGTTGATGCGACCCGTCTCGTCCGCGATGATTGCGCTGACCACCTGCTTCCCGGTCGCGGTGCGGTGCGTCTCAATCGACTGCACGATCCCCTGGATCGTCGTCGCTCGTCCGAACAGCACGCTCGCGATCGGCTGGATGTTGCTGTAGTCGTCGTGCCGTCGAGGATAGAGTCGCGTCAGATCGCCGACCGTGCGCACGCCCAGCAATTCCAGTTGCGCCGCGCGTCCCTCACCGACCCCCGGCAGCAGCCGCACCGAATCGGCCAGCGACTTGACCTGCGAGCGCGCGACCCGGCGGCGGAGCGGTCGCTCCCTCGTCGGTGGTTGGCGGACTGTGGCCACTGGGGTCGAAGCGGCCTGACCAGGGCTGAGAACGCTCCGGCTGCTACTCGGCGTAGCCGCAAGCAGGTCCTCGACAATACGCGACGCGTCATCGATGCTTCTCCGTCGCTCGCCTTCTGACATGACCGCATATCCGGCGAACAGTCCGTCCAGCCGCTGAAGCAACCTTCGATCGTCGCTCCCCACTCCCGCGCCGAGCCGCGCTACCCGTTCTCTAACAAAGCGCGCGATCCCCTGGCTCGCGGCGGAATCACCGTACCCTTTGCGCGCTTCGAGGCTGAGAACCTTGCTGATCTGAATGAGCTGTGCTCGTGCTGTGTCCGTGTTCCGGGTCGCCATAACCGAAGTGTTCGGCAGCCTGCGAGCGGTGTCAACCATAGGACAGAAGTAACCGCGACGGCAGGAGGAACGCGAGCGCGCGGCGGCCGTTCGTGGTATACTGTGGCGTCGCGCTTCCGAAGCGAGATATGGCGATGCCTGATCGTTGTTTCGACCTTGAACGGCATGGTCAGGCACGTGCGAGCGTGACGCATTGTAAGTGAACGTAAATCAGGGAGGTAGCCCTTGGCGAAGAAGTCCCAGTATCGCAGACCGTCACAGCCGAATCGTCCGCCGGCCGGACCGCCCACTGAGGAGCGGCGACGGCGCGAGGATCCGAATGCGATTTCGGTTAACGGTCGTGTCGTGACCGCGCTGCCAAACGCGATGTTCACCGTCGAGCTGGACAATGGTCATAGTGTTCTCGGCCATCTTGCAGGCAAGATGCGTAAGAACTTCATTCGCGTCCTCCCCGGCGATCGCGTGATCGTCGAGCTGTCCCCATACGACCTGACGCGGGGCCGGATCACCTTCCGTCACCGCTAAACCTGATCGTCGCAAATTCTGGTCGCAATGGCGCCCGCCGCCGTCGCTTGCATGGCCACGCTGAAATCTCCTCGCGGGGCTGATCGTGCGGTGCGGGAGGCGCAGCCAGGACGTGCGTAGCGGCAGACCGTCGCCGACGGCGCGTCCGGCTTCTGGATCGCTCCCGTCGCTAGTCCGGCTGAATCTCGAAAATAATCTCGACCTCAACGCAGGCATTCCCCGGAAGACCAGCCATGCCGACGGCCGAGCGTGCGTGCCGCCCCTGCTCGCCAAAGACGTTCACCAGCAGGTCGGAAAACCCGTTAATCACCTTTGGCTGATCGCCGAAGCCGGGCGCGCTGTTGACCATCCCGAGCACCTTCACGACCCGCTTTACGCGGCTCAGGCTTCCGAGCGCCGCCTTCGCGACGGATAGCTGCCCGATCGCGCACGACTTCGCCGCCTCATACGCTTCCTCGACCGTCACGTCGGCTCCAAGCTGCCCCGCCTTATGGCCGGCCGAGGGCGTTCGCCCCGAGCAAAACAGCAGGTTGCCTACCTGCACCCAGGGAATCAACGCCGCGGTTCCTATTTCGACGGTGAACAGCTCGATCCCCAACTGGCCGAGACGATCTTCAGCAGTCATCGCGCTTCCTTTCCGTATGTCACGCATCGCGCCCAGTGCCGGGCTCGCCGCCGCGCCACTCCCGTCCCAGGGGATGGATCGGACGTGTCCCCAGCGATGCCGGGCGATCATAGCACCAGTACCGATGCGGGACAGCACGTTGGCAGTCGGTCGGTCATGTCGAGCTCCCGTTGAAGCTCCAACCGAGGATGTCGGATGATGCGCGTGAGGCGCCCAGTTCGCGCAATCCGATGCCCGCTGCGGGATCCTGGCGAATCCGGTCATTGTTGACATGACTGGGTGTCGTCGTTACGATGGCTGCATCAGGCTCATCGATTTCGCGCCCCAACCACAATGACGTGGGACGAATCGCCTGCTGGCATCATCCGGGGACTGAGCGGGAGTCGCCCGCGCCACCTCAACGCAGTTCCGGTACCGCGTCTCGCGTCTCGCGTCTGCAGTATGGGAGGGACAGCGTGGCCTGGCCAAACCTCGGCGAAGCCTATCGACCAACCGTCACTGGGCGCAGAGGGGCGGTCGCGTCCGCCCACCCCCTGGCGTCAATCGCGGGATTGAACATGCTCCAGCGCGGCGGAAACGCCGTCGACGCTGCTATTGCGATTGCTGCCGCGCTCAACGTTGTCGAGCCGTACATGTCCGGCGCCGGAGGGGTAGGCTATATGACCATCCGCGTGCCCGGCGAGCGAACGCCCATCGTCCTCGACTACATTGGCCGGGCGCCCGCAGCTGCCCATCTTGAGTGTTTCGCGGTCGAAGGCAGCAAGGACGACGGCATTCTCTCGCCGCTGGTTCCGGGCGCGATGGGCGGCTGGCTGGCGGCGCTCGAACGCTACGGCTCGATGGATCGCGCCACGGTGTTCGCTCCCGCGATCGATTACGCCGAAAACGGCTTCCCGGTCACGATCAAGAATCATATGTTTATGCTCGGTTCGCTGGACCGGCTTCGACGCTGGCCAACCTCGACTGAGGCGTATCTTATCGACGGTGACACGCCGAGTCCCGGCGCCATCCTCACGCAACCGAATCTGGCGCGAACCTTCCGCGCGGTCGTCGAGGGCGGCGCCGGCGTCTTTTATCGCGGCGCGATAGCTGAGGAGATCGCTCGCTTCTCGCAAGCCAATGGAGGCCTGCTGACCGTCCAGGATCTGGCGACCTACGAGCCGTCCTGGCAGGAACCGATCTCTACCAGCTACCGCGGCCTCGATGTCTATTGCCCCCCGCTGCCGTGTTCCGGGATGCAATACCTGATCATGCTTAACATCGTCGAGGGGTTCGACATCGGCGCGATGGGACAGAACTCAGCCGAGTACATCCACCACCTCGCCGAGGCCATGAAGCTCGCGGTGGCCGACCGGACGACCTACGCCCCGGACGAGTCATCGCCCA
>DATKCN010000321.1:0-47448 GCA_035513175.1 Thermomicrobiales bacterium
GCTGCTGTGCCAGATTGGCCCCTCAGAGGAAGACAACGCCATCGCGCAGGTCATGCAGGCCCAGTGGTTGCCATTGGGGATCGCCATCGACATCGAGGTGATTGCCGGCACGGCGCTGACGACCGCCAAGCGCGAGGGACAGCACCATATCGGCTACAAGATCGCCGTGTACCAGGACCCGGACATTCTCGGCATCTACTTCCATCCTCGCTCGATCGGAGGCTTCAACTACACGTTCTGGGAAGAGCCCGAGCTGGCGGATATGCTGGACGCCGGCATTGGCGCGATGGACGCCGACGAGCGGTTGCAGATCTATTCGGACGTGCAGCGCTACATGTTGGAGAACGCGCTGCTGATCCCGATCTACAACCTGGCGAACCTGTACGCGACGGACGCCAGCTTGCAGGGCATTGTGACCGACACCGCCGGATACGTGTTCTTGTACGACGCGTGGTTCCAGGAGAGCTAGGCGCGCGTGGGCGCCTACGCTCGCCGGCGACTCGTTCGGGCCGTCCCGGTCATCATCGGGGTCATGACGCTCGTCTTCCTCATGATCCACATGCTGCCGGGCGACCCCGCCGAGGAAATCGCCAGCCGTGGGCCGGGCATGTCTCCGGAAGCGATCCAGGCTATCCGGGTCCGGCTCGGGCTCGATAAACCGCTCCACGTCCAGTACTGGGACTTCGTGTCGCGGACCGTTCGCGGTGATCTCGGCCGGTCGATCCTGAGCAACAGAGCCGTCAGCACGATGATCCGCGAGCAGCTGCCGGCCACCGCTCAGCTCACTATCGCCGGCATCATCATGGCGATCCTGATCGGCGTGCCGCTCGGGATCATCGCGGCCGTCCGCCAGAGCAGCTGGGTAGATTCGGTCAGCATGACAGTCGCCCTGCTGGGGGTGGCAATGCCGGGCTTCTGGCTCGGGCTCTTGCTCATCTTTCTCTTCGCCGTTCGACTGCACTGGCTGCCCGTCATCGGCGGGTCGGGGCTGCGCGGACTGATCCTGCCAGCCTTCACGCTCGGCTTTGGCGCGGCGGCCATCATCGCGCGGCTCGTGCGCTCCAGCATGCTGGAGGTGCTCCGGCAGGAGTACATGACGACTGCCCGAGCCAAGGGCCTCCGGCAGCGCAGCGTCATCCTGCGTCACGGTCTCAAGAACGCGCTGATTCCGGTCATGACGATCGTTGGCCTGCAGTTCGGCAACCTGCTCGGCGGAGCGGTGGTGATCGAGACGGTCTTCGCCCGGCAGGGGATCGGCCGGCTCGCGATAAATGCCATCCTCGCAAAGGACTTCCCCGTCATTCAGGGAACGGTTCTGTTCGCCGCGCTCGTCTACGTCTCCGTCAACCTCACCGTCGACCTGCTGTATTCAGTCGTCGATCCCCGGATCCGCTATGACTGATCGCGGTCGCGGGCCGGACACACGTGCGAGCCGACAGGGGCGCGGAGGATGACCGCCGCCGAACGCCGGACGGCCACCACCAAGACCGAGATCGAGCGGTTGTCCTCCCGGAGCAACAGCCTCTGGCGCGACGCCATCCGACGGTTGAGGCGCAATCCAGGAGCGATCGCCGGACTGGTCATCCTCATTCTGCTGGCGGCGATGGGCGTCTTCGCTCCGCTACTGGCTCCGGCAGAGCCCAATGTCATGGTCGCCCGGGACGCCCTGCATCCGCCGGGTGGGGCCTACCTGTTCGGCACCGATCAGTTCGGGCGTGACATCCTGTCGCGCATCATGCATGGCGCCCGCCTGTCGTTCCAGGTTGGCTTCATTGCCGTCGGCATCGCCAGTGTGTTCGGAGTGACACTGGGGCTGCTTTCCGGCTACTACGGCCGCTGGGTGGACAGCGTCATCGGTATCGGCATCGACATCATGCTCGCCTTTCCCGGCATCCTGCTGGCGCTGGCGATCGTGGCCATCCTCGGTCCGAGCCTGCTCAACCTGATGATCGCGGTCGGCATCGCCGCCATTCCGACGTACACGCGCCTCGTGCGCGGAGCCGTGCTCGCGACGCGCGAGCTGCAGTACATTGAGGCGGCGCGCGTCATCGGCGCGACCGATCGATCGATCATGACGCGGCACATCCTGCCAAACGTGCTGGCGCCGGTGATTGTGCTGGCGACGCTCGGCATCGGGGGCGCGATACTGGTCGGCGCGGCGCTCTCATTCCTCGGCCTCGGGGCGTCCCCGCCCACGCCGGAGTGGGGCGCGATGCTCAGCTCCGGGCGCAACTTCCTGCAACAGGCCTGGTGGATCACGTTTTTCCCTGGGCTGGCGATCATGCTCACTGTGCTGTCGATCAATCTGCTCGGTGATGGGTTGCGCGACGCGCTCGATCCGCGCCTGCGACGCTAGCCGCAAGGCACACCACCGGAGGAGTCGACATGATGTGGAGGGAATCACATGCAGGATGTGCTTGACTACATCGAGCAACACCGCGACGAGTACATCGCCCTGGTCCAACGCGCCTGCCAGCAACCCAGCATCTCCACGCAGAACGTCGGCATCAGGGAGATGGCCGAGCTGTGCCGCGAAATGCTCGCGGATGTGGGCGCGGACGCGAGCATCGTCCCGGTCGACGGCGGCTTTCCAGTGGTGCTCGGCCAGATCGACGGACCGAGCCGTCGCACGCTGAACATTTACAACCCCTACGACGTGCAACCGCCTGAGCCGCTCGATCTATGGGAGTCCGACCCTTTCGCTGCCGACGTGCGCGATGGCCGGATCTGGGCGCGCGGCGTGGCCGACAACAAGGGGCACCTCGTCGCGCGCATTTGCGCCGTTGACGCCTGGCGCAACATGCGCGGGAACCTGCCACTTACGCTGCGCTTCATCTACGAGGGTGAGGAGGAAATTGGCAGCCCGAACCTGGAGCGCTTCGTCGCGGAGCATCAAAGTGAGATTACCCCGGCCGACGGCTGCATCTGGGAGGGGGGTGGGCGCGATTTCAACGGCCGCGTGCGGCTCTCCTGTGGGCTGAAGGGCATCTGCTACGTCGAGTTGGCAGTCGAGTCGGTCAATACCGACATGCACTCCAGCCGCGCGACCATCGTGCCGAACGCGGCCTGGCGGCTCGTCTGGGCGCTGAACACGATGAAGGATGAGCAGGAGCGCGTCCTGATCAAGGGCTTCTACGACAGGGTGCTGCCCCCGACGGTCGAAGAGCACAACATTCTTGAGGAGACCCCCTTCGACGAGGCAGACTTTCTGCGCACGTTCGGCTTGGAGCGCTTCCTGCTGGACCTTGCCGGCCAGCGGCTCAAGCTCAAGGACATGTTCGAGCCGACCTGTACCATCTGCGGCGTTGAGAGCGGGTACACCGGCGATGGCCTCAAGACGGTGCTGCCCAAGGCGGCGCGCGCGAAGATCGACATGCGGCTCGTGCCTGACCAGGACCCACACGAGATCGCGCGGCTGCTGCGCGCGCACCTCGACGCGCATGGTTTCAGTGACATCTCGGTCGCGTTGCTGGCCGCCGAGCATCCGGCCAGGACGGATCTGAGCGCCCCGCTGGTGACGGCGGTCGCGAATGCCGTGCGCCGGGTGCACGGTCACGAACCAGTCATCGTCCCGATCACGCCCGGCAGCGGCCCGATGTATGTCCTGTGCCAGGCGATTGGAGTGCCGTCAGTCTCCGGCCCCGGCGGCGGCAACCCGAACTCAAGAATTCACGCGCCGAACGAAAACATGTATGTCGACGACTACATCAACGCGATCAAGGGCATGGCCGTCGTATTCGACGAGTTCGCCCGCATACGACGCCACGCGGGACGGGAAAGGAGACAGGGATGACCACCGCGATCAAGAGCCGGCTCATCATCGACGGCACGGGCGGAAGCCCGATCCATAACGGCGTCGTCCTGGTCGAGGGCGAGCGCATTCTCGACGTGGGCCGCGAAGCGGACCTGGGCATCCCGGACGACGCCGAGGTGATCGACCTGGGCGAGGAAACGATCCTGCCGGGGCTCGTCGACCCGCACACGCACATCACGATCAATCCCGGCAAGCGGGGACTGCTCGGGCAGCTCGAAGGGCTGCGCGAGCCGGACGCCCAGCAGGGAGCTCGGGCGACGCACAACCTGCGGCTAGACCTGAAGTCCGGCATTACGACTCAGCGCGTGATCGCCGAGGTCAACTTCAACGACATCGCCCTGCGCAACGCCATCAACGATGGCTGGGTTCCCGGCCCGCGCCTGCAATGCGCGACGCGCGGCATCACCTCATCTCATGGTCACGGCGCCCCCAGCTGGATGTTCGACGGGGTCGACGAGATTCGCAAGGCAGTGCGCGACAACCTCCAGCGGGGCGCGGACTTCATCAAGATTCTTGTGCTTGACCGCACGCCGACCGCCGCCAGCTACTCGTTTGAGGAGATCAAGGTCGCCGCCGACGAGGCGCACCGGGCGGGGAAGCTGATCACGGCCCACGCCGGCGCCCGGCCCGACACGTCGCTGAAGTTGTGTCTCCAGGCGGGAGTGGACTCCGTCGAACATGCGATCCCGCAGACCGACGAGCACATCGACCTGTATCTGGAGACCAACGCGGCCTTCGTGCGCACATTCACCATCGGCTTCCAGACGCAGGTGGACTGGGCCTGGTTCAAGGGCAAGGACATCGAGGGTCGCGTCAACGTGATGCGCGGCATCGTCAACGACACCATCGAGAATCCCCCGCCCGCCGGAGGCTTTGCCGACTACTACCGGCTGGGCCCCAGCCTGAGCGACCGGCTGCGGCACACGCGGGAGGTCGTCATCCCCATGTTCAATAAGGCGGTCGAGAAGGGCGTGCGCTGGACCGTGGGCATGGACTCGATGCACGGCCTGATCGGCTATGAGATCGGATCGCTGGTCGAATGGGGGCTGTCACCGATGGAGGCGATCGTCGGAGCCACGAGGCAGGCGGCCGAGGTCTGCGGCGTTGAGCGCGAGTGTGGCACGCTGGAAGCGGGGAAATACGCGGACGTGATTTCGTTGCAGGGCAACCCCCTGGAAGACATCTGGTCTATCGCCCGCGTCAACTTCATCATGAAGGGCGGCGAGCAATTCGGGCAGATTTCGGTGCATTAGGGCTGCAAGCCGCGGGATGGGAAACCGGGGCAGCGACGACGGGTGATGACAACGACCCGCCCAGTGGCACTCTCCCCGCGGCCCCCGGCCCTCAGCCCTCGAAACAGAAAGGACAACCCAATGCGCATCGCCTACATCGGACCGAAGAGCCGCGAAGCGGCGTTACAGGCGTTTGTCGGCCCCGGAGTGACCGTCGAGGCGCGCTCGCACGGCACGGGGCCGCGCAGCATCGAGTCGATGTGGGAGGAGTATCTCTCCGTCCCAGGCATGATGGAGCTGGCCGTCGAGCTGGAGCGCGAGGGGTTCGACGCCATCGTGCCCGGCTGCTTCGGCGATCCCGGCATCGACGGGGCGCGCGAGCTGGTCTCGATCCCAGTGCTCGGGCCGGGCGCGACGTCAATGCTCGTCGCGGCGAACCTTGGTCACCGCTTCTCGATAGTGACGGTGCTCGAGAACGTCGTGCGCCCGCTGGAAAACCTGGCGCTGCTCACCGGCGTGGCGCACAAGCTCGCCTCAGTGCGCCAGATCGGCATTCCGGTGCTGGAGCTGAACTCCGACCCGGACGCTACCTTCAGCCGGCTGATCGAGGTCAGCCGCGCGGTCATCGAGCAGGACCACGCCGACGTGCTGGTGCTGGGCTGCGGCACCCTTTCGTTCCGCGCCAGCGAGCTGCAGGACGCGGTCGGCGTGCCGGTCGTCAATCCGCTGCAGGTGACGCTCAAGTTCGCCGAGTTGCTGGTCCAGTCCGGCCTCAGCCACAGCAAGCGCTCGCACCCGGTCCCGCCCAAGCTGGCTGTGGCGGCGTTCAACTGATGAATTGCGTCCTACACGTCGAGTCGTTCGACTATGTCGATAGCCTGGTCGAGCGCGTCGGCAACCCGGTTGCGGGCGCGCGTCATCGCGACCCACCACGTCTGGTACTCCTCACTGTCCGTCGCGAGTGACGCCAAGCGTGGGTATGGCACGAGCGAGGGGATCATCTCCGTTTGCGACGAATGGCCATAGCGGTCCTGCCCGTAGGACCCAACGACGGTCGACGCGACCGGCACGAGCGTGCGCGACAGCGCGATCATCGCGCGGTTCAGCGCGTCGGCTTCGCGTTCGGTCGCGGCGCCGGCCGCTCTTGCGTCGAGCCGTGTCGCACGGTCGTGAAACGCCCGCGCCCGTTCGACCACGCTCGCCATGTCAATGCCGGGCACATTGGTCGCCGCAAGCTGGCTCAGACGCTCGACGAACCGTCGGGCGACCGGCGCGTATTCGAAGGGCAGCACCGGCGCGGTCAGCAGCTCCCACATCCAGCGGGCATACACCTCCAGATGCGTCGCCAGCCGCTCCCGGTCGACCTTGTCGATCGTGTTATGCAGCGAATGATGCCACCAGCCGAGCGACGCCAGCGCCGTCGCCTGAATCTCCTCGTCGGTGAACGACATCTCGCCAGCCAGACACGGCAACCCGACCCCGAAAAACGAGGAGTCGCCATTCTTCTGCTGCCGCTGCCAGTGCACCGTCATGTCGCCCAGCGTCTCCTGCGTCAGCCGCGTTGCCCACGACTGGGCGTCGTCCGTCGTATGCAGATGCCAGGTGGACGAGCCGGCGATGGCGGGCTGGTCGATCTGCACGTAAGCCACACAGTCACTGCGTAGCCGGTCCCACATCAGATCGGCAAACCTCGACGACGAGATCATGGTGCCGGTCTCGTGACCCATCCAGAAGCCGGTCATCAGCCCCCGTCGCAGGCTGTCGCGATTGGCCGCGAACACTCTCGCGAGCTCCAGGATGCAGGCGCTTCCTGCCGCGTTGTCGGTCGCCTGCGGGCCAAACCAGGAGTCCATGTGCCCGCCGACCAGCAGGAACTGCCTGTCGGACGCGTCCAGCTCGCCGCTTGTCATCGTCAGTGGCTTCCAGCCGTTGTCCGCCCTGGCCGTCAGCCAGACCCGCGCCGCCCCGGCGGCGCAGGCATCCTTAAGGCGCAGCCCCTCAACGCGGGAGATGCCCACGCAGGGCAGGTCCGGCATCTCGGTCTTCAGTGTCTCCGGCGTGGGGTTGCCCCAGGCCGACTTCATCGAGCCGAACGGAACGGCATCGTTCTCCGGATGCCCCCAGTTCATCATGATCTGCGCGATTGAGCCCCGCTGCCACGCGATCAGCGCCTTCTCGTGCCGGGCCGGCGAGTACGACAGCTCGGACAGGGTTACCTTGCCCCGCACATCCTTGCCCTCGTAGTCGGACTCAGCGCCGGAGCCGACATACACCAGCTCGCCTTCGATGCCGTCGGTCGAGGCAGAGTGCCCGAGGGTGTTAGCTTCGATCGTCCGCGGGTCGGGCGAGAGCACGCGCACCTCTCCTGCCTCGGGAAACGACACCAGCCCGTGAAACTCATGCAGGCTGGACCGCAGCCCATTGCGCTCGAGCTGCTCCGCCGCGTACTCGGCCATGCGCCGCGAGTTCGGCGAGCCCGCTAGCCGCGTCGGAATCTGCTCGGTGATGTGCGTCAGATGCTGCCACGCCCGATCGACCGACAGGTCGGCCAGAATGTCATTAAGAGTCACCCCGGTGTCCTTCCGCTATCGAATACGCTGAGCCGCGTCACGCGCTACGCGGGAACGTCGTCCAGCAGCGCCGCCGGGTCATAGCGACGACCGGCGCGCATAACGAACGAGACGTTGCCGAGCGTCGTGATGTCCTCCAGCGGGTTGCCGTCCACCGCGATGATGTCGGCCAGCTTGCCGGGCTCGAGCGAGCCGGTTTCGTTCTCGATCCCCAACGCCCGCGCGCCGCTCATAGTGCCGGCCACGATCGCGTCCATCTCGGGGATGTCCCAACTGGCCAGGATCTCCATCTCATAGGCAAACAGCCCGTGCATGGCGTCGGTGCCCAGACAGTACTTCACGCCGGCCGCGGCAGCCTTGCGGAACGCGTCCGGCGCTTCGTCGCGCACGAAGCTCACCCTGCGGGCGACGGCGCTGTCGTCAAACTCCGTCTGGGACAGCCGCTCCTCGTCCAGCCCCCGCACGTGCGCCAGGCGGTCGGCGATCGGCTTGCCGTGCAGCAGATTCCAATCCACCTGAGTCTGCAGCGCGATTGTGTAGGTGGGAACCGCCGTCGCGTCGGAGGACAGGAACAGGTCGATCGACTCCTGGCCAACCGGAAAGACATGGTCGGTCAGGTCCAGCCCGTGCTCCAGGCACAGGCGCAGCCCGGTGTCGAGGTCCATGCGCAGGTGCGCTCCGATTCTGCTGCCGACGCGGTGCGTCTCCTCGATTGCCGCCGCGATCTCTGACTCGGTGAAGCCGAGGTACTCGGTGGCGTTCTTGACGTAACGGCGGCCGGTGACGATCAGCTTGGTGAAGTCGCATCCCATGCGCAGCTGCTCGCGCACGACGCGGCGCATCTCGTCCGCCCCGTCGACGATCCAGGCCGGCACCAGCGAGCCGTGGCCATTGGACGAGGTTATCGCCCGCCCACTCACGAGCAATCGCGGGCCGGAGATGTAGCCGTCGCTGATTGCCTGGCGCAGGGTGAGATCGTTGTACGGAACCTCGCCGACCAGGCGCATGGTCGTCACGCCGGAGGCCAGGTCAATGCGCAGATTGCGCGCGCCGCGCAGCACCTGGCGCGGGCTTGGTTCGTTGGCTCCTTCGAGCTGTCCGATGATGCCGCGCAGCCCTGGATTGATCGTCGCGTGACTGTGGGCGTCGATGAAGCCGGGCAGCAGCGTGCGGTTCCCAAGGTCGATCTGCTCGGCGTTCTCCGGCGCGCTGACCGACTTGGACGCTCCGACCGCGGTGATCTGCTCACCCTGCACAACGACAACGGCGTCCTCAACCGGCGCGCCGCCGGTTCCGTCAATCAAGCGAGCGGCGCGGATGGCGATTGAGCGGGGCATTCACGTCCTCCTCGGTCGGGACCACGTCCCAATCATGTCGTTCCGAGGGTCTCCAGGTGGCTCCAGGACTGGCGGTGAGTCGCCGCCGCGATCGCGATCGAGCGGCCCTCCCTGATCACTCCGCGACGATCTGCGGTCCGAGAGTAATCTCCCGCGCTGGAGCCTTCGGTCCCTCACGCGCATGATATCCGACGATGGGGAGCGCCGCGGCGGGTATCCGTGCGGAGACGCGCCAGGGCGTCAGCAGGGTCGCGGCTCCCGAACATTGAAATGGCGAGGGCGCATGGGAGTCGAACCCACCTGGGAGGCTCGTCACCCCCCACAACAGTTTTGAAGACTGCGCGAGCCACCGGGCCCGATCCGCCCCCGAAGTATGCCGTGCATTCTACAACCACCACTGAGAATGGCGGGGCGCCATGACGGCCGGACACTCCGCACCTGTAACGTATACTTTCGGCGCAGCAGGACTATGTCCATCACCGATAAGGTCGCAGGTGTCCAGAACGAGCCGAACTGATCAGGCATCCCACCCCGCGCTGAATGACGAGCGTGGCCCGCTGGGCGCGCTCGCGGACACCGCACAACGCCGCATCTGGCTCCTGGAAACACTCCACCACGTCAACGCTCATATCGCCCAAAGCGATGACATCGAAACCTCACTGCACGCTATCACGGACGAGATCAGCCGGCGCTTCCAATTCACGACGGTTGCAATCGGCGTGATTGACGACGCTGACATCGTTTTCCGCGGCCGCACAGTGGAGACGGAGAGCAAGACGTTCCGACTTCCGATCTCGTCCGGCGTCTCGGGACGAGTCGCCAGAAACGCGATCGGCGAGCTCGTCACAGACGTGGCGCTCGATCCTGACTTTGTCGCACTCGGAGGACTGGTAAGTCGCGAGGCCGCAGTGCCGATTTTCGTCAATGGCCATGTCTACGGCGTGCTGAATGTGGAAGCGGCAGAGGACATATCGCTGGGCGTCGAGGAGCTCGACGTGTTGCAGTCGGTCGCGATGTCTCTGGGTGTTGCAATCGAGCGTTCACGGCAACGAACGGGTGAACGGCGGCGCCTGCGTCACCTCTCGGCGCTGCAGCACATCACGGGCCGCTTCGCCGGTCGAGAGCGCGTCGATGAGAATGTAGCGGACATTCTCCACGAGATCGCCCAGGCATTTGACTTCGACTTCGTGTCACTCGGATTCATCGAAGGCGATCAGATCCACTTTCACGCCAGCTTCGACGTGTACACCGCTAGCGGATATCCCGTCGGCACGTTCCCCGTATCGTCCGGGATCACTGGGCGCGTCGCCCGCACCGGCGAGCCTGCATTCGTTACCGACGTAACGCGCGATCCTGACTTCGTAGGAGTTCGATCGGAAACGACGCAGGAGATCTGCGTGCCGATTTACGCCGGCGGCGATGTCGCCGGGGTGCTGAACGTCGAACTGAGCGATCGTCGCCGCGTCGATCAGGGGGATTTCGACATTGTGAAGTCGGTCGGCGACCATCTGGGATTGGCGATCGCCAACCAGCGTCGGATTGCCGAGCTGGAACAACTCAACGAACAGTGGCGGACGGTCGAGCGTGTCACCCAGGTTATCGCCGGCAAGCTGTTGATCCGCGAGGCGTTGGCGGACATCCTGATCGAATTGGAACGCGGCTTCGGGTTCGGGACGACGGGCATTGGTCTGATCGAAGGGGATCGGCTCGTCTTTCACGCCGTCCGACAGACCTTGGACCCCACGTCCATAGTCGCCGAGTACGTCACCACCGGAATCCCGATGAGTGTCGGCGTAACTGGGCGCGTGGCGACGACCGGCATGCCGGCGCTGATTCGGGATGTCGCCAAGGATCCGGATTTTCTGCCGACATCGCCAGGCATCCGCCACGAGGCGTGCGTTCCGATCCGCGTTGGTCCACGGACGGTCGGCGTGCTCAACGTTGAGACTACCGCTGTGCGGCCCCTCAACGAGCACGACATCGAGATTCTGTCCGTCATCGCGGATCACATCGGCGTTGCGATCCAGAAGAGCGATCTCTACGTCGCCGAGCAGGAGAGTCGCCGGGCGATCGAAGCAATTCAGCGGGTGTCGACGATTGTGGCCAGCACGCTCGATGTCGAGGAAGCCCTGCAACTGATCGTCCGGACCTTGTCGGAGGCGTTCTCGTACCCGCACGTGTCCTTGCGACTGCTGGAAGACGACCACCTCGTGCTGGCTGCCCACTCCGGGGGCGTCACACTGGACATGGTCCGATCGATCCCGGTCGGGATCGGCGTGGTTGGCCGCGTCGCCCGGACAGGCAGGGCGGAGCTCATCGCCGATGTCGATGCCGAGCCGTCCTACCTGCGCTCCTCTCCGGGGATCACCAGCGAAGTCTGCGTCCCGATCCTCTGTGACGGCGACCTGGCGGGCGTGCTCAATATCGAAGGCGACCGCGACCGCCCGGTCACGACCCAGGACCTGGAATTGATGAAGACGTTCGCGCAGCACGCCGGGACCGTGCTGCAGAACGCGCGCATGTATGCGCGCATGCAGCACCTTGCAACGCGCGATCCAATCACCGGCATGGCGAATCATCGCGAGTTTCAGATCCGATTGCGCGAAGAAATCGCCCGCGCCACACGCTCGTCCCGCGCGCTCTCGTTGCTGTTGATCGATCTGGATTCCTTCAAGCTCGTCAACGACTCCCACGGCCACGTCGTCGGCGATCACCTGCTGCGCGCGGTCGCCCAGCGGCTCGAGACAGGGCTGCGTGAGGGAGATGTGCTTGCACGCTACGGGGGCGACGAGTTCGTCGTGATTCTGGCCGACGCCGACCGCGAGGCCGCGGAGCACACGGCGATCCGATTGTCAACGCTGATGGCGGCCGAGCCCTTCCCGGTCGGCGACGGGCGGCACGAATATGTCACGGTTTCGATCGGATCGGCGTCCTTTCCGACGCACGGCGCGAGCGCCGAGGCCCTTATACGGCACGCGGACGACAGCATGTATGGCACGAAACGTCGAGGGGTCGCGAGGCCGCGCTAGCGCCGTGAGGCCCCGTACGCCAGCACCAGCGCGCAGGCGAGATCGTCCGGCGCCGTGACGATCAGGTCGCCTGCCGCCGAGCGGGCGAGCTGCTCGGCGAACTTCACGACCTGCATGTCGGCGGAGAGCACGCACACGCAGAGGCTGATCCCGTCCCGGCGCAGCCGATCCGCCTCAGCGTATGTCTGCGCCAATGTCTCCTCCGTCGTCGGGTGCGCGAAATGCACGGCGCCGGCCGCGTCGCGGTGCGCCGTCGGCTCCCCGTCGGTGAGCAGCAGGACGTTGCGCTGCATGCCCCGATGCGGGGCGAGCAGCACGCGCCCCAACCGCAACGCGTCCTGCACGTTCGTGCCCAGCCCGAAGCGGTCCCAGGTGACGCCTGGCAGCTCTCGCGGCAGCAAGGGGCGCGCGGTGTCGGAAAAGCTTGCCAGCCGCATCTGGTCCCGTGGGAAGCGCGTCCGGACGAGTGTCAGGATCGCCAGGGCGAGCTTCTTCGCTGCCAGCAGGTAGCCGCGCTCGCCCATCGAGCGGCTGAGGTCGAGCGCGAGCACGGTCGCGGCTCTGGCCGAATCGTCGCGCTCGAAAATCGTGAAGTCGTCCGCGGCTACACGCACCGGCACGCCGCCGCCGCGGCGAATGGCGCGCATCACCGTCCGGCTGAGGTCGAGCGCAAGCGCGTCGCCGAACTCGTAGTCGCGTGACGAGCCTGTCAGCTCGTGATGCCCCCGGCGCGTGAGGCGGTGATCCCCCGCGCCACGTGATGACAACCGACGCAGCGCCTCCGAGAGCAGCTCGTCGCCTATGAGCTGCAGTGCGCGGGCGGAGAGCTGCTGCGTTCGCCCTTCGGCCCTGACGAACCCCGACTCCGCGAACGCCCGTAGCGACACGGCCAACCGTTCAAGCTGCTCGGCGGCCGGCGATCCGAGCACGCTCTGAACGAGAGTTGCGTCAATCGACTCCACGTCCTGCACCCGGCGGACCGTGCGGAGCTGTTGCTCGAGGATGTCGATGTCATCGCGCCGCGCCCGCATCCCGTCGAGCCAGCCGGAGAAGTCCCGGGAGGCCATGCCGCCCTCGGCGCCAGGCGGCGATTGCGCTCCCGCGCGTTGCCGGATCGCCCCCTCGGGCAGATCAAGGCGCGCGGTCGGAAGACCCGCCACAATCCGGGCCGCGTCCGGCCGCGCTGCGAGCGCGTCCAGCAGGCGGCTGGATTCCCTGTCGAGTACGCTGGCATCTCCAGCCGCGGCGAACAACGCGTCGATCAGATCGCGCAGCGAATCATCGCGGGCCAGCTCTTCGTCCAATGTGGCGCGCTCAGACCGCAGCAGGTCCCGAAGCTGATCCATTCCGGCGGTCGGCTCGCCGTCAACATTTCCAAGCCCGCGATGTAGCGCCCTGTCCAGCGCCTGCTCGATGTCGCCCGACAGCAACGCGTCGGAGAGAGCGGTCAGCACCTGTTCCGGCGTCAGCGCCTCGACCGTCCGTGTTCCATCCCAGGCGCTATACCGAAATGCCGGCCCTGTCATGGTCCCTCAACTAGCGAACGTTGTGGAACGCGTAAAACTCCTCGTGGTGATCGGTCGGGTCGACGGGAACGTCCACGACGAACGGCGTCCCGTCCGCGTTGGCCTGTCGTGCGCGTTCCAGACTGGCGGCTAGCTCCGACACATCCTCGACTCGATGGCCGTCGCAGCCCGCAGCGCGTGCGACTGCGACGAAGTCGAACACCGGGTCGAACTCCGTCGCGATGAAGCGACCGTTGAGCGCCCCCGCCTGAGTCCAGCGCGGCCACCCCAGTGCTCCGTCGTTCATCACCACCCACGTCACCGGCGCGCGCTCCTGCACTGCGGTCGCGATCTCGTGCATCGCCATCTGAAACGCGCCGTCGCCAGACGTACTGACGACCTGGCGCTCGGGCGCGGCCATCTTGGCGGCAATCGCGCCAACGACGCCGTAGCCCATAACCGTCTGCTCGGCTGGCGGGACGACGCATCCGGCGTCGAACGACTGGTAGTAGGGCCAGTAATACGCCCACAGGTCCTGGCCGCCGTTCTCCTTGACGAGGATCGTGTTGTCGCCGAAGACGCGGTTGATCTCGCTGACGATGCGCTTGCCCTTCGCTGGCGTGCCATCCTGCATCGCGTCCACTCGCGCGTTCTCGATAGCGTCCGCCCGGCGCTCCATGATTGACGCGACCCGCTCATCATCAGCGCGCGCTCCACGTTCGGCCAGTGCGGCATGCAACGCATGGAGCGCAAGCGCCGCGTCGGACTGTATGCCGACATCCGGCGCCCAATTGCGGCCGATCTCGAACGGCTCGATGTCAATCTGGATCAGCTTCGCGCCCACTGGGAAATAGGTGAAGTTGGCCGACTGGAACTCCTCCATGCGGGAGCCGACCGTGATGAGCAGATCTGCTTCCTCATACAGCTCGCGGGGGAACGTCGTGCGATACAGGCCAACCATGCCGCAGTAGAGCGCGTGCCGCTCGCCGATGACGCCGCGGCCCGCCGGAGTTGTCTGGACGGGAATACCGAAGCTGTCGATAAGCGCCGTCAAGGCGGGGCCAGCCCCGGACAGCACGCTGCCGCCGCCACAGACGATCAACGGGCGCCTGGCAGCGGCGATCAGATCGGCAGCGCGGGCGATTGCGCCGGGATCGGGGGCCGGGCGCAGGCCGCGGACCGCGGGCGCGTATTCACCGAATTCCGCCTCTTCGAGCGCCAGGTCGCCGGGGAACTCCAGATAGACCGGCCCCGGCTGGCCCGTAGTCGCGATGCTGATGGCGCGCCGCAGGTACCAGTCCGTGCGGTCGGTGCGCTCGATGGTCGCCGCCCACTTGGTGATGCCCGCCATCATCGAGAGGTGGTCTGCCTCCTGAAACGCGCCCATGCCGTTCGTGCGGGTCGGAGCGCGCACGCCGAGCACGAGCATCGGCGTGCAGCCGGAGTACGCCTCCAGCACGCCGGGGACCATGTTCGCCACGCCTGGTCCGGGACAGCCAAAGCAGGCGGCGATCTCGTTACGGATGCGCGCCCACGCCATCGCCATGTACGTGCCGGATGTCTCATGCCGCACAAGCACGGCGCGCACGGAGCTGGAGTCGTAGAGCGCGTCGTAAAGGTGCTTCGGGCTTCCTGGAAGGCCGAAGACCGCGGGCACGCCCTCGCGCTCAAGACCCCGAACCAGTGCCTGCCAGCCGTTGAGACGTGCCATGACGAGCGCATCCTTCCCTGTTTGGCGTTTACCAGCGCTGGCGAAAGGGTATGGCCCATTCCATCCTCCGTCAATCTGGCGCCGCGCTTGGTCGTGAGCGTTGCGAATCGGTAGAATCACGAGATGCCCTTTTTCGTCGTGCGCGCGTCGACGGCGCCACCGGCAGCGGCTGGCGCGCCGCATTGATCAGGAAATGCTTGAAGCCCTCGTGACCCAGGACACCACGGCCGCCCCACCACTATGCCGTTTCCCCGCACTCCCCGATGAGCTAGAGCGCGTGCGTCTCGAGCTTGCGATCGCACGGCGCGAGCTCGTGATCGACGAGCTACGCGCGCGGATCACCGCTGAAGAGGCCCTCCAGCGCGCGGTGCAACGCCAGATTGACGACCGAATCGGCGTCCTCCGCAACGACGTCGATCGCATCAGCGCCGAGATTCCGCGGCTCGAACACCGGCTGGAGCGGCTCGGATTCGCCCGCCGGGCCCTCTCCGATATCGAGCTCGACGACGAGGAGCAGGTCGAGCGGGCGGAGGAGGCTGCCTTCTGGGCCGAGTGGCGCCAGCAGCGCGAGCAGAAGCGCGGCGCGGTCATCAATTACCGCCCGACCGGCAACCAGGACGTGACGCTGCGACAGCTCTACCTGGCGCTGGCCCGCCTGATCCACCCGGACCTGGCGCGCGACTCCGGCGACCGCTCCCGCCGGGAGGCCGTCATGCGTCTCGCGAACGAGGCGAACGACGCCGCGGATGTGGAGCAGTTGCGACGGCTGCTTGCCATCTGGTCGAAGCCGCAGGACAGCGGCGCCGTGCGCGACGTGTCCGTGCTGATGGCGCGCCTCAGCGAGAAGGAAATCGAGCTCGGCGAACTGAGCCGCCAGCTCGTGGCCCTTGAGGAGGGCTTCCTGGGTCGGATGGCGCGCTCGCCTCGCATCGACCTGACGCGGCACATCAAGCGCAATGAGGAGCAGCTTCGCCGCGAAGTCGCGACGCTGCGCCTGCGTCGACGGCGCCTGCTCTCGTCGCTTGAGGACCGCCGCCGTCGTCTGGCTGAGGCGTCTGACTAACCGAGAGCCTCTCGTTCCACTCAACCACTACATCAGGATGCGGTCAATATGCCGTCTCACGTTCTGCCCAGTTGCGCGCTCGCGCGAATGTAGCTGGAAAGCGGTTCCGGCAGCCTGCTGATCCGAGCAGCTCAACAACGCTCGCGGACAGACGCACACCAGAATTCAGATGGCGTGTCATCATGAGCGGAGCGCAGCCCTTCGGATTCGATCAGCACAGGCTCCGCGGCAGGGAGTCGAAGGACCTGCTCCGGTGCTGTAGCGTCGGCGCCACGTCGATCCGTCGCCCGGGGACGTCGCGCACAGGATGACAAAACTGGCTGAGGCTTCTGAAATTCGCTCCATCCGTGCCGCCAGGGGACGTGAGCAATTCGTCCCCAGGCGCGACATGCGCCGCGGGAACAATCTTGACATGCCAGTAATCAGACCGCCAAAACGTTACACCGCCAATTGGCGGTCTAAATCTTTTCGCTTCCCGCGTCGGTCCCCGCGGTGAGCAGCCTTCGCACACGGGGAATGACATCGTTCGCAAAGAGCGTCAGGGAGCGGCGCACGCGGGACTCGTTGACGCCCGCGAGGTGCACGTTCGCCAGGAAGATGTCAGCCCCAAGCGTTGACATCGTGGCAGCCAGCGCGGCGGCAACGTGCTCGGGTCCGCCGGAGACGATCGATTGACGGGCGTCGTGATCCGCGTGCTGCCGCTCGGCAGTGGCTCGCGTGGGCGCCGCCATGGCTGACGTGTCGACCCCGCGCGGGTTCGCCAGCAGGTCGGCCCCGATGCGCATCAGGTCGCCGATAATGTCCTCGCGCGCCTCGTCGTCGGTCGGCGCCACGTAGACATTGCGCATGACAGCCAGGCGGGATTGCGTGTCATCGCGCCGCGCCGCGGTAAACGCCGCCGCTGGAACCTCAAGCTGCTCGTCGCTCTGAAAGCCGACCGCCAGGCTCATGCCAGACCTGGCTGCCCAATCGGCGGCGACGGGGTCGTTCCCCGCATACCACAGCGGCGGGTATGGTCGTTGCAGCGGCCGGTCGACGAGCACGTCCTGCACGCGGTAGGCGGCGCCCCGGAATGTCACGGGATCGCCGCTCCAGAGCCGCCGCAGCAAGGCGAATGACTCCAGAAACAGCGGCTGGCGGTGCTGCGACGGAAGCCCAAGCGAGTCGATCTCAACCGGGCGGTGCCCCAGCCCGATGCCGACCTCCAGCCGCCCACCGCTCAGGTGATCCAGCATGCTGATCTCCTCGGCGAGCAGCGCGGGGTGGTGCAGGGGAAGCGTGTAGGCCAGCACTCCCAGCCGGACACGCCCAGTCGTCGCGGCGAGATTGGCCAGCAGCAGGCCGGGACTGGCGGCGCGGTACATGGGCATGAAGTGCCGCTCGGCGACGAACACGTAGTCGAGCCCGAGCCGGTCGGCTTCGCGCGCGACGGAGAGGTGGGACGCCACGCTGTCAGCCGTCGGCAGCGACTGATCGACCTGCATGATGTCGAAGACGCCGAAGGCGGGTTGGGGGGGCAGCGCCACGTCAGCCACGCTCGCCGCCCAGACCGTGGCGTTGCAGGAAGCCATGAACAGCCGTGTTCCAGCCGATCGGGTTCTCACGGGCGGCTCCGTGATGCGTGTTCGGCAGGATGTAGAACTCGCTGCCGGGAATCGACTGGCTCCATTCGTAGGACAGCGTAATCGTCTTCTGCGACTCGTTGCCGCCCACCAGAACGAGTGCCGGCATCGACAGCGACGCAAGCTCACCCGCGCGCGGCCGGGTGTCCCACGCGCGGATCGCGCGCAGCATGCGGATGGCGTCTTCGTTTGTGTTGCCGACTCCGGCCGGCAGCGTGCCCAGGAACCGGCCCAGCTCCGACTCAGCGAAGCCGGGGCGTTGCGTCGGCGGGCCGCTCTCCTCCCACGGGAACGACCTGGGCTGCTCCACAATCGGGCGGCCGCCTGCTTCGATGATCCGAATCTGCTCGTCAACCCAGAGCTGGGAGTCCTCCCTGAAGTAGGGGACGGTATGGCCGATGATCAGCGCCAGCGCGCGATCCGGATAGTCCAGCCCGAACTGGCAGGCGATGACGCCGCCCAGCGACGCGCCGCCGACGATAGCTCGATCGATTCGCAGCGCGTCAAGCAGGCCACACAGGTCGGCGGCAAAATCGGCGTTGCTCCAGGCGCCCGGCGGCGAGGCGCTGCGGCCCGTCCCGCGGCGGTCGAAGGTGACGACCCGATAGAACTGTGAGAAGTAGGACATCTGAAACGGCATCCATGACAGGTGATGATGCCCCTGCAGGATCAGCGGCAATCCTTCGCCCGCCTGTTCATAGAACAGCTCGACGCCGTTGGCGTCAATCCTCGGCATCTGGTTCCCCAGCCGTATTCGATCCCGGCGCGCTGGCGGGGATCAGGTAGGTATCGAACCAGCCCACGAGACGCTGAAGCACATCGATCTGGAAGGCGCGCTCGTGGAAGCCGTGTCCCTGTCGCGGGTACGAAACCATCTCCGTGTCGACTCCGAGCGCCTTCAAAGCCAGGTAGAACTCGGTCCCCTGCGTGACGGGGACGCGCTGGTCGGCCTCGCCGTGCACGATGAGCGTAGGTGTGGTGACACGGCTCACGTAGCGGATTGGCGAGCGGTCCCAGACGCGGTCCGGCTCGCGATTGACCTCGCCGAGGGTCCATTCGTTGAAGGGCCGGATGTCGGTCGTGCCGATCTTGCTGACCCAGTTGGTCGGCGCCGCGCCCGCCACGGCGGCCTTGAAGCGGTCGGTCTGCGTCACGGCCCAGGCAGTCATGAAGCCACCGTACGACCAGCCGCAGATGCCGAGCCGGTCCGCGTCCGCCACGCCCCGTTCGACAAGCACATCGATGCCGGACATGATGTCGCCGAAGTCCCCGCCGCCGAAGTCAAAGCGGTTCGCGCCGGTGAACGCGCCGCCACGTCCGGTGGAGCCACGAGGGTTGGGCATGAAGACGGCGTAGCCGTTCGCGGCCAGAATCTGTCCCAATCGTGCCAGGAACCGTGGAACCAGTTGCCCCAATGCCAGGACGGTCCGCCATGGATGGCGGTCACGAGTGGAAGCCGGCCGGATGACATCGAGCCCGGCGGCAGCATGAGCCAACCGTGGACGGTCGTGCCATCCGTGGCGACCCATTCCAGCGGCTGCATGTCCGCCAGCGCAACGCTGTCGAGCTGTGGGTTGAGGTCTGTGAGGCGCGACGTCGTGTCCCCGATGGATACGTAGACGTCAGCAGGACGTTGCGGGCGGGCGACGGCGAACGCGAGCGCCTGCGCGTGAACGTCGACGTTCGGCCCGGCGTCGATCCAGCCCGAATCGACATCGGGTCCGAACGACAGCGGTTCCCATTCGGAGCCTCGCACGTCGGTGACGTCGAGGCGTGAACGTTGCTTCTCGACGCTGTGCACGAGCAGTTCGTCACCCCGAAAGGCCGCCCAGGACGGCGACATGCCGCGATCGTCCAGCACGGTCACGTCGCCGGTTGCCACGTTGACGACGAGGACGTTCGTCGCGTTGACGTCGGGAACGCGCGACCCAACGACCGCCACGTGGCTGCCGTCACCCGACCAGGACACCGGGCCGGGAAAGCCAGTCAGGCGGAGCAGCTCGCGCTCTGGGCCGCTGTCGACCACAGAGACCACCAGTCGCAGGTTGTCCCACAGTCCAGCCAGGTCTTCGTTCTCGGAGACCATTGCCGCCATGGATCGGCCGTCGGGGGACAGCGCGAAGCACCAGACATGGCACGCGTCGGGGCCGACCAGTTCCGGGGCGCCGCCCATTGCCGGCACGCGGGCGATGCCATGGGGACGCCAGCGTTCCCCGGCCACCTTGACCTCGGTGTCCGGATCCGGTTGGCCGGCCAGCGACCGGCGACGCGCCGTGAACAGGAGGCTCCGTCCGCCCGCCGACCAGGCAATGTTGGCGACGCCGCCCTTAAGCTCCGTCAGGCGTAGCGCCTCCCCGCCCTGCGCGGGGATGACGTGCAGCTGCGACGTGCCACGCTCCGGCCGGTCCGACAGAAACGCGAGCATGTTCCCGTCCGGCGACCAGGCTGGGGACGTGTTGTTCTCCTCGCTGCCGGTCAGCGCCCGTGGCGCCGTCGAGCCGTCGGTTGCCATAACGAAGATGGCGCTTGTACGGTCCCTGGACCGGTGTCCGATCGGCTCGACGCGAAACGCCAGGAAGCGCCCGTCCGGCGAGAAGCGCGGCTCGAAGGGCACGCGCAGGTCCACCGCCATCTCGGGAGTGTATGTTCGGCCGGTCATGCTGCCTCTCTCGGTCGATGGGCGCGACGCGACTACAGGCCGCCGTCGCGCTCCGCGGACTGGAGCTCGTCGACTATGGCGCGCAGGTCGGAGGCGCGCGCGTGCATGCGCACCAGCGGTTCGCCCTCGTCGTCGAAGAAGAGCACATCGACATGGTCGTGCGCGTCGACCAGCTCGGAGCCGCCGTAGTCGATCTCGATGGTCAGCATCGGCGTCGTGCCGCCAACATCGATGTCGCGTTCGACAGGGCCGACGTTTGACGCGGCATACCCCCAGTGATCGACGAGATCAACCAGCGCGCCGCGTTCGTTGGGCGTCACGCCGAGGTACAGGGAGATGTCGATGCGACCGTCGCTGATGTGCAGGTAAAGACCGTCGTCGGCGCGCTCGATGGCGATGTCGCCGGGGAACCAGACATCGTAGATGACGAGGGGCTTGGCGGCGTCTTCCTGCTCGTCTCCGAGGTCGATGTCGTCGTCGCCCGCTCCGACCTGCTGCATCAGCGAGTAATGCGCCAGACCGTACAGGTACAGCACGTCGGCTGTCTTGGCGCGCAGCTCGTCGGGCAGGGAGCCCTCGAAGATGTCATCGACGAGCTTTTCGAGCCCGCGCATCATGCGCTCGTACTCATCGATGCCGCGCAGCTCCCGCTCCACGAATGCCGAGGCAAACGCATACGCCTTGGCGAGGTCGTCATAGATGCGATCCACGGACTGGGTGGACAGGAACTCGCGAATGTCGTCAAACAGCTTCTCTTCGCCGGGCTGTCCCGTGCGTTCTTCTGATCCGGACATCGAATCACTCCTGATGCCACGCCGGCGACATGAGCCTGCTGGAGGCGCGAAACACATTCGGCGTACCATACCAGAGGCGCGACGATCCGATGAAGCAGCATGAAACGGGCGCGCACGGCGCTCGAGGGGAGCCTGGCAGGAGACATGAACCAGCGGAACGCGCCGTTCCTCGATGCCCTGGCAACGGTCATGCGCTCCGACGCTGCGCCGTTCTCGACCCCCGGCCACAAGCGGGGGCGTGGGACGCCCGACTCGTTCCGCGCTGTGATGGGCGGCGCGCTGTCCGGCGACGTCCCGCACGCCGGTGGAGTCGACACGACGCACCTGTCGCGTGGGCTGTTGCGGCAGGCGGAGCGACTCGCCGCAGGAGCCTACGGGGGCGACGAGGCCCGCTTCCTGGTAAACGGCAGCACGACCGGCAATTGCGCGATGCTGCTGGCGACGTGTGGGACCGGCGACATCGTGATCGTCAGCCGCACGCTGCACACTTCTCTGCTGGCGGGAATCATCTTCAGTGGCGCGCGGCCAGTCTACGTCGAACCGGACATCGAGCCGGAGCGCAACCTGCCGCTGGACATCCCGGCGCACAGGGTGCAGGCGGCGCTCGCCAAGCATCCCTCCGCACGGGCTGTCGTGCTGGTGAGTCCGTCCTACGTAGGTGTCACGAGCGATCTCGTCGCAATCGCCGCGATCTGTCACCAGGCGGGCGTGCCGCTGCTGGTGGATGAAGCCTGGGGACCACACTTCCACTTCCATCCGGCGTTGCCGCGTTCAGCGATGCAGTCCGGGGCCGACGCGGCGGTGTCGAGCACCCACAAGATGCTGTCGGCACTGACGCAGGGCTCGACGCTGGTGGCGCGGGACGGCGTGCTGGACCTTGGCAGGCTGAATACCGCCGTCGATATGCTTCAGACGACGAGCCCGTCCGCGCTGATCTTCGCGTCTCTCGACGCCAGCCGGAGGCAGATGGCGCTGGACGGCGAGCGGCTGCTGACGCAGGCGATCGAGCACGCGCTGTGGCTGCGCGGCGAGATCGCGGGCATCGAAGGACTCGCGACGGTTGGTCCGGAGATGATCGCGGGCCGTCCGGAGGCGGGGTCTGACCCGACCCGCGTCCTCATCGACATGCACGGGCTGGGACTCACAGGCTATGAGGCCGAACGCGTACTGCGCGACGCACACGGCGTCTACGTGGAGATGAGCGATCTGCTGAGCGTGATGCTGCTGGTGACCATTGGAGACAGCGCCCAGTCGGTCGATCGGGCGGCACGGGCCTTTCGCGCGCTGGCGGGAGAGCGGGGCGAGGGGCGGCACAACGCGCGCTCACGGTCCAGCGGGCGATTGCTACTTGGCGGGGAACAGGCGATGACTCCCCGTGAGGCGTTCCTGGCGCCCATGGCAACCGTGCCGGTCGAGCAGGCCGACGGGAGGATCAGCGCGGAAGCGATCACGCCGTACCCGCCGGGCATCCCGCTGGTCACGCCCGGTGAGCGGCTGACGCGGGAGGCAATCGACTACCTCCGTGGCGGCATCGCCGAGGGGATGTACGTGTCGGGGCTAAGCGATGCAACGTTCCAGACCGTGCGGGTCGTGAAGTAGGCGGCGGGCATTGCAGTCCACAGCCATGGATGGAGCCTTCAGCGGACGTAGGCGGGCTCCGGGTCGTCGTGGATCGGGAAGCCCATTGGACCAGGTTTGCCGACGCTGACCTGGAAGATGATGTTGTTCGGGTCCGGGAAGAAGAGGTTGCTGCCGGGAACGTAGCCGTGGACCGGAACGCCAGCTGCGGTCACCTTCGCGTGCCATTCGTCGAGCTTCTCCGGACTATCAACGAAGAAGCAGACGTGATCGAGCATGCGGTCGGTCTTGTGGGTCGTAGCTTCCTTCAGTTCGTGACGCTGGGCATCGGGGAACTCGAAGAACGCGAAGACGGTATTCGGCGCGACGGTGATGAAGTAGTGGCGGACGTTGTCCTCGCGGTTGAGGCGATGCGCCATCGCGATCTCGCTGCCAAGCACGTCGCGGTAAAACGCGACCGTCTTCTGCATGTCATTGGTGATGAGAGCTACATGGTGCAGCATCTCGAACGGGGCGTTCAGTCCGTCCCGGTCCTCAAGCGTGAGCCGTCGGGTTGTTGTCATGCAGTGTGTTCCTTTCCAACCTCCATCGATTACCACGTGCGGTCTACAATAGCGCGATAGTGGGCAAAGCCTCAACTACCGGTGGGGAATCGATCAGTGACGACCAACGCAGGCGACTACGACGAACCGTTGGACCCCGAGGAGCAGCGACTGGCTGACCTCCGACGCCGGGCGGCGCTGCGCGTCGAACAGGAAAAGCGGGAGCTGCTGGCGACGTGGCTCGATGGCGGCGGCACGGAAGCGGAGTTCGAGGCGGCCTGGCCCTCAATCCACGCGCAGCTTGGAAAGTCCCGTGTCAGCGAGGTGGGCGACAGGGCCCGCAGGAGGTCGCTCAACCGCTTCAATAAAGAGCCGTAGCGATCTTGTCAGGCGTTCAGCCCAGCGGATCTGGGACCGGACTGGAGCGGCCCCGCTCCTGCAGGGCATCGTCGCCAATCACGATGCCGAACTCATCCGCGACATCGTCAGGGAGCGGATCTGACGCGGCCAGCCCATGTTGCCGCCGCAGCTGGTCGCGCTGGTATTTCCGAACCGCGGCCTTGAGCGTCCCGAGCGCCAGGGTGGCACACTTGGGGCGCATCTGCACCGCTTCCTTACCGAGGATCTCGATCATGGTGTTGTAGTCGTGCTCCAGCACCTGTTCGAGCGTCCACTCCTCATCGTGGGCCATCTCCATCACGATCGATGCGGCGGCCTGACTGATCGTGCAGCCTTCTCCATCCCAGGACACGTCGGCGATGAGCTTGCCTTCGTCGCCAGCGCGCAGGTAGACGGTGATGATGTCCCCACAGCCGGGATTGCCACCCGGCATGATCACGTCCGGATCTGGAAGCGGGTGTCGGTGGCGAGGGTTGTCATAATGGTCAACGAGGATCTCGATCTGCTCCTGACGGTCCAAAGGCGCCTCCGTGTAGGTGGAACCTAATCCCCCGGCCCCCTTCCCTGCGAGGGAAGGGGAGACGTCGGAGCAGGTCCAACAGATCCCCCTCTCCCCGTAGGGGAGGGAGCCGGGGGAGGGGTTACTTCTCGATCGGCACGCCGATGACGTTGCCCCACTCGGTCCAGGAACCGTCGTAGTTGCGGACGTTCGGGTAACCGAGCAGCTCGTGCAGCACGAACCAGGTGTGGGACGAACGCTCACCGATGCGGCAATAGACAACGATGTCCTTGCCCGGCACGATGCCTTTTCCCTCGTATAGCGTGCGCAAGTCCGCTGCCGGCTTGAAGGTCCCGTCCTCAGCGACCGCCTGGGCCCAGGGAATGTTACTGGCCCCCGGAATGTGGCCGCCGCGCAACGCGCCCTCCTGCGGGTAATCGGGCATGTGCAGCAGCTCGCCTGAGTACTCACCCGGCGAGCGCACGTCAACCAGCGGCTTGCCGTCGCGGACCTTCTGTCGTCCCTTGTAGCCGATGTGGTCGAGCACCTGGTCGCGGTAAGCGCGGAACTCGGCGCGGGGCGCGGCGCCAGTGTAGCGCGACGGCGTGCTCTGAGGCGCGGCGCGGGTCATCTCGCGGCCCTCTTCCTCCCACTTGCGCCGTCCGCCGTCCATGATCTTGACGTTGTCGTGGCCCATGTAGCGGAAGAACCAGTAGGCGTAGGCTGCCCACCAGTTGTTCTTGTCGCCGTAGAAGACGATGGTCGTGTCGCGCGCGATGCCGAGGCGACTCATCAGCTCGTTGAAGTCATCCGCGCCGATGAAGTCGCGGGTAGACATGTCCTGAAGATCCTCGTGCCAGTCGATCTTGGTCGCGCCCGGGATGTGCCCGATCTCATACAGCAGGACATCTTCGTCCGACTCGACCACGCGGATGCCTGGGTCGTTCAAATGCTCGGCCACCCAGTCGGTCGTCACCAGCACATCCGGGTTCGTATATCCCTTGTCAACCATGAGCTGCTCCTCTCTCGATGCCACTCCGGCCTCCCTCCGCGCAATCGCGGAATGTCGCTGACACTTTCACTATACACCCGAGATGTTCGAAATATTCCCGCCGCGAAGCGGGCCTTCACCGCGCCCGGACCGGGCGCGGATTCGCCTTGACGAATCCCGACTCAATTGCTAAGGTATGAGCAGCGCGAAGTAGGATTGATTCTCAACTGGGAGTGATTCTCACTAATGACCGAACGGCATCTCCACAGCGAAACGGGCACTACGCGGGGCGATTTTCGCATGACACCCCAGCGGGCCGCGATCCTTGAAGAGGTGCGGGCGGCGAGCGAGCACCTGACGGCGGGCGAGATATTCGAGCGCGTGCATCGCAGGTATCCCTCGATCGCGTACGGCACGGTGTACCGCACGCTGCACCTGTTCGCCGAACGCGGTCTGATTCTGGAGTTTCCGTTCGGAGACCAGGCGAGCCGCTTCGACAAGCGCGTCGACCGGCACGATCACGTGCACTGCACGCGGTGCGGCATGTTGACCGATGTCGACGTCCCGACCGCCCTCTTCGCGCGCCAGGTCGCCGCCGACCAGACCGGCTTCGACATCACCGGTCACCAGACTGTTTTCTCCGGCGTGTGCCCGGCCTGCTCGACAGCGACCGGACTGCGGAGATAGTCAACCTGTTGGTATACTAAGTGTCGTGAATGACACTGATTTAGCGGGCACGCGACGTACGCGTGGCCACGGTTCGGGATCAGGTGGAGGACACACGCCAAGCGATGAACGAAACCCCATTGTTTGTGATCGAAAATTTGCACGCCGGGATCGAGGGCGCCGAGATCCTGCGCGGCGTAGACCTCACGATTAACCGCGGCGAGATCCACGCCCTGATGGGAGAGAACGGCTCCGGCAAGAGCACGCTGGCCTACGCCGTCGCCGGGCACCCGAATTACGAGGTGACCGAGGGCGCGGTGCTGTACAAGGGCGAGAACGTTCTCGAGATGGGCCCCGACGAGCGCGCCCAGCTCGGCATGTTCCTGGCCTTCCAGTACCCAACCGCCATTCCGGGCGTCTCGATGGCCAACTTCCTCAGAATGGCCGCCAACTCACGCCGCCAGGCGCGCGCCGCGGCGGGCGAGGATGTCGCGCCGTTCACGCCGCGCGAGTTCCGCCGCACCATGCGCGAGCGTATGGCTCTGCTCAAGATGGACGAGTCGTTCGCCAACCGCTACCTCAACGAGGGCTTCTCCGGCGGCGAGAAGAAGCGCGCCGAGATTCTACAGATGGCCATGCTTGAGCCGGAGTTCTGCATCATGGACGAGACCGATTCAGGTCTCGACATCGACGCCCTGCGCACAGTCGCCGACGGCGTCAACGCGCTCTTCACGCCGGACATGGCCATGCTGGTCATCACGCACTATCAGCGGCTGCTCAACTACGTCAAGCCGCACTTCGTCCACATCATGATGGAAGGGCGCATCGTCAAGTCTGGCGGTCCCGAGCTCGCCGTCGAGATGGAGGAGCAGGGCTACAAGTGGCTGAGGGATGCGGTAGCCGAGCCGGCCGTAGTCTAGCCGCGAATCACCCGCGTTCAGCGGCAGACCGCGCGGACGCCGATAACGATAGAGCCAACACCGTGCCGCGCGGGGGCACACGTCGCAGACAGGCATAGAGGAGGAACCAATGGTCACGCAGGATCTCGAGCTCGAACAGTATAAGTACGGCTTCCACGACAAGGAAGATTACTTCTTCAAGGCCGAGCGCGGTCTGGACCACGACAAGGTGCGCGCCATCTCGGTCATGAAGGACGAGCCGGAGTGGATGCGCGAATTCCGGCTGAAGGCGCTCGACTATTTCTACAAGCGTCCAATGCCGGAATGGGGCGGCGACCTGTCCGGCATCGACTTCGACAACATCTACTACTACATCCGTCCCAGCGAGAAGCAGGGTAAGACGTGGGACGAGGTCCCGGCCTACATCAAGGAGACCTTCGAGAAGCTCGGCATCCCCGAGGCGGAGCGCAAGTTCCTCGCAGGTGTCGGCGCGCAATACGAGTCCGAGGTCGTCTACCACTCGTTGCGTGAGGACCTCGAAAAGCTCGGCGTCATCTTCACCGATATGGACTCAGCCGTCCGTGACTACCCGGACATCGTCAAGCAGTACTTCGGCACGATCATCCCGCCCAACGACAACAAGTTCGCGGCCCTCAACTCGGCCGTGTGGTCGGGCGGCTCGTTCGTCTACGTGCCGGAGGGCGTGCGCGTCGAGGTGCCCTTGCAGGCCTACTTCCGCATCAACGCGGAGAACATGGGCCAGTTCGAGCGCACCCTGATCATCTGCGAGAAGGACTCGTACGTCCACTACGTCGAGGGCTGCACCGCCCCGACCTATTCGACCGACTCGCTGCACTCAGCCGTCGTCGAGATCATCGTCAAGGACGGCGCCCGCTGCCGGTACACGACCATCCAGAACTGGTCGAAGAACGTCTACAACCTCGTCACCAAGCGCGCGGCGGCCTACCGCAACGCGACCATGGAGTGGGTCGACGGCAACCTCGGCTCCAAGCTGACGTTGAAGTACCCGGCCGTCTGGCTGATGGAGCCAGGCGCTCGCGGCGAGATCCTCTCTGTCGCGATGGCGACCGACGGCATGCACCAGGACGCGGGGGGCAAGGTCGTGCACGTCGCGCCGCACACCTCGTCACAGATCATTTCGAAGTCGATCTCCAAAGGCACCGGCCGGTCGTCCTACCGTGGCCTGGTGAAGGTCCACAAGGGCGCCCACCACGTCAGGTCGAACGTCGTCTGTGACGCGCTGCTGCTTGACGAGGAGAGCCGAACCGACACGTACCCGTACATCGAGATCGAGGAAGAGCAGGTGTCAATCGGACACGAGGCGACTGTCTCGAAGGTCGCTGACGAGCAGCTCTTCTACCTCCAGTCGCGGGGCATCCCCGAGGCGCAGGCCATGAGCATGATCGTCAGTGGCTTTATCGAGCCAATCGCCAAGGAACTGCCGCTGGAGTACGCGGTCGAGCTCAATCGCCTGATTCAGCTTGAGATGGAAGGGTCGGTCGGGTAAGAACGCCGAGGGATGAGGGATGAGGGTCGCGGGAAGTTCCGCTCCCAATCCCCCGGCCCGTGGCGCCCAGCCCGCATCCACCACGCAGTCAAGGGAGATTCGCACACGCATGTCTACAGCAATTGAAGGCGCGACGAAAGGGTTCTCGCGCGAAGCGGTGGAGGAGCTGTCGCACCGCCGCAGTGAGCCGGAATGGCTCAGGCGGAAGCGGCTCCACGCGTGGGCCCAGTACGAGCAGATACCGATGCCCAAGCGCACCGACGAGGAATGGCGGCGCACTGACATCCGCCTGCTGCCGATCGACGATGTCGCGCCGTTCTACGAGTTCGGCAGCCGCGTGTTCAGCCGCGCCGAGCTGTCACCCGCCATCCAGCCACATGTCGACGCGGCCGGAGCCGTCGCAGGCATCGTCGTTCAGCGCGACTCGACCACCGTCTACTATGAGGTCGATCCATCGTTGGCCGCACAGGGCGTCATATTCGCCGACCTTGACACCGCAATTCGCGAGCATCCCGATCTGCTGCAGCGTTACTTCATGACCGACGAGGCCGTGCCGGCCTCCGACAACAAGTTCGCTGCCCTGCACGGCGCCTTCTGGACCACCGGCACGCTGCTCTACGTCCCGGCAAACGTCGAGATCGAGCTGCCGTTCCGGGGCTTCTCGACGCTGGAGAACCCTGGGCTAGGCACGTTCAACCACGTGCTGATCGTCGCCGACGAGTCGGCCAGCGTCACCTTCGTCGACTACTACCAGTCCGACACCTTCGAGCATGAGTCCATCGTCGACAACGTCATCGAGCTGCACGCCGCCGAGGGCGCGCAAGTGCGCTACATTCAGGTGCAGGACTGGGGCCGCCACGTCTGGAACTTCACCACCCAGCGCGGCGTGATCCACCAGGACGCCGCCATTCGCACGCTGAATGTCGCACTCGGCTCCCGGCTCACCAAGGGCCTCATCGCCAGCAATCTGGTCGGTCCTGGCTCGTCCGCCGAAATGCTCGGGCTGTACTTCGCTGACGAATCCCAGCACTTCGACCACCAGACCCGCCAGAACCACATCTCGCCTTACGCGACCAGCGACCTGCTCTACAAGGGAGCCATCAAGGACCGCGCGCGCTCCGTCTATTCCGGCGTCATCAAAGTCTGGCCAAAAGCGCACCGCACTGACGCATACCAGGCTAACCGCAACCTCATCCTCGATCCGACAGCGCGGGCCGACTCGATCCCGAACCTGGAGATCGGCGCCAACGACGTGCGCTGCACCCACGGCGCGACGATCGCCCAGATCGAGGAAGAGTACGTCTTCTACCTGATGAGCCGTGGCATCACTCGCACGGAGGCCGAGAAACTGATTGTCGACGGCTTCTTCGATGAGGTGATCGAGCGTGTGCCGGTCGAATCGGTGCAGCAGACCGTGCGAGCCGCGATCGACAAGAAGATCGGCTATACGGTCTAGCGGCCACCACGCGAGGGTCCCGGCCCAACGACGCCGGGACCCTCGTAGGGGCGCATGGCAATGCGCCCGGCTGGACGATCGAACGCCCGATCTGCGCACCGGCGTCAGCAAGACCGCGTTCGCCATCACTCACTCCGAGCCAACCCGCAAAGATCGGAACCCCGCGTGGACATAACAATTCCAGCATCACCCACCCGCACATTCGACGCCGTGGCCGTGCGCGAGCAGTTCCCAATTCTGCGCGCAGTAGACGGTCAGCGGCCACTGGCGTACCTCGACAGCGCGGCCTCGTCGCAGAAGCCAGACGCGGTGCTTGACGCGATGGAGCGCTATTACCGCGAGGATTACGCCAACGTGCATCGCGGAGCTTACGCGCTTGCCGACCGCTCGACGACGGCCTACGAGGAGGCGCGACGCAAGGTCGCGGAATTCTTCAATGCTGCGACGACCCGGCAGGTAATCTTCGTGCGCAACACGACGGAAGCCATCAACCTGGTGGCCTATTCGTGGGGCATGACAAGCGTGCAAACGGGCGACGTGATCGTCGTCACCGAGATGGAGCATCACTCCAACCTCGTCCCGTGGCAAATCGTCGCGGCGCGGACCGGCGCGCGGCTGGAATACATTCGCATCGATGATGACGGACAGTTGCGGCTGGAGGACCTCGACGCACACCTGGCGACGGGCCGGGTGCGGCTGGTCGCCGTCTGCCACGTCTCGAACGTGCTGGCGACGATCAACCCGGTCGATGAGATCATCGCGCGCGCGCACGCGCACGACGCGCTGGTGCTACTCGATGGAGCGCAGGCGGCGCCGCACGTGGCGGTGAACCTGAACGATCTGGATGTCGATTTCTACGCGGCGTCAGCCCACAAGATGTGCGGTCCGATGGGCGCGGGCATGCTGTACGGGCGGCTGGAGCTGCTGGAGGCAATGCCGCCGTTCATGGGTGGCGGCTCGATGATCCGCTCCGTCGGTATGCGGGAGTCAACCTGGGCGGATCCGCCGGCCAGGTTCGAGGCGGGCACGCCCAGCGTGGCCGACGCGGTCGGATTCGGCGCGGCTTGCGACTTCCTGGCCGGACTATCGATGGACGCCGTCCGCGCCCACGAGGTTGCCTTGACGCGTTACGCCTACCGGCAACTGCTGGAGCTGCCGGAACTGACCGTCTACGGACCGGCGCCGGAGCGACGCTCGGGCGCGGTGACGTTCAACCTCGAAGGCGTGCATCCACATGACATCGCCTCGATCCTCGACGAGGACGGCGTCTGCGTCCGGGCGGGGCATCACTGCGCGCAACCGTTGCACGCCAGATTAGGGATCGACGCATCCGCGCGGGCCAGCTTCTACGTGTATAACTCCGAGGACGACGTGGACCGACTGGTGAATAGCCTGCGGCGTGTCCGCTCGATCTTCGCCTGATCGAACCTGGAAGGCCGTCGTGTGTCCGACCTCTACCGCGAGCACATCCTCGATCACTACCGCAATCCCCGCAATCAAGGCACCCTGGAGCCGAACGACGGCAGCTTCGAGGACACGAACCCACTCTGCGGCGACCGCGTGCGCATTGACCTGCGCTTCGATGGCGAACTGGTGTCAGACATTCGCTTCAGCGGGCGCGGCTGCGCCATCAGCCAGGCGGCGTCGTCGATGCTGACCGAGCTGGTGAAGGGCCACAGCCTTGACGAGGTTAAAGCGCTGTCGAAGGACGACCTGCTGGACGAACTGGGGATTCCGATCAGCCCGGCGCGGCTGAAGTGCGCGTTGCTGCCGCTGAAGGTGCTGAAGGCCAGCGCCTATGGCTTCCGGGGCTGGCCTGGTGACGAAGACGAACGATAGGGTACTGGGCGTATGACGGACTTTGTAACGGTCGCACGGGCGGGCGAAATCGCCCCCGGTGAGATGAAAGCGGTCCGCGCGGGACGGCGCATCGTGGCGATCGCGAACGTCGACGGCGAATACGTCGCGTTCGACGACACGTGCAGCCATGAGGAGGCGTCGCTGTCCGAGGGCGAGCTGTTCGGCGAGACGGTCGAATGCCCCCTGCACGGGGCGGCGTTCAACGTCTTCACCGGCGCGGTCGAGTCGTTCCCGGCAACGTCGGACATCGACACGTACGAGGTCAGGGTCGAGGGCGACGAAATCAAGGTCGCGACGGAGCCGCGCTCCGGATAGCCCACGCCACCGTCGCTCTGCCAGTTGGCAATTCCGTCCGCGCACAATCGAGCTTGCCGCCTGCCGTACAATCGGTGGCGCGTGGCCGGGCGCCACGAACCGAAACTGGCGCACGCTGACCGAAAGCAGCATGATCATCGATGGCCCGTGGGAACATGAATCTGAAGAACGAGAAGCAGATCGCGCTGATGCGCGAGTCTGGCCGCGCGGTGGCCCATATCCTCGATCTGTTGGAGGAGCAGGTGCGCCCCGGCGTGACGACTGCCGAGCTGGATGCTTTCGTTGAAGCCCAGATCCGCGAAGCTGGCGGAGTGTCGTCGTTCAACGGCTATCACGGCTTCACCGGGAACATCTGCGTCGCGGTTAACGATGAGGTCGTCCACGGCATCCCCGGACCGCGCGTCCTGCGCGACGGTGACATCATCGCGATCGATGTCGGGATCATTCTCAACGGCTGGCACGGCGACTCCTGCCGCACCTATGCCGTCGGCTCGATCGACGACGAATCGAGGCGGCTCATGCAGGTCTGCGAGGCGTCGTTGCAACTTGGCATCGAGCACGCCCTCGAGGGCAACCGGCTGACCGACATCTCCTACGCCATCGAGCAGCACGTCATCGCCGCCGGGTTCTCTGTCGTGCGCGACCTGTTCGGGCACGGCATCGGGCGTCGCATGCACGAGGCGCCGTCGCTCCCACACTACGGCCCGCCCGGCGACGGCCCGGTCTTGCGCTCAGGCCTGGTCTTCACCATCGAGCCCATGATCGTCGCCGGTTCTCGTAAGGTGAAAACCCTTGGCGATGGCTGGACGATCGTCACCCTGGACGGCTCCCGCTCCGCCCAGTACGAGCACACCGTCGCCATCTCAAACGGCCGGCCCCACGTGCTGACGCTACCGTAGCGGATTCCCAGGATCAGTGACGCTGATGCTCGAAACGAGGCCCCAGGATGCGCGCGGAAACCACCGCCTGGTGGAAACACGCGGACGAGGACTTGAAGACGGCGGCTATCGTTCAACTCGGCGGCCAGTTCTATGCTACCTCCTGGTTCTGCCAGCAAGCGGTCGAGAAGAGCCTCAAGGCTGTTTACATAGAACGTCTGGGCAACCTCCCGCCGCGGACACACGATCTCGAGTTTCTCGGCAACAAGCTGAGTGTACCTGGAGAAGTTCAATCCGATCTGACAATCAAAAACCTGCTTTCGGTCTCGCTCGCTACCCTGATACCATTAACGCGCAGGCTCCCGCCGACGCGGTCTCCGAAGCACTCGCCCGGCAGCATCTTGGAGCAGCAAGGCGGATCATGGCATGGTGCAGAATCCAGCTGGAGTAAGAATCCAACCTGAACTTCGACGGTTTGCCAAGGCGTTGGCGACAACAGTTGACGCGGAGCAAGTACTCCTTTTCGGGTCATACGTCAGAGCCGACGCGCGCGCCGAAAGTGACGTTGACATCATCGTCGTTTCAAGGAGGTTCATTGGAATAGAGGCGGGGCGTCGATCAGTCGGCTTGCGCGATCTATGGTACGCGGCCGGCGGGGACAGTCCGATGGACTTGATCTGCCTCGCACCTGAGGAATTCGAGCTGGCGAAGACTCGCATTACGCTGGTGGCCACCGTGCTTCCGGAAGCGATCGACCTGCTCTCCGAGCTCGCCACAACGTCAACGGCGCCCTCAACGGCACAGTACGCTAACTGATCGACGACGCTAACAACGAGCCGAGTGTGCCTTCCAGGTCAGCCCCCGCCGCAGTGCGCGCCATTCCCGTGCACGTGCTGCGGCTTCGCCACGTCCAGCGCCGGGTTGCGGTCGAAGAATCCTATCGGTTGCAGCGTAAATCCAGCGCGAGTTACGGGCATCACCGGCCAATCCTCGGGCCGCACCACGTGATGCGATCCCAGCGTGTACCACAGCACGAGGTCCCCGTGCGAAATGTCGCGATTCCCGGCCGTCCAGGCCGGCAGCCCCGCGCCGCCCGGATGCTGATTAGGGTAATCCCCAGCCGCATACATCTCGCCCGGTTCGTGGGGTGTCACCCACAAGTGCTTGTGAATGAAGCCGGCCCGCTGGCTGACCGATGCCTCAGGCGCGGCGAACGCGGCCACGTTCGCGTGCGGCACGAGCCGGTAGCCCACCGGGTTGCCCACCGCGTTGCGCACCGCCGGGTTGACGATCTTCCAGACCCGCCCGCGCAACGGGTCGATCTGCTGTTGAGCTTCCGCCTCCGTCGTCAGATGCGTGGCCTTTGAGAAAAACGCGTTGCCGAGCGCATTACCCACCCCGGCGGGCTCCGCTTCGGCATGCACCTCGTAGATCGCGTTGTCGGGGCCATCGACATCCATGTCCAGCCGGAAGCTGAAGAAGTGCTGGTGGATCGGCGCGTAAAGCCCGTCGTCGTTCAGCAGCTCGCCGTACTTCGAGGTTGTGCCCGGCTCCAGCGCCCCCGTCGACACGATCCCGGTCAGCTTGCACTCCAGCTCGATTGAGCCGTCCTGGTACAGATACCAGAAGAAGCCGTAGTCGTAGTTCCCGACCGTCGAGAAGAACGAAACAACGAGTCGCCGCGCGCGCCGAACCTCACTGCTACCAGTGCGAAAGTCGAAATGCCTCCAGAGCGTGCCGTAGTCCTCCTCGTGCAGGCAGATCGCGTTCGGGATCGTATACGGATTGCCCGCGCCGTCCGCGAACACCGCGTCGAAGTAGTGGATCAGCCCCAGGCAGTCGCAGCCCAGTTCCAGCGAATTCGCCAGCAGCCCGATGTTGTACTCGCCCACGTCGAACGCGTTCTTCCGCATGTGCGTTGGAGCCGGATCGCCATACGGCACAACCATTTCCGCACAGGAACCCCGGTAGAGGACAGGCCGCACCCGGCCATCCTCCTCCCAGCCGACCGTATGCAACACCAGCCCCTCGCGTGGCGTAAAGCCAACGCGTAGACGCCACTTCTGCCACGCGATCTCATGCCCGTCGACTGTGAAGCTCGCCCCGTCCGGCTGCTGAATCTCAAGCGGTTTCAGGTCATCCAGCAGCGGTCCGATGTACTTCGGAGCGTAGTTGCCCGCCATGGTCGGCACCGGCGCCAGCCCGTGATCTTCGACATCCACGACCTTCATCTCGTGCAGATCGACCAGCGCGATCACATTCTCGACCGGGCGCGCGTAGCCGTTGTCGTCTTCGCTTGTCCGCACCCACGTCAGGCAGCGCGCCAAACGCCGGTGGTCTGGTTCTCCATACGACCCTGCCGACCACGGGTCGATCATCAGCAGGTCGAGATCGAAGTCGCCGCGCTTCCGAATCGCCGCGACGTACTCCTCCGACTCCAGACATGCCTGATGCACGCCGAGCATCTCATCGTATGTGATCGGCGGCTGCCCATCACTGATGACATCCCAAGCGGTCACTACCCCGGACGTGAGCGACACGACCGCCTCGATCGTCAGGCGCGCGTCGAGGTCCATCAACGCCACCAGCGCCTCCCGCTCGATGTCGTCCCGGCCCGCCAGCACGTCCGCCTTATTCGGCTCCCGCAGCGTGATCTGCACAAAGCGGCGCCGCGCCGGCATGCGCACATCCATCCGCAGGATGCCCGCCGCCTCGCTGATCTCGACTGCCGAAAGCGGAGCAAGAGCATTGCGCGTCTGCATCTGAACCATCGAGACCCGCCTTCCAGTGCGCCCGAGCGACGTAGCAACCGTCACCGGCTGACGCTGGACGCATTACCACCGACAAACCGGTTAGTGCCACCGATGCTACCCCGTGCGACGTCATCAGGCAACAGCATCAATCACGCGGGTCAGGACTATGTCAAAGTCGTCGTGTCGGCGTACTGGTGGCATCGAGGTGATACTGAGCCTTGGCAAACCTGCGTCTCTATCGACTCCACGCCCGGCGTCACGGCGCCGATCCCGCCCGTTCAGCTGACTTTGACACAGCCCCTTCCAGCGACTGCGCCTCATCGTTTGGCGCCGCCTCGGCTCTCCAAGCGGTGTCGGTCATCGAACGGGCTGCGGCTTGCCCAGCACGCAGCCCCCTCGCCACCCGCGTTGATCCCGGACCGATCCAGCGTCTCGTGCCGCCTTCGCGCAACGCAACAGCGTCAACGACGCGAATCCGTTACCATGCCATCCACGACACCGGAACGGGAAGGGAGCAGGGCATGGCAGGCACGCAAAACGGTCACGGGTTCGCCACGCGGGCCATTCACGCGGGCGAGCAGAGCGACCCCACTACCGGAGCGCACAACACGCCGATCTACCAGACCTCCACCTATGCGTTTCACTCACTCGAAGAGAAACAGGCGACGCTCTCCGGCGAGCGCGAGGGCTGGCTCTACACGCGCGGCGGCAACCCAACTACCGCCGCGTTCGAGAGAAAGATCGCCGCTCTCGAAGGCGCAGAATCCGCCGTCGCGGGCGCGTCGGGCATGGCCGTCATCGCGGCCACCTATCACGCCCTCCTTCGCTCCGGCGACCACATCATCGCCTCCGACGACATTTACACCTGGGCCAACACCTTCCTGAACGAGGAGGCTCCCGCCTACCGCATCGAGGTCACACGCGTCGACATCAGCGACCTGGAAGCCGTGCGGGCCGCCATCCAGCCCAACACAAAGGTGCTGTACACCGAGTTCCTCTCCAACCCATCGATCAAGGTGGCCGACATCCCCGCGCTGGCCGAGATCGCCCGCGCTCACGATGTCGCCCTGGTCGTCGACAACACGTTCACCAGCCCATACCTGTTCCGGCCCATCGAGCACGGCGCGCACCTCTCGCTGCATTCCGCCACCAAGTACCTCTGCGGCCACGGCGACGCGCTGGCGGGCGTCATCAGCGGGGATCTGGCGCTGACCGCTCGCGTCTTGCGCCAGATCGAAATCCTCGGCTCCTGCATCAGCCCGTTCAACTCGTGGCTCCTGCTGCGTGGCATCAAGACGCTCGACATGCGCATGGAGCGCCACTGCGACAACGCGCTGCAGCTGGCCCGCTTCCTTGAGCGCCAGCCGGAAGTCGAGCACGTCAACTATGCCGGGCTGGAGAGCCAATCCGGACACGCTCTCGTGAGCCGCCTGACCGACGGCCGTTTCGGCGGCATGCTCTCCTTCCGCATGCGCGGCGGCAGCGCAGCCGGAAACCAGTTCGCCAATGCCCTCCAGCTCTGCGCTCACGCTGTCAGCCTGGGGGATGTCAACACGCTCGTCTGGCCACATCGCAATGATCTCGTGCGCGTCTCGGTCGGTTGCGAGAATGCGGCGGACATCATCGCTGATTTCGAGCAGGCGTTTGAGGTTGCGGCGAGTCGCCTGGTTGGGGCTCCCGCTTGACATGAGTGTTCGAAACCTGCTGGAACTGCCCGACGACCTGCCCGTTCCCGACGACGACGGCGCGTGCGATCACCTCCCCGGTCTGCGTCTGCCGTCCGTGCCGCTACCCGCGACCGACGGTCGGTCCATCGACCTCGCCACGCTGACTGGTCGAGTCATCGTCTATGCCTACCCTCGCACGGGTCGGCCCGATCAGCCCATTCCCGATGGCTGGGACATGATCCCTGGCGCGCGGGGCTGCACGCCGCAATCCTGCGCCTTTCGCGACCTCTATCAGGAGTTGCAGACCCTCGGCGCGGATGTCTTCGGCCTCAGCACCCAGGACACCGACTACCAGCGGGAAGCGGCCGCGCGCCTGCACCTCCCGTTCCCGCTCCTCAGCGACTCCAACCTCGCATTGACACGCGCGCTCCGCCTCCCCACCTTCGTCGTCGAAGGCATGACGCTGACGAAGCGCCTGACCCTCATCGTGCGCGACGGCACGATCGAGCACTTCTTCTATCCGGTCTTCCCGCCCAACCACAACGCGGCAGATGTCATCGACTGGCTGAGCCAGCATCCGACATAACACGCGGGCGACAGCCGACAGTGGTCGCCTGTCAGCGAGTCCACCTCGCCAGGGCAGGCAAAACCCGCTCGCCGAGCAACCGCACGCCGCGCTCGGCTGTGACGCCATGGGGCGTTCCGAACTCGATGCGGGTCACGCCGGCCGCGAAGAGGGCCTCGCACCGCGCGATGATGTCGTTCGGGTTGCCGGCGAACGCGAAGCGGTCCAGCAATTCGTCAGCGATCAGCTCACCCGCCGCCTCCGACTGGCCCATGTTGACCAGGCTCGCCATCCTCGCCGTCAGCTCCGGATCGATCTGAACCGTCGGATCAAGCCGCGCCACGACCGGCAGGTATAACGCCATCTCGCGTCGCACCAGCGAGCGTGCCAGACCCCGATCCTGATCCACCATCGTGACCGCCCCCAGCACGAGCCCGATGTCCGCTGGATCGCGGCTCGCCCGCGCAGCGCCGCTTGCTATCCAGCGTGCGGCGACCGGCACGACGTCAGGGTTCGCCGACCCGCCGATCTTCGCCTCGTCCGCCCGCTCCCCGGCCAGCCCCACTAGTAGCTCGCCCCAACTCCCGATCAGTAGCGGCACGCGCTGCCTCAGCGGCCGGTACTTCAGCGCGTGGTGCTCCTCCAGCTGGAACTCTCGCCCGCGATACGACGCCCGCTCTCCCCGTAGCAACTGCTCGATCACATCGATCGCCTCGCGCATACGCGTCAGTAATCGACGCTGCTCCAGCCCGATCTCCTCAAGCCACGCCCCCCGCGACAGCCCGAGGTACGCGCGCCCGTTGCTTACCATGTCCAGCGTCGCGATCTGCCCCGCGATCTCCACCGGGTGCAGCGTCCGCGGATTCAGCGACGCCGGTCCAAGCCTGATGCGGGAGGTTGCCAGCGCCGCAAGCGTCAGCGGCACGATTGGCGGCTGGAAGAATAAGTCACCGTAAATCGACATAACTGCGAAGCCGTACGACTCCGTCAGCGCCGCAAGATCGCGATACTCGTTCGGTGTCTTGTCCGACTGAAACGCGATCGACAGCTCACGCCGCCGCGCGGATGTCACGTCAGGTCCCCGGTGATCATCGTTCGGCGCCGCACGCGCTCGATGCGCATGATCAGGCGCTCATCCGGATCGGGGCAGGCTACCAGCGTATCGCGCTCCAGCCAGTCGTTCGCGTCGAGGATGCGCTGTTTGGGAGGCAGGAGCGGCAACACCGATTGCAGCGCGTACAGGCAGAAGTGCTTGCCGTCCGGAATCCGCACGCGGCTGGACTCGGTCAGTTCAAAATAATCGCCGACGTTCAGCCCACACACCGAGCGACCTTCGATCGCCTCGACTGTCACGCGCAGGTCGTACAGCTCGAACCTGTCGCGCGTCGACTCGATGTCGTCGTTCATAGCGCATTCCTGTCCCATCGTTCCTGATGCAGCAGCGCCAGGATGTTGGCGTGAAGCTGCGGGTTGGCGGCTCCGACGAGCGGCGTCCGGCGTGAGAGGTCGAAGTCGAGCGGGACCGGGGCGCCGTCGAAGCCGGTTAACACACCGCCCGTCTCGTTCAACAGCGCCAGCGCTCCAGCGTAGTCGACGATCTTTTCCCCCCAGCCGCCGGGAGAGACGAGGTTCGGGTTGATCAGCACATCGAGCGAGCCACAGGCAATCAGCGCCAGATCGAGCGCGCTGCACCCGGTGATGCGCAAGCGTCTGGATGTTACTGCGATCATCCTCAGCACTCTCCAGGCTGTGTCCGTTTCCGGTCGGATCAGGGCCACACGCGCCTGGCGGACCTCGGCAACGTCGTTCGAGCGCACCGGAACACCGTCGAGTTCAGCGCCGCGCCCGCGGAAGGCCGTAAACACTTCTCCAGTCGGAAGGTTCATCACGCAGCCCGCGATCAGCCGGCCGTCCTCGACAACCCCGACAGAGAACGCATAGTACGGGAAACCGAAGACGTGGCCTGCCCGCAACGGCGACTCGACCAGATCCGTCAGATCCGTCCCCGGCCGCGGGACGAAGTTGGGCACGGCAGTGGCGTTGTTCGTCGCATCTATCGGATCGACGATCGCCGTCAACGCCGAGCCGCGATCCAGCAGCCCTGCCTCTTCTGAAAGGATGTTCATGCGCGGCTCAGCGGCTTCAAGAAACGCCAGCGCCGCGTTCTCCGCCACCTGATCGACGTGCGTCGTGTCCGCGCCGTCCGCGCCCATTCCGACGACTTCCGCCAGCCGGTGATACTCGGCGCGAACGACCGCCGCGCGCACGCGCTGCCCGCACGCCACCAGCGCATCGATCAGCAGCCTGTCCCGATCCAACATCGGCCAATCCTACCCGAGCGCGTCTGGTATCGTGGCCGTCCGGCAACCGGTCCACGGGAGGGGAATGACGTGCCAAAGCATGTCCTGCCGACGATCGCCGTCGCGCTGGCGCTTTTCGTTCTGATCTGGTTCGGAATCTTCGTGCTCGGGCAGACTGCCAACGAGGCGCTCTTCGTCAGCACCGTCACCGTCACCCTGCTCGGAATCGGCGTCGCCTACACCCGCTCCACCCTGCGCCGCGACCGCAACGAGGACTAGCCAGATTCGGCGGCGCGACTACCGCGTCCCAACCCCGTCAGCCCACTTTTCACTGTCCACTTTCGACTCGCGTTACTTGCGGTTCATTTCCTCGATCTGCCCGGTGACCACGAACACCACCCGCTCGCAGATGTTCGTCACCCGGTCGGCGATGCGCTCGACGTTATGCGCCACCCACAGCAGGTGCGTGGCGCGGGTGATCGTGCGTGGATCGGAGATCATGTAGGTCAGCAGCTCGCGGTAGACCTGCTCGTACAGCCGATCCACCTCGTCGTCGCGCCGCGCAATCTGCCGTGCCCGCTCGGCATCCATATCCACGTAAGCGTCCAGCGCCTCCAGCAGCAGCTCGCGCGCCAGATCGGCCATGCGGGGTATGTCGACGAGTGGTTTCAGGTGCGGCTCGTCCGCGGTGCGTAGTGTCAGAACGGCGATCCCCTCGGCGTGATCCGCCATGCGCTCCAGCTCCGTGGCGATGTGCATGACCGCGGCGATACGACGCAGGTCTCCCGCCATCGGAGCCTGCGTTGCCATCAGCAGGATCGCGTTCTCCTCCAGCTGCCAGCGCATCTGATTGATATTTTCGTCGTTCTCGACGACCTGCTGGGCCAGCGCCACATCCTGATTCCGCAACGACTCGATCGCGCGCCCAACCGCCTTCTCGACCATGCTGCCGAGAGTAATGACTCCATCCTGCAGCTCACGCAGGCTCTGGGAAAACGCCACTCGAACCATGTCGTGCTACTCCTCCCGTATGCGCGCCGGAAACGCGGCCTGCCGTGACTTCCATCGTAAGATGCCCTATGCTCGCAAGATCGTCCGCCGCCTAGCCGACACGTCCGGTAATGTAATCCTCGGTTCGCGAATCCTGCGGACTCGTGAAGATGTCCTTAGTGTCCCCGAACTCGACCAGGTAGCCGGTGCGGTCCTCGTTGACCGAGAAGTACGCCGTGCGGTCCGAGACACGCGCCGCCTGCTGCATGTTGTGCGTCACGATGATGATCGCGTAGTTCTCCTTCAGCTCATGCATGAGGTCTTCGATCCGCAACGTCGCGATCGGGTCCAGCGCCGAGCACGGTTCATCCATCAGGATCACGTCCGGCGAGATGGCGATGGCCCGCGCGATACACAGCCGCTGCTGCTGGCCGCCGGATAGCGACAGCCCGCTCTGCTTCAGCTTGTCCTTCACCTCGTCCCACAACGCCGCCTGCCGCAGGCTCTTCTCCACCAGCTCGTCCATGTTGCCGCGGTAGCCATTGATCTTCGCGCCCCACGCCACGTTCTCATAGATCGACTTGGGGAACGGGTTCGGCTTCTGGAACACCATGCCCACCCGACGCCGCACCTCGACCGGGTCGATGCCGTGCGCGTAGATGTCCTGACCGTGGTACAGCACCTCGCCTGAGACGCGCGCCGTCGAAATGAGATCGTTCATGCGGTTGATGCAGCGCAGCACCGTGCTCTTCCCGCATCCCGACGGGCCGATCAACGCCGTGATGCGCTGCTGATACATCTCAAGATTCACATCGCGCACTGCATGGAATCCACCGTAGTGCACGTTGAGGTCGTTGAGCTCCACTACAATCTCTGTTGGCACGCGCGAAGCGTCCGCCTGGGGAATGATGTCCGTGTTTACGAGCCCCTGCGACACGATCCGGTCCTCCCCGATCCTCGTTTCGTCGTACGTGGACCTGGATTCCGTCCCAGTCGTGCCTCCGTCCGGGACGGTCCCGGTTCCGGCGAGCCGCTGCGACATTACCAGGTCCTTTCAGTCTTGCGTCGGATAAAAATCGCCACCCCATTCATCGACAGCAAGATCACCAGCAGAATAAGAATCCCTGCCGACGCCAGGTGGTGGAACGCGGCCTGTGGCAGCGACACCCAGGTGTAGATTTGGATCGGCATGACAGTGAAGACGTCGCGCAAACCCGTCGGATCGAATGCGATGTACGTCAGCGCTCCGATAGTGATCAACGGTGCTGTCTCGCCGATCGCGCGTGACATAGACAGAATCATGCCAGTAAGAATACCCGGCAACGCCGCTGGCAGGATATGAGCAGAAACCGTGTCCCACTTCGATCCGCCGACAGCATATGAAGCCTCGCGGATAGACGGCGGCACCGCCCGGATTGCCTCCCGGGCCGCCACGATGATCACCGGAAGGCTGACCAATGTCATCGTCAGCGCGCCCGCCAGCACCGTGCGGCCTCCGGTCAATCCATCCCACGAACGCACAAAAATCGCTAGCCCCAGTAAACCGTAAATGATCGACGGCACTCCCGCCAGGTTGGAGATGTTCGTTTCAATGATGCGGCTGATCCAGCCGTGTCCTCCGTACTCTTCCATGTAGATGGCCGCGCCGACGCCGAGCGGGAACGCCATGATGGCGGTCAGCAGGATCACGAACAGGCTTCCGAGCAGTGGCGACCGGAACCCACTGATCTCCGGGAAGCGCGAGGGGAAGTTCAGGAAAAAGTCCGGGTTGATCCAGGAATAAAACTCGAGCCTGGCCTCCGGATACTTTTCGTCGATCGTCTCGTTAATCTCCCCGCGTTTGTAGAACCCTTCCCACAGTGTCCAGGACTCCTGAACCTGGGGCACGTTTCCCCCACGCAGCTCGCGGTCCTGAACGGCAGACCATGTAAACGTCGAGCCGATCACGTCGAGCAGCAACAGGACCAGCGCGATCACGCCGAAGATCGTCGTGCCAAGACAGAACGCGCCAAATAATCTGCCCGTGCGCTGCCGCTGCTTCAACCGGTCGCTGAACAGGTTGTCCGTGCCAGGAACCGCTGGCAACCCGCTCATTCGTACACCTCCCGGAACTTGCGGACGAAGATGCGGCTCAGGATGTTAAGCACCAGGGTGATTGCGAATAGCGTCATCCCGACCGCGAAAATCGTTGAGTACTGGAGCGTGCCCTGCGGCGTGTCTCCCAGGCTGACCTGGACGATGTACGCCGTCATCGTCTGCATGCCCACCAGCGGATTGAGCGTCAGGTCGAGCAGCGGCTGATTCCCCGCCGCGATCGCCACGATCATCGTCTCGCCAATCGCGCGCGACATCGCCAGGATGAACGACGCCACAATCCCTGAAAGCGCGGCAGGCAGAGTCACGCTCAGCACCGTCTCAGTTCGAGTGGCGCCAAGCGCTGCCGCGCCGTCGTGCAGGCTGCGCGGCACCGCAGATATTGCGTCTTCGCTCAGTGACGCGACCATTGGAATAATCATGATCCCCATCGCAATCCCGGCGCTCATTGCATTGAATACCTGTGCTTCTGGCAGGATCCTGCGAATGATTGGGGTGATGAATAGCAGCGCGAAGTACCCGTATACGACCGTCGGAATGCCCGCGAGAATCTCAAGTGTCGGCTTCAGCACCGCCCTGGCATTGCGTGGCGCGAACTCCGCGAGATAAATGGCGCTTCCAAGACCGAATGGGACCGCCACCAGCAGTGCGATACCCGCAATCAGCACCGTGCCATTGATCAGCGGCCAGATCCCAAAGTGCGCGCTCGCGAACAGTGGTGTCCATCGCGTCGTCGTGAAGTATTCACGGAACGTAACCTGTTGGAAGAACGAAATCGTCTCGTCCAGCAGCACAAACACGATGCCGAACGTGGTAAAGACCGAGATTGCCGCGAACAACAGCAGGATTGACGCAATGGATCGCTCACGGATCGCGCGCCTGCCAAATCGTTGGGCCCGTAGCGACGTGCTCACCAGGAGTTTGTGAGGTGGCTCGACCACGCCTTCCCTCAACGGCTCCCCCTTCCCAATTGATCGACGAGCGACTGAAGCCGTATTGCTCGACTAGGACACGGCGCCTCCGGAAGCTTGAAGGCTCCCGGAAGCGCCGCTTTTGACGTCGATGTATCCTACCGCTCATCCTCGAAGAGTAGGTCGTTGACTGTGACGCCTTCGGTCGATCCACCACCTTCGAACACCGAGCCGGTTCGGCCTGAGACGAAGCGCTCATACAGCGCCGAGTAGATCTCCACTGAGAACGGGATGTAGCCGATCTCCGGAATGATGTTCGGTCCTTCACTCAGGTAGAAGTCCACGAACGCATTCACCTCCGGCCGCTCGTAGGCTGCCGTGCTGACGTAGATGAAGACCGGGCGCGACAACGGCTGGTACGAGCCGTCCTCAATCGACTCCGCGCTCGGCTCGACACAGCCGACGCCGTCCTCATTGTCAACAGCCACCAGCTTCAGGATGTCCTGGTTCTCAACGTAGTACGCGAAGCCGAAGAAGCCAATCGCGTTCGCGTTGCCGGCAATGCCCTGCACCAGGATGTTGTCATCCTCCGAGCCCGTGAAGTCGCCGCGGCTCGCGCCTTCCTCACCCGTGATCACACCAGTGAAGTAGTCGTACGTGCCAGAGTCCGTGCCAGGTCCGTACAGGATCAAATCCTCGTCCGGGAAGGATTCGTCGATCTGGTTCCAGCTCATGATCTGGCCCTCGGCGGCCGGTTCCCACATCGTGGCCAGCTGCGACACTGTCAGGCACTCGGCCCAGTCGTTGGCCGGGTTCACCATCACCGACAGCCCGTCGAAGGCCACCGGAATCTCGATGTACTCGATGCCGTTTTCCTCGCACAGCGCCGCTTCCTCCTCGCCGATCGGCCGGGAGGCATTGGAGATGTCGGTCTCGCCTGCACAGAACTTGGCGAAGCCACCACCAGTACCTGAGACGCCGACCGGCACCTGCACGCCGCCGGCAGCCAGCTGGAACTCTTCCGCCATGGCCTGCGTCACCGGGAAGACCGTCGAGGAGCCGTCGATGTTCACGCGGCCGGTCAGATCACCGAGGTTCACCTCGCCGCCGTTGGTCGAGGTCGGCTCCGCGCCCGATCCCGGCGTGTTTGTAGCCGCCGGAGCCGCGCCGGTTGTCGCGGTCGGATCATCGTCGTCGCCACAGGCGGCCAATACCAGGGAGGCCACCATCATCAGCGCCACAATCAGCGCCACTCGCTTCCAAAGCCAGATGCGATTCAATCGCTCATCCTCCACTCGGAACGAATTCCCACTATCCCGCCAGGTGGACATCACCCGGCGAAGCGATAGCCAACTCCATGCACCGTCTGGATCAGCTTCGATCCATCCGGGTCTCCCTCAAGCCGCTCGCGCAGCCAGCGAATGTGAACGTCCACGTTCCGGGGATCGACGACAACGTCCTCCCCCCACACCATGTCGAGCAGTTCCGCGCGGCTGCAGACCTCTCCCGAGCGACTGATGAGCGCCGACAGCAGCCGGAACTCCTTGAGCGGCAGGTGCAGCTCCCGTCCATGAAACATGGCCCGGTGCTCCTTGAGAAAGATCGCCAGATCGCCCGACACCAGTACCCCGTCCTTCGGCCTGCTCGCCTCGGAGCGCCGCAGCAGCGCCTTGACGCGCGCCAGCAGCTCCCGCAGCGAGAACGGCTTGGAAACGTAATCGTCCGCCCCGGCATCCAGCCCGTTGACAACGTCGATGTCGCGGTCCAGCGCCGTCAGGATCAGGATCGGCACAGCCGACTCGCTTCGAATCATCCGGCACACCTGCCGGCCATCGAGCTTCGGCAGCATCAGGTCCAGCACCACCAGATCCGGCTTCAGCGCCCTCGCCAGCTCCAGCCCCTCCTCGCCGTCGCGCGCCTGAGCCACCTCGTAGCCGTGCCGGTCGAGATTCAGCGCCAGCATCTCGCGCAAATCCGCGTCGTCCTCAACGACGAGAACCAGCGGCAGCGCATCTGCCTCCCCGCCTCGCGTCCGTTCAGCCGACTGCGTCTGCTGCACCTTGTTCGTCCCTCACTCCTGTGCGCGGTGAACTCCCCACGCCCAATAGCAAGCCTAGGCGCGCCATGTGTTCGCACGATTAACTGATCGTTAAGGTTGTGTTAGGAGGAGTGATGTCCGGACTGACGGGGCCTGAGCGCGCGACATCGAAAGCATCTCTGTACCGCTGGACGTGGCGACCGTCGACCTGGGAAGCTCGAGGCTCAGCAGCACCGGTCGATCATGTCAGGCGCTGCAGCACCTCACGCCCAAACGTTTCAATGAACTCCCGCTGGTTCCGCCCGACGTTGTGCAGCATCACCCCCGCCAGATCGAGCTCAAGGTCCCGCGCCAGCCAGTCGATGTGCTGCTGAGGGTCTGCTGAAATCCGCACCCCGGCGTCCATGTCCGCCGGACGCACGAACTTGGCGGCGGCTTCGAACTGATGGGGGAGCCGCAGGTCGGCGAGAACCTTGCTGTCCTGTGCCGTCACACGCCATTGGTCGAAGGCGCTGGTTCGCGCCCGCTCCTCGCTTGTGTCCCACGACACGTGGACCTGCAGGTATACCGGCTTGCCCGTGCCACCACCGGAGCGAAACGCCTCGATGACCTCTCGCTCCTTGCCCTCCGGCTGATTGATCGTAATCAGCCCGTCGGCCCAGTCGCCCATCCAACCGGCGGTTTCCACCGACAACGCGGCGCCAACGACCAGCGGCGGCGCACCCGGCAGCGTGTACAGCTTCGCTTCCTCAACAGTGACGCGGCCATCGTGGGTGACGAGCTCCCCGCGCCAGAGCGCGCGCATGATCTCGACACACTCGCGCAGGCGCGCGTTGCGCTCGGCTTTGATCGGCCAGCGCTCGCCGGTAATGTGCTCGTTCATCGCCTCGCCGCTGCCGACGGCGATCCAGAAGCGTCCGGGAAACATCTCGGACAACGTAGCGGCCGCCTGGGCGATGACGGCCGGGTGATAGCGATAGCCAGGCGCGTTAACGACACCGAAGGGCAGTGTCGTGCGCGCCATCGCCGCCCCCAGCCAAGACCAGGCGAAGCCCGATTCACCCTGCACGTCGCTCCATGGCATGAAGTGGTCCGAACACATCGCCGCCGCAAAACCAGATCGCTCAGCAAGCTGAACGTACTCCAGCAATTCGCTCGGCGGGAACTGCTCGTGCGAGGCGTG
>DATKCN010000322.1:0-2087 GCA_035513175.1 Thermomicrobiales bacterium
CTCGTGGAGATGCTGGCTCCATTTACGAAAGAAGGCAGCTGATGGGGCGTATCCTGGCCTATACATCGCCCGCCATGGGTCACCTGTTCCCGCTGACGCCGCTCCTGCTCGAGCTCCAGCGGCGCGGGCATGAAATCCACCTGCGCACGCTCGCCAGCCGTGTGGAGCTGATGCGCGGGCTTGGGTTCGAGGCCGACGCGATCGACCTCGGCATCGAGCAGATCCGGCACGATGACTACACGGCCAGTAATCCGCGCAAGGCGCTTGAGCTCGCCACGAGCGTGTTCGCGAGACGCGGCGATCTCGACGCGCCCGACATTGCGAGGGCCATCGACGCCGTTCAGCCGGACGCCGTGATCGTCGACGTGAACTGCTGGGGGGCGGCCTTCGCCACCGAAGCATGGGGCGGTCCGTGGGTCTCGTTTTCACCGTATATCCCGCCGCTGCAATCGCCTGGCACGCCGCCGTTTGGTCCCGGGCTGGCGCCGATGGGAGGCCCGCTCGGCAGAGTCCGCGACGCGCTCGTAGGCAGGGTCGTGATCGGCGCCGTCGAGAAGGCGATGCTTCCCAGGATCAACGCGTTGCGCTCCAGCCTCAACCTGAGCCCCGTCGCGTCAGCGGACGAGTTCCTCCGCAAGGCTCCGCTGATGCTCGTCACGACGGCCAGACCGTTCGAGTACGCAGCCACCGACTGGGGACCAGACGTCGTGATGATCGGCGCCTGCGCCTGGGAGCCGCAGGTGGAGACGCCGGACTGGCTCGGCGCGATCGACCGACCGATCGTGCTGGTCACGACCTCGTCGGAGTTTCAGGACGACGGCGTCCTGGCGCGCACGGCGCTCGAGGCGCTGGCAGGGGAGCCGGCGCACGTCATCGTGACGATGCCCGCCGGGCTGCCTGCGGGCATGCGCGTTCCCGCGAACGCGACGGTGACTGAGTTTGTGTCCCACTCGGCGGTGCTGAGCCGGGCGGCGGCCGCCATCACACACGGCGGGATGGGCGCGACGCAGAAGGCGCTGGCGCACGGGGTGCCGGTCTGTGTCGTGCCGTTCGGGCGGGACCAGCTGGAGGTGGCGCGGCGCGCTGAGGTCAGCGGCGCGGGCGTGCGGCTGCCGGTCAAGAAGCTCAGCCCTGACAGCCTACGGGCTGCCGTGACGCTGGCGATGACGAAGTCCGAGGGGGCGCGGCGCGTGGCGGAAGGCTATGCCGCGACGGGCGGGGCGGCGACCGGGGCGACGGAGATCGAACGGCGACTGCTTGGGAGGACGGAAGCGAGAGTCGGGACGCGGGATGCGGGACGCGGGACGCGAGAGTTAGACCGCCAATTGGCGGTGTAAGGATTTGGCGGACTAACCCTCGTCACACGCGTGTTGCACCTTCAGCGTCCATCGCGCGCACGCTGTGCGATGCCGACAATGCTGGCGTCAGCAGGCAGCCCATGGCGGAACTTCACGTGAGGTAGCGGTTCGCGCTCGTGGCTATCTGGAGCGCGCCAGCCGGGCGCGAAATCTAAAGAACGACAACTGGCGGTGTAAGGATTTGTCGTCCTTTAAATCCCACGCAAGCATTGGCTCTCCCGCGTAAATCGCACGCAAACCTGCGCGTTCCTTGGGATTCCCAATGCCACTCGAACGTCAGCGCCGTCGCACGGCGTCCACGACGGCTGCGTTCATGAGACAATACGTGTCATGCACGTGCACGAGTTTCAGGCGAGATGGCGTGACGCGGGGGTGGGACTGACCGAGCGGGCGGCGGCTCAGTCGCACTTCGGTGATCTGTGCCGCGTGCTGGGGCAGCCGACGCCGACAGAGGCGGACCCGACCGGCGAGTTCTACACCTTCGAGAAGCGGGTGATGAAGCTGGACGGGGCGACCGGGTTCGCCGATGTCTGGTGGCGGGGGCGTTTCGCCTGGGAGTACAAGGGACGCGGCGCCGATCTGGAGGCGGCCTACCGGCAACTGAGCGAGTACCGCGAGGCGTTGGAGAACCCACCGCTACTGGTGATCTGCGACCTGGACCGCTTCGTGGTGCACACCAACTTCACCAACACAGCCAAGGATGTGTATCGTTTCACGCTGGCGGAGCTG
>DATKCN010000323.1:0-9165 GCA_035513175.1 Thermomicrobiales bacterium
GCGCGCGAGGGAACATGTCTGCTGTAGCGTGACGGCGCGTGCCATCGGTTGAGAAAGGAACGCCTCCATGGTCGAAAAGCCCGGCAAGCTGGTCCTGCCACCCACGATCTTCGCGCACAACCGCGCGGCGGTGACCTCGCAATACTCGGTCATGCCGCCCGAGGGCATCCTGCCCAGCAGCCTGCCCGGCTTCCAGCAGACGAGTGTCCGCATTCAGACTGCACCGCCCATGGGCGCGAGGTTTGCCCAGATGCTGCTGGAGATGGAGCCGGGCGGCGGCACGACTGAAGCCCGCAACGACATGTTGCAGCACTTCTTCTTCCTGCTGGATGGCTCCGTGCGCCTCACGATCCTGAACGACGAGCACGACCTGACCCCACAGGGCTACGCGTACGTGCCGACCGGCCACTCCTACCGCATCGAGGCGCGGGGCAACACGCCCAGCCGCCTGCTCTGGATCAAGCGCCCGTACGACCGGATCGATCTGCCGGTCCCCGAGCCGATCGTCGCTCATCGCGACGCCGTCGAGCGCAGCAGCCCGCACACCGAGGGTCGCTACTGGCAGTACCTGCTGCCTCCCGACGATCTGGCGTTCGACATGCACGTCAACATCCTCGGCTTCCAGCCGGGCGTCTACTTCCCCTACGTCGAGACGCACATCATGGAGCACGGGCTGTACATGCTGGAGGGGCAGGGGCTCTACCTGCTCGGAGGCGACTGGCATGAGGTGCAGCAGGACGACTTCATCTGGATGGGCCCGTACTGCCCCCAGCATTTCTACTGCACGGGCTGGAGCGACGCCGCGTATCTGCTGTACAAGAACGTGAATCGGGACGTGGATTTCGGGCTGAGGGCTACGGACTGAGGGCTAGGAGGTCGGGACGTGGGGCCCAAGGAGAGGCGTCTAAAGGCTCTCATCGCTTAGCACAACCAAATGATTGCCCTTACCTTTAGATCGTTCGCATCCGCCCGCATCCTGCCTCACCCGTTCGTCCACGCCCGTTCGCACAGAACGAGCCTGTACCCGTCGGGGTCCTCGACCGTCACGCCCCAGCGATCCCAGTAGGGGTTATGGGACGCGACGCGCCTGCCGCCCGCAGCTTCGAGGCGGACTATCATCCCCGGATCGACCGGGCCATTGAGATAGATCACGAACAGGTCCTCGACTGTCGGAGTCGGGGCGATCGGGTTGACCTCGTCGTACACCAGCTCGAAGTGCCAGCCTGCTCCAGGCCAACCCAGCATGAGCAGTTCGTGCTCGCCCGGCGCGCCGGACGCGCTCGTGCGATACAGCACGCTCAGTCCCAACCCATCAACGTAGAATTGCTCGACCGCCGACAGGTCCCGAGAGGGCCGCGCGATACGGACATGTGCCGTTGGGTCGATCAAAGTCCCTCCTTGAGAGCGGATAGCGGTTGGCGGATAGAGGTTGGTCCGTCGGAGTGGACGCCTGCCTGATTCCTGGCGCGACGCGTAGCCCAGACCTCCACTGACCTCTCTCTCCCCTACCCGCTACCCGCCATCCGCTACCCGCTCGTGGCATACTTATGACGCGCGATCCGCGGGCGGATCGCATTTTTGTGCCTGTTCCAGAACACTATGTTGGCCGTGCGTTGCCGGACGGCCGGCGGGCGTCGTCGCCCGGAGGATTTGATTGATTTCGACCATGTCCGCGACCCGTTCCACGCTGGAAGCCGAGAGTCACACCATGCGCAGCGAGCTTCGCAACGTCGCCATTATCGCCCACGTCGACCACGGCAAGACGACACTGGTCGATGGCATGCTCAAGCAGGCCAACGTCTTCCGCGACCCGGACGCCGCCGGGGTGCTGATCATGGACGTCAGCGACCTGGAGCGCGAGCGGGGCATCACCATTCTGGCCAAGAACGCGGCCATTACCTACCGTGGCGTCAAGATCAACATCATCGACACCCCCGGCCACGCCGACTTCGGGGGCGAGGTCGAGCGCGTGCTGAACATGGCCGACGGCTGCCTGCTGGTCATCGACGCCGTCGAGGGTCCGATGCCGCAGACGCGCACGGTGCTGACGCAGGCGCTGGCGCTCGGGCTGCGCCCCATCGTCGTCGTCAACAAGGTCGACCGGCCCTACGCGCAGCCGGAGGTCGTCGTCTCCCGCACCCAGGACCTTTTCCTCGATCTGGCGATCGACGCCGACCAACTCGACTTCCCGATCATCTACACCATCGCCAAGGAGGGCCGCGCCGGGCACACGCCCGACGGCCTGGAGTCCGATCTGCGCCCGTTGCTGGAAGCGATCCTGCACGTGATCCCCGCGCCGCTGGCCGACTCCGAGGGCCCGGTCCAGCTGCAGATCGCCTCGCTCGACTACAACCCGCACCGGGGGCGCATCGCCATCGGCCGCGTCAACCGGGGCCGCCTGCGCGTCGGCGACACATTGCTGCAGATCGACGGCGACGGTCAGGAGTTCCGCCAGAAGGTGACGTCGCTGTTCGTCTGGGCAGGGCTGACCCGCCATGAGGTCGAGGAAGCCCTGGCGGGCGACATCGTGGCGTTGACCGGCTTCCCGGAGGCGAAGATCGGTTCGACGCTGGCCGATCCCGCGTTCCCGGACGCTTTGCCGGCTATCGCCGTCGAGGAGCCGACGCTGAAGCTCACCTTCGGTGTCAACACCTCCCCGTTCGCAGGCCGCGACGGCCAGTTCTCGACCTCGCGCCAGCTCGGCGAGCGGCTGTACCGCGAGCTGGAGACCAACTTCGCGCTGCGGGTCGCCGACACCGACCAGCCCGACGTGTTCGCCGTCTCCGGCCGGGGCGAGCTGCACCTGTCGATTCTGATCGAGACCATGCGGCGTGAGGGCTACGAGTTCCAGGTCTCCCGTCCCGAGGTCATCACCCGCGAGGTTGAGGGCAAGACGCTGGAGCCGATGGAACATCTCGTCATCGACACTGTCGAGGAGTTCGTCGGGGCGGTCACCGAGCTGGTCGGCGGACGCCGGGCGAAGATGCTGGACATGGTCAACGACGGGCGCGGACACGTGCGGCTCGAGTTCGAGATCCCGACGCGCGGCCTGATCGGGCTGCGCAACGAGTTCCTGACCCGCGTCAAGGGCAACGGCTCGCTGTCGTCGCGCCTGATCGGCTACGAGCCGTGGCAGGGACCAATCGGTTCGACGCGCACCGGCGCGCTGGTCGCCTGGGAGGCGGGCACGGCGCTGGCGTTCGGCCTGGCCGCCGCGCAGGAGCGGGGCCTGACCTTCATCGAGCCGGGCGCGGAGGTCTACGAGGGCATGATTGTCGGGCAGAACGCGCGCGGGACCGACCTGGCCGTCAATGTCTGCCGGGCCAAGAAGCTGACAAACATGCGCTCCAGCGCGGCCGACACGATGACGCGCCTCACCCCGCCGGTACTCCTGAGCCTGGAGCAGGCGCTCGACTTCCTGGCCGACGACGAGCTGCTGGAAGTCACCCCGAGGGCCTTCCGGCTGCGCAAGCTGCTGCTCAAGGAGCACGAACGCGCCCGCCGCAAGAAGCATTCCGAACAGGCCGCCGCCAGCCGCGCATAGCGGGACACGCGCGATACGTCAATTCCCGTGGCGCCGTGATTGTGGTGTTGCATTCGTAGGGGCGCATGGCAATGCGCCCTGCGCGGCGTCAAGGCCGTCGACCGGCAGCCACCGGTTCAATGCTCTCCCAACGCGGTCGACGGCGAACAGGGCGCATTGCCATGCGCCCCTACGTTATGTCGGGTACATTCCGCACGCGGCCGGGCGCGGTCGATTCTATCGGGTTTCGCAGGTAGTAGCGCGAGAACGACAGCGCGACCGCCGCGATGAAGACGCTGACGAGGATGCCCCCGCCAGCGACCGTCGCCGACACCCCGAACACGTCCACCAGCGCCCCGTAGGGCAGCAGCGCGATCGGCATGACCGACCAGGTCATGCCGTAGATCGCCATCACCCGCCCGTACATGGCCCGCTCGGTCTGCATCCCGACCAGCATGCGGTTGAGCGTCAGATAGCCGGTGCTGAAGAATCCGACGAGTAGCAGCAACACGATCGACAGCCAGTAGTCCCGCGAGAGGGCAAAGGCGAGCAGGAAGAAACCGAACACCACGCCGCACCCGATCTGCACGCGTGCCTTGTGCGGAGACTCGGCCATGGCGGCGACGACGATCGAGCCGATGATCGCTCCCACCCCGATCGAGGTGAACATGAACCCCAGCGCGCGCTCGTTGACGCGCAATACCTCCTGCTGGAAGATCGGCAGCAGGCTCTGGAACGGCATACCGATGAGAATCGGCACGTAGGCCAGCGTCATCAGGGCGAACAGCGAGGGCCGCGCCCAGATGTAGAGGAAGCCGGAGCCCATCTCGCGGAACACCCCGCCCTTCGCCCCCTCGCCCCGCAGCCCGGACGGCAGCCGGTAGAGCGTCAGCGCGGCCAGCCCGTAGACCAGCGCGATCGCGTAGAACGCCCAGGCCGGGTTGATCGCCAGCAGGACGCCGGAGATGGCCGGGGCCACGACGCGGTTGATGTTGCGGCCGGTTGATTCCAGCGCCAGCGCGTTGGGAATCTGCCGTTCGGGCACCAGGTCCGGGATGAGCGCCGTGCGGGTCGGCATCGTAAAGGGGGTCGCCACCCCCTGCGCCAGACCCAGCGCGACCAGGTGCCAGACCTCGATCACCCCGGTGTGCACCAGCGCGGCGGTCACCAGCGCGACGGCCGTGACAGCCGACTGCGACCAGACCAGCAGCTGGCGCTTGTCGTAGCGGTCGGCCGCGACACCGCTGTACGGCGAGAGAATCAGCTGCGGAAGCCCGCGCGCCGCCATCACCAGACCCAACGTCAAGCCGGATCCGGACAGGTGATAGGCCAGCCAGGCGATCGCGACCAACTCGATCTGCATTGCGCCGATCGAGAACAGCATGCCCAGCCACAGCAGCCGGTAGCGCGGCACGGACAGCGACTCGAACGAGCGGATGAACCCGCTGCGCGTCCCCTCGATTACACGACCCAGAAACGTCACGCCGGACTACCCCCATCAATGCCGGGGGTATCGTACCTGACGGAGCGCCCTGCGACCTTCGTTCCGGCTACACCGGTTCAGTCAAGATAACGCGCCTGTGATGCGCCGCCGCCCCTTGAAGCGCAACCGAACAGCGGGAGCTTCCGAGCAGCCCGCATCGAAGCAGGCTGCTCACCCAATCGACAGCGGCAAGCGCGCCTGTCGCAGCGTGCTGACGATGCTCATGGCGACGATGCGCCCCGTCTTCGGATTGGTCTCGCTGGGCACGTTACGGATCTCGAAGATCAGCGAGCCGAAGGCGCCGACCACCTCGACTGTGTGGATGTTGCGCTCGACCGCCGGATCGGCGATGACGCGCACCTCGGTGCGGTCGAGCCCGATGCCGGCCAGGCTGACGGCGGCGGTGACGTTGACGCTCTCCGGGTAGCGCAGCGCCGCCGCGCGGGCCGGGCCGTGGAACACATCGCGTGCCTCGGTCATCGACCGCGCCTCGTCGCCCAGCAACGGGTGGGCCGGCTTGCGGGTGGTGTGCGTGACGCTGTCGATGCCACCGATGGCTGCCGCCGCGATCGCGTCCAGCGCGCCGATGGCCCCGGACGCCACCCGTATCTGCGACCCGCCCTCCCGCGCCGCCTCCAGCAAGTCGCGCTCGACGGCGGGATCGGCCAGCGCGCCGACGCTGACGGCGATCAGGTCGATGCCGCTGCGCAGCACCGCCGGGCCATGCTCGCGCAGCCCGTCGTGTCCCGCCACCTCCACCACGACATCCGGCGCGTGCGCCAGCAGCTCGCGGATCGAGCCGACGACGCGCACGGTCACGTCGTCGTAGCGCGACATCCCGCTGCGGGTGCAGGCGGCGACTATAGCGATCTCATCCGGATACGCGGCGGCGATCTCAACCACCGAGCGTCCAATCGCGCCCAGTCCGATCAGCGCGACGCGTCGTGGTCCGGCAGTCATGCGGCCATCCTTTCGTGATGCGGGACGCGGAACACGGGCAGCGATCTCGCCGCCGTACGATGCCCGTTGCGCCACATAGTACTTCCGCCCCGCGCGACTCACACGAATGGCCCATGCGTGCTGGATCTGGTCACTGTACGATCGACGCAACTCTGAACACGCGTCCGACGCGGGGGCGACATCACGCCGTCCCCACTGGTCGGGAGGCTCAGCGCCTGATACAGTCGTCATCGCATGAGTGACTCATGGTCAATGGCGCGCCGAGTGGCAACGCGGAAAAATGCTGGGAGACGCCCGCTTGGGAGCCATAAAGAAGATTGTGATGCCGCTGCTGATCGTCGCGTTGCTGGCGGTCAACACACCGGGACGCGGCGCGCTGGCGGCAGCGCCGGGCACGCGGGCGTTCGCCGCAACGTGGGAGCGCACCGATAAGCCGGTGGCCGACAATGTGGTGGCGCGCACCTGGATGTGGGGCCCGGAAGCCGTCGGCATCCCGATCACCGAGCCCTACGCCGAGTCACCTGGCGGCGCGCGGGTGGTGCAGTACTTCGACAAGTCCCGCATGGAGATCACCCATCCGAACGCTATCGATGACGGCATGTGGTACGTCACGAACGGCCTGCTGGTCGTCGAGATGGTGTCCGGCAGGCTCCAGACCGGCGACAACACCTTCGAGCAGCGTTCTCCGGCCCACGTCAACGTGGCGGGCGACCACGACGACCCAACCGGCCCAACGTACGCGACGATCGGCGCGCTGCGCGGAGCCCCATCGATCGCCACGGGAGCGGCTGTCACCCGGCGCGTCGACCGTCACGGCACGATCACCGACGACCCGTCCATGGCGCGCCACAACGTCGTGGCGGCCCAGCGCGTGCAGGCGCACGGCATCGATCATCAGGTCGCGTCACCGTTCTGGGCGTTCATGAACTCGTCCGGGCAGATTCAGATGCAGCATGGCGCCGCGTTTGCCCGGCTCTTTCAGAACCCGTTCTATGCCACCGGGCTGCCGATCACCGACGCCTACTGGGCGTGGGTGAAGGTTGGCGATGTCTACCGCGACGTGCTGCTGCAATGCTTCGAACGCCGCTGCCTGACGTACACGCCCGGCCATCCGCCCGAGTGGCAGGTCGAGGCCGGGAACGTGGGCCTGCACTACGCGGCCTGGCGCTACGGCCCGGGCTGGGCGCCACTGTCGCCAACGCCGCGCAGGACGGACGGCAGGGCGATGCTGATCGGCGTCTCGGGCAATGCCTTCCCCTGGGAGGCGAGCTTCGACAGCTACGCCAGGCTGCTGCGGGACAGCAACGTGGGCCACGCCCGGTTGGAGCTGCACTGGCACTACATCCAGCCCACGCCCGGCGAGTGGCGCTGGAGCCTGTACGATGACCTCGTGAACCAGTACGTCGCGCAGGGGCTCGCTCCGTATGGCATGCTGGCGTACTCGGTAGGCTGGGCCAGCGGGGGCGGCGGGTCGAACATGGTGCTGGGGCCGCCGACCGACCTCGACGCCTGGGAGAACTACGTGTTCCAGACGGTGAACCGCTACAAGGACCGCATCCACGCCTGGGAAGTGTGGAACGAGCCCGACGTGGCGATGTTCTGGAATGGGCGCGACGGCGGCGACCCGGTCTACTACGCGGAGATGCTGCGGCGCGCCTACAGCGCCGTGAAACGGGCCGACCCGAGCGCCATCGTGCTGAACGGCGGCGTCACCGGCACCGCCCGCGGGGCGAACTTCCTGCAGCGGCTGCTGGACCAGGGAGCGGCCGGTTACCTCGATGTCATCGGCATCCACGGCTACATCTCCGACGACGGCTTCGAGCACAACATCTACCCCGACCTGATCTGGCCGCTGATCAGCCAGGCGCGGGAGCGGGCCGGCAAGCCGCTGTGGGTGACCGAGGTGGGCTGGAACAGCGGCTGCTCGGGGAATCTGGCGGCCTGCGGGGAGAGCGAGCAGGCGTTGCGGCTCATCCGCAACATGACCATGCTGTTCACGATCGGTGGCGTCGAGATGGTGTCGGTGTTCCAGTTCAAGGACCCCGGCAACAACCCGCACTGGTTCGGCGTGGTGACCAACAACGCGCAGGAGCGGCAGGCCTACACGGCGCTGCAGACGCTGGCCGACCGGCTCACCGGACTCAGCTACGCGGGGCGCGTCGACCGTGGCGCCGGTGTCTGGGCGCTGAAGTTCACCGGGCCGGAGCGCGCCGTGTACGTCGTCTGGGCCACGCACGGGGACCGCGTCGTCACGCTCGACACGCACGGCTACCCGCACGCGTTCGTCCACCAGCTCGACGGCTCGTGGAGCTACCAGCTTCCATCGGCAGGAGGCATCGAGGTCCTCGCGACCGGAACGCCGCGCATCGTCGAGGTCAGCAACTGACGTTCTGACGCGCTGTCGTTCCCGTGGCGCGTCGCTCGTAGCACCCGGCCGCTATTCGTGAACGTCCCCGGCGTGGTCAGGAGGGTCGACGATCGGCAGCTCGTCGAGCAGGACCGGGTTGTCGTCGGCGGCAATGCGGTTGAAGCGCACGAAGCCGCAGCCCAGGCAGCGGTGCGCCAGCACCTGCTCCATGTTGCGGCGATAAAAGACGCCGATCGGCTCCATCAGCGAGCGGCAGTCGCTGGCGCGGTCGCCGGGGGTCTTGTCGTCGACGTGCAGGGAGTACAGGCACATCGGGCAGTGGTTGCGCTGCTGCCCGCCGGTCGGCGGCATGCCGATGAAGGCGCGGCAATTGCGGCACTTGAACGGCTCGCTGATGCCTGCCCGGCGCCGCTCCCGCTCTCTGCGCTCGCGCTCCTGATTGAGGCCGTCGTCCCATTCGTCCTCGGGGTCGAGCGGCGCCTCGCGCTCGCGCCGCTGCTTGCGCGCCGCCTTCGGCAGTCCCCCTCCCCTGCCGGACCTGGGACCCCGGGGCTGCCTGCGCCCGGGCTCCATTGACTCGCCGTCGTCCCCGTACTCGCCAGTCAACTCCGGATCGTCGTCGAGCTCCCAGCCCCGCGACCTCGCCAGCGGTGACACGCCTGGTCTCTTCCCCATCTTCGCGCCCTGTCAGGCCCTAATCCGTCCTTCTCCGAAGGCAGGAAGATAGGCGAAAATCGCCCATCCGTCAACCTCGCAGCTAGACGCGGGTTGGACAGGCTATCCGCTGGTTGCCAGGGTGGCTGTCCTCAGCCCTCGTCCAGCCGCTGGCGC
>DATKCN010000324.1:0-8120 GCA_035513175.1 Thermomicrobiales bacterium
TGTTTTCCGGCGCGCAACGCCGCCGTGCAATCGGCTGGATACTGGCCGGTATGGCCGGCGCGCCGATTGTCGGGTTGCCCTTATTGACATCAATCGCTGAGGTCACATCGTGGCGCTTCGCGTTCGCCGTGCTGGCGACGATTGCTGCGGCCGCGAGCGGTTTGCTTGTGCTGACGCTTCCTGGATCGACCAGTACGCTGGCGGGTCGCGATCGATTCATGATGAAGGGTGTTCTGTCTGCATATCGCCCACTGTTCGCTGACCGGAGGATGCGGCCACTCTACATGGCGTCGCTGTGTCGCGCCATGGGCTGGATGACATACCTTATGTACTTCGGCGCCTTTCTGCATCACTCCTTCGGAGCCGGACCCCGAACGATCGGTCTGGCGTTGATGTTCGCCGGCGGGGGATTTTTCGCTGGCAGCTTTGCCGCTGGCAACTGGGTGAGGGACATGCCACTGCGCCCACTTTACGGTGTTGCAGCGATCGCTATCGCTCCGGTTGTCACGATTGCGATGGCTTTGCCGGTCAGCGTTGTTGTATCGACGGCACTGCTGACCACAGCTGCCTTCGCGGCCAGCGCAAGCAACGTCTTTCTGACGACGTTGCTTGCGAATGAAACCCCGGTTGGAAGCACAACAACACAGGGAATGAACACTGCATGCGTCGGGATCGGATGCGCGTCTGGGAGCGCCATCGGTGGAGCGTTGATCGTCCTTGGCGGGTACGCGCTGCTCGGCGTCGGGCTGGCTGGCTTCATGGTGCTATCGGCCGCTCTGTCCACGCGGCCATCAAGCATGACGCGCGCGGATCGGTCCGCAATCGAAGGGAGTCGAGCATGAGCCTGCTGGAACGCACACACCGGGTCGTTCCCGCATCAGCCCACGATCACCGCCTCTACGACGGTCGCGTCGTCGACGTCTCGCTGATTGGGCCGGAAGTTCACGTCACGATCGAGCCGCATCCGCATTCAGGCGGACTGGCGGGGCGGTCGAACGAGCCACCCATGACAGTCGTCTTTAGCGGCGTTACCGAGGTAAACACGTGCCGTCCAGAACGGCTCTTCTTCTCCGCGCTGTCTGAATGCGTCGAACAATTCCAGACGTCCCGGTTTGAGCTAATGAACTGGTATCAGTTCGGCGACGACTGGGACCCGGACCTGGCAGCGGACCGGCTCGATGTCGTCGCCGAGAGCTTCAGCGATTAAGTCGCTTCAACTGACTCGACAACGCACCCAGCCGCCCGTTGCCGTTACAGCGTCTGCGCCCGCCGATCACCATTGGCGCGAAGAAGACCCGCATGCTGCGCATCGCCGCCGAGTACGCCTAGCGCTGGAACGCCAGCGGCTCGGTCGAAGAGATGCGGGAGCGCAACGTCATCCTCGACCAGCACTGCGCCGACCTGGGCCGCGACCCCGACTCGATCATCCGCTCACTCTACGGCTGGGCGTCGGTGATGTCCGCCGACCCCTGAGAGTCGGTCGACGCCTTCGAGCAGGTCATCGGCGAATACCGCGAGGCGGGCGTCAACGAGTTCATCATCGACCAGCCGCCAACGCATCAGATGGCCGTGATGGAGCGCGTCGCGACGGACGTCATCCCGAGGATGCGCGCTGAGTAGACCCGCTTCAGACCAGCCCGTCGCGGATCGCTCGCGCCGTCGCTTCAGTGCGGCTGCTTGCGTCAAGCTTGCTCAGGATGCTGCTGACGTGCGAACCGACGGTGCGCGGGCTGATGAAGAGCGCCCCGGCAATCTCACGGTCGGTGCGGCCAGCCACGATCAGCCGCAGGACATCGAGCTCCCGCGCTGACAACCCGTGGCGCGCGTCCATCCCCGGTTCCGTGTCGCCCTGCGCGGCGGTGTCCGCCAGCGCGCGCGCAAGGCGCGCCAGACGGGTCATGCCCATCGACTCCGCTGCCTCCAACGCACCAGCGTTGAGCGCGAGCGCCCGCTCTCGGTCGACGCCGTGCCCCCGCCGCAGGAGCATGTCGGCCCACGCGTGGCGCGCGTGGGCCGCGTATGGCCATTGCCCCCACGCCTCGTTCTTCTGCAGCCCGTCCTGCAAGTGACGCTCCGCGTCATTCCAGCGCTCCATCGTCATCGCCAGCAGACCGAGGTAGTACGCGACCGAGCCGCCGGTGAAGTCTGAGTTCCGTAGGAACAGGTTGCGGTCCTCGAAGGGGAGAAGCATGTCGTAGAGCAGGATCGCGCGACGCGCGTCCCGCAACAGCGCCGCGGCCTCCGCCAGATACGCCATGCTGCGCAGCCACAACACGCTCCTGTGGATGTCTTGAAAGTCACGGGCAGCGATGCCGTCGAAGGTAGCCTGAGCCGTGCGTTCTCCGTCCAGCTCATACTCGACCAGCACCAATAACGATCGCCACTGAGGAGTTCCAGGGCGCAGCGCCTGTCGCTCCCGTATGAGCTCCACCACTTCACCGATGCGGTCCTGCTCCCGCCGCAGCGTCGCCAGCTGGAACGCGGCCATCGCGGTTCGCGGCCACAACGCGGTCGCCTTGTGGATCAGCTCTTCCGTGTCACCGAAGCGGCCGGATCGCAATGCCTCTCCCGAGCGCATCATCGTCATGTGGAGTTGAAACAGAGGAGTGCGATATCGCTCCCCTAGCTGCTCACGCTCGTCAGCGACGCGCAGCGCGGCTGCGGTCTCTCCAGCTTCCACGAGCACATCGTATTTCTGATCGAGCCCCCAGATCGTGATCTCCAGGTTGTTGGTTTCGCGCGCCAGACGGAGCATTTTCTCCGCGTCCGCCAGCCACGCGTCGAGGTCGCCGCTGCCTTCGCGCGCCATGCGACGCGCGGCCAGGGCGTAAGCGAGCGTGTGCGCGTCACCAGCTCGTCGTGCGATCTCGACGGCCTCATCGCTTCTCTCGACGATCCCAGCCTCCTGAGCCGGCGTCAAGTGGAGCGATCCCACAGCCCACAGCCGCGCGGTGTCCACTGCAACACGGGCAAGCAGTCGCGCCCGCAGCGGACTGTCGGCAGCGGTAGATTCCGCGAGCGCCGTTTCCATCAGTTCAATGCCCTCCGGTCCCGACTGGGGCGAGCCGAGGTCTGGACCAGCGATCCCCAGGGCCGCATGCGCGAGCTGCTCCGTCAGTCCCAACGCCTGGGCCAACTTGGCAGCCTGCCAGTACGTCTCGATGGCATCCGGAGACTCGCCGGAGATGTGTCCCCGTTCGCGTCCCGCCCCGGCGTGCGTCTGTGCGTCTCCGAGCAGCAAAAGGAGATCGCACCGCGTCACCGGGCTTGGCTCGCTGAGCATGTCACAGCTGCGAAGCGCGATCCTGTAGTGCTCGATCGCCGTTTCCCACGCGTGTTGCGCGATCGCCGCGTCTGCTGCCCTGACGGCGTAAGCAACCGCTTTCTCTGCGCCCCCAATCGGCGCCGCAGCCCCGAAGTGGCGCGACAGCACCGCGTAATGCGACGAGGCGTCACCCGCGGGGCGCGCTTCGAGTGCCTCGCCAGTACGCTGATGAGCGGCAAGGCGCCGGGCCGCGGGCAGGTCGCCGTACAACGTTTCCTGCACCAACGCGTGACTGAAGCGATAGCGCCCTGCTTCAAGCTCCTCGATCAGCCCGGCTTGCGTCGCCAGCTCGATGCCGTCAATTACGTCCGTCATCGACGTCATCGACGCCGACGCGAGGATCGGCAGGCTGAACTCGCGGCCAATCACCGACGCGGCCCCAAGCAGCGACGAACAGGAGTCCGGCAACCGGCAAACCCGCTGCCGAACGGCGTCGCGCACGCTTTCGGGAACGAGGGTGGAAATGCGGGCCGGATCGACATCGCTCTCAGCGATCAGCAGCCGCACCAGCTCACGCATAAAAAACGGGTTGCCATCGACGGTCCCGACAATCGCGTCAACGAGCTTCTTGTCCGGGCTGTTCTGGACGGAGTGCGACACAAACGCGGCGACCTCATCGCGTGACAGTCCATGGAGGGTCAAACGACGATGTCCATGCTCGCGAGCCATGGAGCCCAGCGCCGCGGAAAGCGGGGTGTCCCGGCCTGCCTCCGACGGTCGGTACGTCGCCAGCAGCATGATCCGCGCGTCCCGAATCGACCTGACGAGAAAGCGAAAGAGCTCCAGCGATGGCGTGTCCGCCCAGTGGAGATCATCAACGACCAGTATCAATGGACGCCCATCCGCGACATTCCGGACAAGATCGGCGACCGCGCTGAACAGCTCAAAGCGAGCCTGTTCAGAGTCGCGAGGCGGCAGTTGAACGGAGAGCTCTCGCGGCCCGGCAACGCCCGGCACGATCTGAGCGAGCAGCGCCGCGCTGCCGCCCATCCACGATGTCAACGTCTCGAAATCCACTGTTTCCACGATGGGGCTGAGGATCTGCGACCACGGCCAGTAGGCGGGAGATCCCTCCCAGTCGTCGCAGCGACCCCAGTACACAGCGATGTCGTGCGATGAGACCGAGGCAACGATTTCCTCGACCAGGCGCGTCTTCCCGATGCCCGGTTCGCCCGCCAGCAGGACGATCTGGCCAGCGCCGTTCGCCACCTCATCGAGCGCGGCGCGCAACTCGTCGATCTCCCACCTGCGACCGACAAAGAGGGAATGGGAACGCGGCGGCCGAACGGCGTCACTGTGTTGCTCGGGTCGAGGCATGGGTCGCACCTGAACGCGATGGTTACCGTGTGAATGTCTTGCGCGTCGTCAGTATACGCGAGGCGACCGATCGGTAGATCTACCGATCGGTTGACGCGGCCTCAGCATCGTCGATTCAGTGACTCTCACGATGCGCTCGCAGGCTGCTCCCACTACGGTGGTGATGAACAGCCTTCACTTGACCGCATCACTGCAAGGGAACAGGGTCATGGCATGCGCAGACAGCGCCCACCATCAGAACATCCATGCTGAGCCTGAAAGCCCCAAGCCCGAACGACCGTTCTGGCTGGTGGTTGGGACGTTGGGAGCGATCGCGGCGCTTGGCGGGCTGAGCTGGCTCACGATCAACGCGTTCCTGCCGTTCATCAGCGAGGACCTGGGCTACTCGGTGCCGGTGTTGGGGCAGATCACGACGATCGTTGTCCTGCTCGGCGCTGTCCTGGGGCTGATCGGTGGACCATTGGCCGACCGTTATGGCCAGCGTCTCTTTCTGCTCATCGGCGCGTTGTCAGTCGTTGTCACCGCCGCCGGGACAGCGTTGGCGACCGACTTCGGCGTGCTGCTGCTCGCACGGCTTGTTTCAGCGTTCGCGGTCGGGCTGCTTGCCGGCACACCCATGGCGATGGCCGCCACGCTGTATGCAGGGCCACAGCGTCGCAAGGCGATCAGCGGTGTACTGGCCGGCATGTCCGGTGGGCCGGTCATCGGCCTGCCTACCCTCACGTACATCGGCTCACTCACGTCGTGGCGTGTTGCCTTCGTCACTCTCGCCGTCATCGGCGTCGCTGCAATCGTGCTGCTCATGCTGGTACTCCCTGGCTCGCCAGACGCCCAGGCCAAGCGGCCGCCAATCCGGGTGGCGGAGGTCCTGTCAGCCTACCGTCCGCTCCTCGCTGACAAGAACATGCGGCCACTCTATCTGGCGTCCCTGTTTCGCTCGGTGTGCTGGATGGCCGTGCTGCTGTATTTCGGCGCGTTTCTGCGTCACTCCTTCAACGCCGAGGCGGACGCCATCGGATTCGCGTTTATGGCCGCTGGTAGCGGCTACTTTGCCGGGAGCTTCGCCGCTGGCAGCTGGCTGAAGAACGTGCCGCTGCGCCCGCTATACGGCATCGGCGCGTTCACGATGGGGCCGGCCATCATCATCGCCATGGCCGTACCGATCAGCGTCACCGTGTCAGCGGCACTGCTGACCGTGGCGGCAATCGTCTCCAGCGCAAGCAACGTCTGCCTGACGACGCTGTTGGCCGACGAAAGTTCCGCCGGGAGCACGACGACCCAAGGGCTGAACACCGCGGTTGCCGGACTGGCTACAGCGGTTGGAGGCGCAATTGGCGGAGCGCTGATCGTCGTCGGCGGGTATGCGCTGCTCGGGATCGGTCTGGCTGGCTTCGCAATGCTGTCGGCCATGATCGTCGTGTGGCCAGTGGTTGCGACACGTGCTCACAGCACGTCAATTGAAGGGAGTCGAGCGTGACAGCACGAGAACATAAGCGGTGGAACAAGCCGCGATTACCCAAGCTCGGTGACTACTCCGTCCTGGTCGCTCGTGTTCCGAAGCAGGCCGCTGTCGCTATTGAGTTGCTAGCGCGACGGTGGTGACACAAAAGCGCGCCGGACAGGCTCGACCCAAAGGATCAAACTGATGGCACACGACGACACGGTCATTCCCCGGGATCTCCAACCTGAACTGAGTGTCACCGACTCTTCCAGACGATTCTGGCTGGTTGTAGCCACGCTCGGCTTCGCTGCCGCGATCGGCGCCCTCAACGGCATGTCGGTCAACGTGTTCCTGCCATTCATCGCCGAGGACCTGGGGTCGTCAGTGCCCGTGATAGGTCAGATGTTGACGATTGTCTTCCTGCTAGGCGCGGGCATGGTGCTCATCACCGGACCCCTTGCGGACTGGTTCGGCCAACGACGTTTTCTGCTGGTTGGCATGGTGACGGTGGGCATCACGGCGGCCGGCGCCGCCCTGGCTCAGGACGTGAGCGAATTCGTCATCGCGCGCCTGGCCTCGACGTTCGCGAGCGCGGTGCTGATCAGCACATCGCTTGCGATGGCAGCCACACTGTACGACGGACAGCAACGCCGTCAGGCGATCAGTTGGATCGTAGCGTCGACGGCCGGAGCCCCAATCGTTGGAGTTCCCATCCTGACTTCCATCGCATCGATGACGTCATGGCGCGGAGCCTTCATTGCTCTGGTTCTCGTCAGCGCGGCAGCTAGCGGCGTGATCGCGTTGTTGGTGCCTGGGCCTACCGGCGCGCAGCGGCACGACATCCCATTCCGAATGAGCGAATTCCTGGCAGCCTATCCGCCCCTGCTGACTGACAGGAGCATGCGACCCTTGTATCTCTCGGTGCTCCTCCGATCGATCGGCTGGATGGGCTGCCTGCTCTACTTCGGCGCCTATCTTCGGCACGCATACGCGGCGGATCATCGAGCGATTGGCTGGGCCTTCATGGCCGCCGGTGGAGGGTTCCTCGTTGGAAGCGTGTTTGCTGGCAGCATGCTGAAAAACGTCGAGTTACGGCCGCTCTACAGCGTTGCGTCGTTCACCATCGCCCCATGCACCGCGATTGCGATGCTCTTCCCGATCAGCATTATCGCTTCCGTCGCCGCGTTCAGCGGCGCCGCGATATGCGCGAGCATCGGCCAATCGAGCATGGCTACGCTCTTGGCAGATACAACACCGGCTGGGCGCAACTCCACGATGAGCCTGAATACGGCGGTCGCCAGCCTCGGAACCGCGGGCGGAAGCCTGATCGGCGCTGTGCTGATCGTCGTTGGCGGGTACGCGCTGCTTGGAGTTGGCCTGGCCGGCTTCACGGCGCTCTCGGCCGTGCTGGTCGTGTGGCCCGCCATCGTTTCGCGCGCTGGCAGCGTCACAATCGAAGGGAGTCGAGCATGAGCCTGCTGGAACGCACGCACCGCGTCGTCCCCATTTCCGTCCGCGACCACCGTCTCCATGACGGGCGCGTCGTCGATGTCGCGCACGTCGGACCAAACGTTCACGTCACGATCGAGCCACGCCCGCGTTCCGGAGGACTGTCGGGACGAACGAGCGACTCGGCGATGACAATCGTGTTTCACGACGTAACTGAGGTTGAGGCGTGCCTTCCGGAACGGCTCTTCTTCTCCGCTTTGATCGAGCGCGTCGAGCAATTCCACACGCCCCGGTTCGAGTTCATGAACTGGTTCCAGCCCGGCGACGACTGGGACCCGGACCTCGCGACTGCGCGGCTCGAGATCGTCGCGGAACGTTTCAGCATCGAAGGCTGGAGCTGATGCCATGCGAGGAAGGAACTGGTTCACGACGCGGAAAAGGTAGAAAGAGAGCTGACATGATCTGACACGCAATCAACATTCACGATCTGCGAACTTCCACCGGACGACTGGCGCCACAGCATGGAACGGGGCAACTGATGAATCTCTCTCCCGAAGAACGCACGCTCCTCGATCGACCGCTTGTCGC
>DATKCN010000325.1:0-4056 GCA_035513175.1 Thermomicrobiales bacterium
ATGCGGATGACATCTTCGACGCGGTCTGGTTCGCCAACACGAGCCAGTACCTGACGGACGAGGAGTTGAATGCGACGCTGGCCGAGCTTCAACGCGTGGTCCGGCCAGGCGGGCTGGTCGCGCTCAAGGAGTCCGACACGAGCATGATCCGCGTTCATCCCGGCCCGCCCGGCCTGATCCTGCGGTGGTTTGACGCCGTCGCTGCTGCTGGCATTGGGCACTGGGGAAATGGACCGCGCGGCCCGTCGCTCCCTGGGCGTGTGCGCAGGTCGGGATTGACCGACGTCTGGCAGCGCACCACGCTGATCGAGCGCAGCGCCCCGTTCGATCCGGTCGTGCGCGCCACATGGTGGGGGCTGTTTCGCTACCTGACCGCGCTCGCGCCAGAGCTCGACGTTCCGGCAGCCGACCAGAAGTTTCTGGCAGGCATCAGCGATCGAGAAGCCTTCGAGCGCTTCCTCGACAACCCCGACTGCTGGCTGATTGAAGGCAACATCCTGACAGTCGGGGCGGTGTCACGTGAAACGCCAATTCCGGCGTGACCTTCTGAGACTACTCTAGCGGCGCAATAAGTGGTGATTGGGTACCGGAGTGCGCGCAACATGCTCTCCAACTGCTCGGAGTCATCGTGTCACGCTGGCGCGAATCAATCGCGTGCGGCGGCTGGGCGCTGAACTGCCGCCACATGCTGCTACACTGCCCCGAACCGAGCAGGGCAGCGGCAGGAGACGGCACATGGGCGACGAGCTGTGGCGGCTGGATGGGGTGGCGCTGGCGGGACTGATCCGCGCGGGCAAGGTCTCGGCGCGGGAGGCGGTGGTGGCGCATCTGGAGCGGCTTGACGCCGTGAATCCGCGCCTCAATGCCGTTGTCTCTCCCTTCCTAAACGAGCAGGCGCTGGCCGAGGCCGAGGCCGCCGACCGCGCGCGGTTGGCAGGGGAGGTGCTTGGCATCCTGCACGGCCTGCCGGTTACGACCAAGATCAACACCGACCTGGCCGGACTCCCGACCGACGGGGGCGTGCCGAAGCTCAAGGACTTCATCGCCGCCGAGGACAGCGCCCAGGTCGGCAACCTGCGCCGCGCCGGGGCCATCGTCATCGGACGCACCAACGCGCCCGCTTTCTCCATGCGCGGCATGACCGACAACGCCCTGCACGGCTTGACGCTCAACCCCTGGAATCGCGACGTCACCTGCGGCGGCTCCAGCGGCGGGGCGGGGTCGTCGCTGGCGGCGGGTATCGGCGTGATTGCCCAGGGCAACGATATCGGCGGCTCGGTGCGCTGGCCGGCCTACTGCAATGGCGTCGTGGGTCTTCGCCCCAGCTTCGGACGCGTGGCGGCCTTCAACCCCACCGCCACTGCCGCGCGCCGCATGTCCGGGCAGCTGATGGCCGTCCAGGGACCTCTCACGCGCAGCGTGCGCGACGCCCGGCTGGCTCTCACCGCCATGGCCGCGCGCGACCCCCGCGATCCATGGTGGACCCCCGCCCCGCTGGTGGGCGATCCCCTGCCCCGCCCGATCCGCGTCGCGCTGGTGACGGGGGTGAACGGTATCGACATTCACCCGGCAGCCGTGGCGGCGGTGCGCGAGGCCGGGGCGTGCCTGACCGCCGCTGGCTATCAGGTCGAGGAGGTCACGCCGCCCAGCCTGGCGCGCGTCGTGGAGCTGTGGCATCCGATCGGGCTGTCGGACCTGAACCTGTCGCTGCGCCCGCTGCTCAAGGACGGAGGCGACCCCGGCATCGAGCGCTTCGTCGAGGCCTGGTTCGAGCTGAAGGAAAGCGCCGACCTGCCCACCTATCTCGACGCGCTGGCCGAGCGCGACACCCTGCTGCGGGCCTGGGGCCAGTTCATGGAAACGTATCCGATCATCGTCATGCCGTCCTGCCCGGAAGTGGCGCTGCCGGAAGGCGTCGACGTGCAGGGCCCGGCCGGGGCCGAGCGCATGCTGGACGCCTTGCGCTTCCAGTTCGTGCTGCCGGTGCTGGGACTGCCGGGCCTGGCCACGCCGACCACGCCGGTCCAGGGCCTGCCAATGGGCGTGCAGGTCGTCTCCCGCCGCTTCCGGGAGGATGTCATCCTCGATGCCGGTGAGGTGATCGAAGCACATCTGGGGCAGTTCACGCCGATCGATCCGCGCTTCTGAGAAGACTGCCGCTGGGGACGAGCCGGTTGTGGAACGACAGACTGACTGGACCCAGGAAGGCGGCCGGAACTACTGGCGCGAACGACTCATAGGTAAAGACCGTCATCCAGTCGCGACCTCCTGCGCGTTCCAGCATGGCGTCGGCGATCGGTGTTCCGCGACGCGTTACGGACGCCCGGCAGCCTGTACGCCATGCTCGCCCTGGTCGCTCATCCACGCTCGCACGGCCAGAACGCGGCGGTGGTCCTGCGGCTCGGGCAACAGATCGAGCTTGGAAAAGATGCTGGCGATATGTGACTCGAGTGTCTTTTCGGAGACGACCAACTGCCGGGCGATGGCGCGGTTCGAGCGCCCCTCGGCCATTAGGGCCAGCACGTCACGTTCCCGCCCGGTCAGTTCGGCCAAACGGCTGCGGGTCACTTGCCGGCTCAGGAAGTGCGCGACGATGTCCGGGTCCAGCACCGTCCCGCCGCTCGTGATGCGCTCGATCGCGTCTGTGATCGTCCCGACATCGACGACGCGGTCCTTCAGCAGATAGCCGAAGCCGGTCGGATGGGTGCGCGCCAACTCTAGCGCGAAGCGGCTTTCAATCGACTGTGAGAGCAGCAGGATGCCGAGCCGTGGCCACGCAGCGCGAAGCCGCGTCGCCGTCTCGGCCCCTTCATGGGTGAAGCTCGGCGGCATGCGGATGTCGATGATCGCCAGATCGGGCTGATGCATGGCGACGGCCGCCTCAAGCGCCGGACCATCCACAAGGCTATCGACGACATCGATGCCCGCCTCGACGAGCAGGCGGGCCAAGCCCTCGCGCAGCAGCACCGAGTCGTCGGCGATCACAACGCGCATGGCAGCTCCGCGATCACGACCGTGCCATGCCCGCCGCGAGGCCGCACAGTCAGCGTGCCGCCGGCCACCTCGGCGCGGTCGGCGATGCCACGCAGGCCGCTGCCGGTCGGATCGGCCCCGCCGATGCCGTCGTCCTCGATCACCAGCCGCAGCCAGCCGGCCGAGCGGCTGGCGCTGATGGCGACCGCGCACGGCGCGGCGTGCTTGACCGCGTTGGCCACCGCCTCGCAGGCGATGAACCACGCCGTCTCCTCGATGCCCGGCGCGAAGCGTTCCCCCGTCAGCTCAAGTCGCACCGGCACGGGCGAGCGCGCCGCTAGATCGTCCAGCGCGGCCGCCAGCCCGCCGTCGGCGAGGATCGCCGGGCGCAGCCCGTTGGCAAGGTCACGCAGCTCTCGCACCGCTGCCTGCAGCTCATCGACAGCGCCCGCCAACGCCCCGTCCATGCGCTCGGGATCGCCGCTCATCTCAACCGCCCGCAACTGCATGGCGAGCCCAAGCAGCCTCTGCTGGGCGCCGTCGTGCAGATCACGCTCGAGCTTATGCCGTTCGGCGAGCTGTGCCTCGACGATGCGTGCCCGCGATTCGCGCACCTCGACCAACTGCAATGTGATGGCAGCGCGCAGACGGGCGTTTTCCAGCTCGGTCAGGACAATGTTCGCGGCTGCGTACGCGGTCGGACGATCGAGCGTCGACGCCGTGAAGTTCACCGCGCAGACCGTCTCCCCCCGGCGTTGCGCCGTCACCGCATCGGCGGCGGGCACGATCTCCAGGCCTGCTTCACTTACCCAGACCTCACGCTCGCCGATCCAGTAGGCGACGCCGAGTGTGGGGTCGCCGGTCGCCGCGCGCAGTGCTTGTTCGACTGTCATGCTCGGCGTCGACTCACGGGAGAAGGCGCGCAGCATGGCGAGCGTCTCGAAGTGACGGCGGTTGAAGCGGCGGTCGAGCGCGTCCTGAATCCCGCGCCGCAGCGGCCCCGCGACGCTCACCGCCGCCAGCGTCCCTACGACCGCCGGGATCGCGGAGTCACCAGCGCGGCCGATCGATTGCCCGACGAAG
>DATKCN010000326.1:0-2983 GCA_035513175.1 Thermomicrobiales bacterium
CGCGCGGTCGAAGTGCGTCGGCGTGCCGTTGATCATGAACCACGGGTGGTAGCCGACCAGCACGAAGCAGCCGCCCGGCCGGACGATGCGCGCCGCCTCGCGGTACATCGGCCGCAGGTCGGGCAAATGCTCGTCAACCAACGACGCCGTCACGACGTCGTACGCGCCGCTCTCCAGCCCCGTCTCCCCGACATCCCCCTGCCGCAGCGTGCGGTACACCCCCTTGGCACGCGCGCCCTCCAGCATCTCCGGCGTCAGGTCGATCCCGTCGATCGCCGCAACGCCCCGCTGCCGCAGCCAGACCCCGATGCGGCCCGTCCCGCACGCCAGATCGGCCACCCGCGCGTCCGCCCAGTGGACCGACGCGAGCCGGTCGAGCAGCCGCAGATCCATCAGATCGAGCACCGTGTCCTCATACGTCGCCGCCCATTCCGCGTAACCCTCCCGCGCCGGGAGCGTCTCGTACCGCCGTGTGTCAAATCGCGCGATGTCCATCGGCACTCCCAGCGTCCACTTTGTCATCCCGGGACCGCAGTCGAGGGATCTCACCTTCGCCCCCGACGCAGCACGCGATGCATCGCACGGGCGACTGCGCCCCACAGGACGCTCCGCCTTCAACCCGCTTCAAGCACATACACGGCGGGAATACGAGGGCGACGACGCGGTTATACCAGGCACGGCGCCGACGCACGCCCTTGACGACCATGGGCCGCGCTTGTTAGCCTGCACACACGCACATTCGTGACGCCGTATCGTTCCGAGGCGCGCATGACGACGATGGCTACGCATCACACGGCCCAGACGCTGGCAAATAGCGAACCGCCCCGCGGGACGCTCGACGCCGCCTGGCCGCGCACGCCCGTCGCCCATCTCGCGTTTGAGACCGACACCCACTTCGCCACCATCCACTGTCCCCGCTCCTGAGCGACGGATCGCCCATCGGGGCGTCCGTCCACCGGCCCACGGGCGCGATCTCACTCGCGCCAGCGCCCGGCATCTCGCTTGCACGTATTCACGCATGACGCGACATCGTTCAGTTTCGGCGACAGCAATCAAGGATCAGATCACTATGCAACTCTATCGACGCGACAGACGCGACATGGCAACCGCGCTGCTCTCCGGCGCCGGAGGGGTCACCGTCACCGAACGCCCAACTGTCGAGCAGTCGTCCGCCCGCGCCCGTCAACTGACCGACCTGATCGGCAACACGCCGCTGCTCCGGCTGCGCTCACTGGAGCCGGGACCGGGCGTCGAAATCTACGGCAAGGCCGAGTGGGCCAACCCCGGCGGATCGGTCAAGGACCGCGCCGCGCTGGCCATGATCGAGGCGGGCGAACGCTCCGGCGCCCTCACCCCCGGCAATATCATCCTCGACGCCACCAGCGGCAACACCGGCATCGCATACGCCATGCTCGGCGCCGCCCGTGGCTACCGCGTCATGCTCTGCGTCCCCGCCAGCGCCAGCGAGGAGCGCAAGAAGATCCTGCGCGCCTACGGCGTCGAGCTGGTCTTCACCGACCCCGGCGACGGCTCCGACGGCGCGATCCGCGCGGCGCGCCGCCTCTACGCCGAGCATCCCGACCGCTTCTTCTACCCCGACCAGTACAGCAACCCGGAGAACTGGCGCGCGCACTACCGCACGACCGCCCCGGAGATCTGGCGCCAGACCGCCCGGCGCGTCACGCACTTCATCGCCGGTCTCGGCACCAGCGGCACCTTCGTCGGCGCCGGTCGCCGCCTGCGTGAGCTGAAGCCCGACATCCAGCTCATCTCCGTCCAGCCCGACTCCCCGTTCCACGGCCTCGAAGGGCTCAAGCACATGCCCACTGCCATCGTGCCCGCCATCTACGACGACGCCCTGGCCGACCTCGCCGCCACTATCGAGACCGAGGCCGGCTACGCCATGGTGCGCCGCGTCGCCTGCGAAGAAGGCATCCTGCTCGGCGTCTCCGGTGGCGCGGCCCTGGCCATCGCCGAGCGGCTGGCGGTTGAAGGGCACAGGGAGCACGGAACAGGGAACCGGGTCATCGTGGCGATTCTGCCCGATAGCGGAGAACGCTATCTCAGCGAGCGCTTCTGGGAAGAAGGCTAGCCCCAAACCCCGTAGGGGAGGCCCAGTGTGGCCTCCCGGGGCCCCACGTGGCCTCCCGGTCTGGGACAGGCGCGCTCAGATTCACCAGATCAGCCGCTGAAACCCGCGCTCGACCACTGACCAGCCGAAACCTGTCGCACTCATCAGACTCGATCTTCGATAATCAGAATCTGGGGAAAGGGAACCACCGCTTGAACGACACACAGACCCACACGCGCGCATCGCCCATCGCCCTGCCGGACGACCTCGCCGCCGCAATCGCGCGCCACGGCGAAGCCACCTCCCCCGACGAATGCTGCGGCATCCTGCTCGGGACCGACACGGGCGGGCAGCGCCTCGTCGATAGGCTGCTTCCGATCGACAACCAGTGGGACGAGGGCGAGCGCCGCCGCCGCTTCCTGATCCAGCCCGCCGACCTGCTGCGCGCCGAACGCGAAGCGCGCCTGACCGGCCTCGACGTGCTGGGCTTTTACCACTCGCACCCCGACGCTCCGGCCCGCCCGTCCGAGTTCGACCGGGAACACGCCTGGCCGTGGTACACCTATTTGATAGCCAGCATCGAGCAGGGCGCCTACGCTGCCATGACCGGCTGGCAGTTGAAAGACGATCGAACGGGATATGAGGAAGTTGTCGTAACGTGTAACGCGTAACGTGTAACGCGGGAATGGGCCATTCATTCGACCCCGCGCCACACATTACACGTTACGCGTTACGCGTTACGAAAGGACCACCCATGACCGCAGGCATCGACCACGCCACCATCTTCATCCCAACCGCGCTGCGGGGCTTCGCGGGAGGCAACGCCTCCTACACCGCCCCAGCCACCACCGTCGGGCAGGCGCTCTCGCAGCTCACGGCCGAGCACCCCGAGCTGCAGAAGCATCTCTACAA
>DATKCN010000327.1:0-8230 GCA_035513175.1 Thermomicrobiales bacterium
CATGATGCGGAAGCCTGCCACCAACCGGGAGAGATAGCGCAACAGGTCGAGGCTGGCCTGGTCCGCCCAGTGCAGATCTTCCAGCAGCAGCACCAGTGGCTTCACCGTCCCCGCCGTTGCCAGCAGATCGGTTGCCAGCTCGAACAACGCCGCCTGACTCTGCAGCCGCGCCATCGCCTCGCCGCCCCGTAGCTCGTCAGGGACCGGCGGGAAGCCCGCGTCGTCCGGCCAGCCGCGGATGATCTCGACCCATGGACCATAGGGCGGTGTGGTCGTCAGGTCGTAGCAGCCGCCAGCGAGGACGACAGCGCCACGCGCTTCCGCCTCCGCTGCCAGCCAACCGGTGAGCGTCGTCTTGCCGATGCCCGCTTCGCCACCGATGAGGATCAGGGAGCCGTGGCCCTGCGTGAGCCGGTCGAGCTGCGAGCGCAGTGTTGCCTGCTCGCGGTCGCGGCCCGCGAGGAAGGTCGGGATGCGGGCTGCGGGACGCGGGGTGCGGTGGGCGTGGCGGGTGGGGGCTGGTTCGATTGACGACTCAGCGATGCCGAGGGCACGGGAGAGGGCGGCGAGGGCAGGTGACGGGTCGGGGCTGGTGGCGTCGATGAAGTTGATGGAGACGTAACGGTGTGGGACGAGGCAGGGGGCGACCTGCAGCAGGATCAGCGGCTTTCCGTTCTGCAGCGCCCAATCCCACTCGTTCTTCACGTTGCGGCTCTCCACGGCGTCGGGAGAAAGGATGCCGATGACGGTGTCCGTCGATACGAGCGCGGCGTCTATCGCGTCGGGCCAGTAGGCCCCGGCCGGGATGTCGTACTGGTCCATCCAGATCGGCGCACCGTGAGACAGAAGATGCTCGCGGACCTGACGGGCGAACGCCTCGTCGGTGCGCTGGTAGGAGATGAAGACGCGAGTCAACGGGTTCATGTGGCGGCGCCACTGGCGCTCATCGGCTCGACCGCATAGACGCGCCACTCGTCCGTCTGCCCGGGAACGGACCACGTGCCGCGCTCTGCGAAAGCCATGCCGGAGCCGGCCGCGAGATCTCGCACGATGCCGCTGACAAGGACCTCACCGGCAGCGGCAGTCGTCGCCAGCGCGGACGCGATGACGACCGGCGCGCCCTCTGCATCGTCGCCCAGTAGCTCGACCTCGCCAGTGTGGAGTCCCGCGCGCGCCACGACGTTTCTCGATGTCAACGCTTCGACAATGGACATGCCACAACGAATCGCGCGCGCCGGGCCATCGAAGGTCGCCCGCCAGCTATCGCCGTCGTGGGTGACGAGGTCCGCCCTGAATTGCTCGAAGCGCTCGGCGATCAGCACGCGATGGTCTTCCGAGAGATCTTCCGGGCTGCCAACGTCGACGTGGAGAACCGTCGCGAGAATGCGGTCCGGTTCCGCGTTCGCCGCGCCTCGGAGCTCTCCCATGAACGCTTCGATCGTGTCGATCAGCGTGTCCGTGTCGCCACGCCACGGCATGTGATCGATCCCTGCCAGCTCGGCCAGCCTTGCCCCCGGAATCGCCCCGGCAAGGAAGCGGCCATTCTCGACCCGGGAGACGCGGTCGCCGGTGCGATGAATAACCAGCGTTGGAGCCCTGATCGATGGCAGGATGGCGCGCACGTCGATAGCCATGTTCATGCGCATGATCGCGGCTGCCGCGCCGGGGCTTGCGGAGTTGCGGATGAAACTCGTAAACCACTCCCTGAACTGCTCGTCGTTGACGGCACTGGGCGCCCACGCTTCGATCGTCGACACGCTGCCCCAGTCGTGTTCGATCGCGTTGAGCAGCCACGCCCACTCCTCCTCGGAACGACCCCACGGGTAGTCGGCCATCTTGCTCCGGCATGCGTACGTGCCATAGAGGATGATCGCGTCGGTGCGTTCCGGGTAGGTTGCGGCAAACAGCGCCGCCATGGGCCCTCCCTCGGACGCGCCCATGATCGTTGCGCGCTCCGAGCCGACCGCGTCCATTACGGCGCGCACGTCGTCCATCCGCTCCTCAAGGGTCGGCACGCCAGCGACGCGGTCGGAGAGGCCGGTGCCACGCTTGTCGAACATGATGAGCCGCGAGAACGAGGCGAGCCGCCTCAGCGCGCGCGCGGAGTTCGGCTCCTCCCAGATGTACTCGACGTTGGAAACGAAGCCCGGCACGAGGACGAGATCGTTCGGTCCGTCGCCGATGACCTGGTAGGCGACGCTAATCTCTCCGCTACGGGCATAGTGCGTCACCGGGATGGGTTCGGATGCGGGGGAATCGACATCGAGGGCCCGAAGCAGGGCGGTCAGGGCAGGGGCAGAGTCCGAACCGGTTGCGTCGATGAAGTTGATCGACACGTAGCGGTGCGGCAGGACGGTCGGGATCACCTGGACCAGTAACAGCCGCCGGTTATTCTGGATCGTCCAGTCCCACTCATTCTTGACGTTGCGGGACTCGATCGCGTCGGGGCTGAGTATGCCGACCACGATGTCGCACGAGGACAGGGCTTTGTCGATCTCGTCGGGCCAGTAGGCGCCGACCGGGATGTCGTACTGGTCCATCCAGACGGTCAGGCCGGCCCCGACGAGGCGTTCACGGACCAGACGAGCGAATCTCTCATCCGTGCGCTGGTACGAGATGAAGATACGACGAACGTCCGACATGTCGTGCCTTCCGCCGAAGCAGTGTTCGTCCATCACTCCACAACACCCGGGCGAGACAGCGGGCGGCTTCTCGAACGCCAGGAAACATGCGTGACGCCACATCGACAGAATAGCCCTGTCGCCACGCAACGACAACCCGGCAATTACTCGATCGAGGGACAAGCCACTTGATTCGCGTCCGCGGAGGCGTTATCAACATGGGGCTGACTGGACACGTACGATGAAAGGTGACGCATTGAGCCCCATTCCGCACGACTACCACATGCACTCGGAGTTCTCGATCGACTGCGCCGTGCCGATTGCCGACCGCTGCGAGCAGGCGATCGCCCTGGGGCTGGCCGAGATCTGCGTTACCGATCACTGCGACTACATGCCGGCCGACAAGGGGCATGGCTATTACCGGCCGCAGGCGTATTTCGCGGAGCTGGAGCGCTGCCGCGCGCTGTACGACGGGCGGGTAACGTTGCGGGCCGGGGTCGAGGTCGGCGAGTGGCACGTGTTCCGGGGACAGGTGGAGGCGCTGGCGGCGGCGCATCCATACGACTTCATCATCGGGTCGCTGCACTGGGTGGGGCTCACGCCTGAGTTCATGGTGCTGGAGCCGGAGTATTTCAGCGGGCGCGAGCAGCAGGAAGCGTACGAGGCGTACTACAGCGAGTTGTTGATGATGGTGGACGGCGGCGGGTTCGACGTGATCGGGCATCTGGACGTGCCGAAGCGGGCCGGGTTCGGCGTGTATGGCGCATACTCCAGCGCCGACTTCGAGGAGCCGATCCGGGCCGTGCTGCGCAGGGCGATCGAGCGGGGCATCGGGATCGAGATCAACACGGGCACGGCGCGGCGGCCGGTCGGCGTCTTTTCGCCGCCAGTCGATGTGCTGACGTGGTACCGCGAGCTGGGCGGGGAGATTCTGACTGTCGGTTCCGACGCGCACTACCCGGACCAGATGGCCTACCGCTTCGACGAGATTCCGGCCATGCTGGCGGCGGCGGGCTTCAGGGCGGTGACGTGCTTCGAGGGCCGCAAAGCGCGGTTTGTCGACCTGGAGTGACACTCGGGGCCAGCCTGCACCACAACGTCACGGAAGGTTGAACAGATGTTGGATGATGTCCTCAATCGTCCGCATCGTCTCATGAGAGACGCGTCCGGCAGGGCGCGTGTCCAGCAGCCTCCGCGTCGACAACGTGCGAATCTGGTCGCACATGATGGCGCCGGGATCTGGGAGCCCGCTCTCCGCTGGCATGACGGGCACGTGAAACGCATACGATCGAATGCGACGCGACATCGGCGCGACCACAATAAGATCACCCTGCATGTTCTGAAATGCGTCGGCCGATAGCACCAGCGCCGGTCGTCGTCCAGCCTGCTCGCGGCCAACAACTGGATCGAGCGTCACCCACCAGATGTCACCCTGGGCAGGCCGTCGAGCAGCTGTCACCACTCTTCCCCGTCAAGGCCGTCAGCGACAGTCGTATCCCACAGCGCATACTCGGCATCCAGCTCCGCCCTGGCGATCGGGTCGCGCTGGATGGCCTCCCATTCGGCGGCCGCCCGGGCAAAGAAGCGTTCACGCCGAAAACGCTCGATTGCCTGGTCGAGCACAGCGGTCATCGACTCTCCGGTTTCATCGGCAAGCTCGCGCAGCTTGCGGTGCGACGCCTGGCTGATCCGAACGTGCTGGTTGTGCGTCGTGGCTGGCATTAGGGATTCTCTTTCCGCGCTCGCCGCTCAGCGCAGGCGGCTCTCCATGCACATATCTGTGCATGTCATCATACACAACTGACAGGCGCCGGAACGCGGCCGGCGAAGCATCGTCCCGGCGCCCAGGGCGTCAGGACGCGCCAACCACGCGGCAGCACCTGCTGAGCGATTCCTTCCGGAGACTGCGCCGCGAGCCAAGGTGACGACCCACGGACAGGCCCCCGGCGCCAGCGGCGCCGGTCATAGCCCGGACGGTGTCAGGACGAACCGGCTATGCGATAATTCACGGCATATCAGTACACTGCGGCAACGTAGCGCGATCACCCGGGAACGGCGCAGGCAGGACGTGGGCGCCGGAACGCGGCCAGCTCACGGCTGGCGCGGGCCGTGGGCGCGCGTTCGTTGGATATGAGCCGGATACGTCGCCTTTTCATTGACGCCACGCGGGTGAGACAGGAACACATGATCGGACTATTTGGCCGGACGAAGCACGCTCTTCTCTATCTCATCATCACCGCCGCGCTGCTGATCCCATCGACGGCCGGTGCGACCGAGCCTCCCACGCCAGGCACCGAGCCCGCGCAGGAGGAGCAGGCACAGCCGTACATCGTGCAGTTGCGTGGCGACGTCTCGCTCGACCGCTTTCTGCTGGACCGGCGGTCATCGCTGCGCAATGAGCCGCGGCAGCGCTTCTCCTCGATCATCAACGGCTTCGCAGCCGATCTGACGGCGGGGGGTCTCGCCATGCTGGCGGCCGACCCGCGCGTGGTAGGGATCATGCCCGACTTCGAGGTGCGCGCATCGGCGCAGACGATTCCCACCGGGGTGCGCCGCGTCGGGGCGACCACCAGCGGCGCCGCGAACATCAACGGCGTTGACGACACCATGAGCGTCGACGTCGCGGTGCTCGACACGGGAGTCAGCTCCCACTCCGACCTGCGCGTTGCCGGTGGCGTCAACTGCGTCGGCGGCACGAGCTACAGCGACGATCACGGCCACGGCACGCATGTCGCCGGGACGATCGCGGCGATCGACAACGGCTCCGGAGTGGTCGGCGTCGCGCCCGGAGCGCGCATCTGGTCAGTCAAGGTGCTCAATTCCAGCGGCAGCGGCAGCGGCTCGTCGCTCCTGTGCGGCATCGACTGGGTCACGGCGCGGGCCGGCACGATCGAGGTCGCCAACATGAGTCTCGGCGGCACGGGCTATCTGGACGACAACAACTGCGGCAACACCAATGGCGACATCATCCACCAGGCCGTCTGCCGCTCGGTGGCGGCCGGCATCACCTACGTCGTGGCAGCCGGGAATAACGGCAAGGACGCGAAACAGTACTTTCCCGCCAACTACGACGAGGTGATCACCGTCTCGGCGCTGGTGGACACCGACGGCCTGCCGGGAGGGCTCGGAGGATCGACGGCGGTTGGGGCGGACGACACGCTGGCGAGCTTCTCCAACTACGGCGCCGATGTCGATGTCATCGCCCCGGGCGTCCTGATCTACTCGACGGCCAGGACTGGCGGCTACACGACCATGAGCGGGACCAGCATGGCCGCGCCGCACGTGGCCGGCGCGGCGGCGCTGTACAAGCTCGTCAATCCGGGCGCCACGCCCGCGGCGGTCCGTTCAGCTCTCATCTCCACCGGCAGCAGCGCGGGCTGGAGCGGCGACAAGGACTCGTTCAAGGAGCCGCTGATTAACGTATCGACCTTCGGAGGCAGTACGACGCCCCCGCCACCTCCGCCCGCGACGATCGACGCGCAGGTCGTCTCGGTCTCGATGCCATCCTCCGTCACCCAGGGCGCGACGGCGACAGTCACCGTGGCGGTGAAGAACAACGGTTCGGCCAGCGCGTCGATCTCGGTGGCGCTGAACGGATCGCCGAACGGATTCGGCCAGACAAAGTCGGTGACGATCGCGGCCGGGAGCACGAGCAACGTCACCTTCTCCTGGGCCACGACGACATCGACGGCGACGGGCACGCACACCTTTACGGCAACCAGCACGCTCAGCGGCGACGGCAACGCCGCCAACAACACAGCGTCCACCACCACGACGGTCGTGGCGCCGGCCTCGGTCACAACGACGATGTCGGTCAGCAGCCTGTCATTCACGCAGCGGAAGGCGACGACCTCATCCAGAATCACCGCGGTGGTCACCATCAAGTCGAACGGCGTGGTCGTTTCGGGCGCGGCGGTAACGGCGCGCTTCACCTACCCGAACGGCAGCATCTACAGCATGACGGCGACGACCAATTCCAAGGGCCTGGCGACGTTTACCCGCACGGTGACCAGCAAGGGCAAGTACACGGTGACGGTTGCGAACGTCGCGAAGACCGGCTTCACCTACAACGCGGCGGGGAACTCGGTGACATCGAGGAGCCTGACGTACTAGCGAGAGAACAGTGAGCAGGGAATAGAGGGGTCTGCGATTTTCAGGCGTCGGGTGGTGAGGCACGACCGGGGATATGCGCCGGATGCGGGGTGGGCACACGCTCACCCCGTAATTGTGCGCCCGGGCGTCTGGCCGGTGACGGACGGTCATGGGGTCGATCACTGTTATATTGGGGGCGAGGGCTGAGGGCTGAGGGTTGAGGGTTGAGAAAGCGTAACCCGCGTCCCGAAACCGATGCATCACGCGCTACACGTACCGCGTGATGCGGTTTCACGTGGCTCGTGTGCTGTTTTCGCGTATCGTACTGACTTGAAGGTGCTGTCGCGTAACTGACTTGGACGTGGTGGCACTTCTGCCGTTACGCGTTACGAACGGAGGGCCACATGACGTACTACGCACTGTTCTACGACGTTGTCGAGAATTACGTCGAGCGGCGTGCGGCGTTCCGAGAGGAGCACCTGGGGCTGGCGAACGCGGCGACGGAGCGCGGCGAGCTGGTGCTGGCGGGCGCCTTCGCCGAGCCGGTCGACGGGGCGCTGCTGGTGTTCCGGGCCGATGACCGCTCAGCCGTCGAGGAATTCGCGCGCAACGACCCGTACGTCCGCAACGGGCTGGTGACGAGCTGGCGCGTGCGGGAGTGGACGGTCGTGATCGGCGCGGCGTTCGAGCGGTGAGCGGATAGCGGGTAGCGGAGAGGGGCGAGAAGGCGGAACCGTAACGCCATGAGTGACGACGCGGGCTGATCTACCACGTCGTGACCCCCTCTCCGCTCTCCGCTCACCGCTCACCGCTACCCGCTACCCGCTCGCCCAGCAGCTCCCGCGCCGCCGCGAGCTCCAGTTCCGCGAGCTGCCGGACGCGGCGCTGGAAGTGCTCGTCGTCGCTCATCTCGGCGTCGAGCCAGGCGCGCAGCAGGTCGAGCGCCAGCCATTCGCCGACGATCTGGGCGCCGAGGCAGAAGACGTTGGCGTTGTCGTGCTCGACCGATTGATGGGCCGAGTGCACGTCGTGACACAGCGCGGCGCGGATGCCGGGGACCTTGTTAGCGGCCATGCAGGCGCCGACGCCGGTGCCGCAGACCATGACGCCCCGCTCGTACTCGCCGGCGCGGACGGGATCGCAGACGCGGCGGGCGATGTGGGGGAAGTCGACCGGGTCGGGCGTGTGCGTGCCAACATCCTCGACGACGTGGCCCCATGCACGCAGGGCGCGCACGACGCTTCCCTTGAGATGAAACCCGGCGTGGTCCGCGCCGACGATGATCCGCATGCTGCGCTCCTCACGCCCCCGGCCGCGGGGCATCTCCAAGGCACAGCATACACGGGGTAGCCGGGATGGCGCGCGGAGCCGGGGCTAGCTATAGGTGAGCGCGTGGCTGCGGATGCGGGCGCTCACTTCATCGGGTGAGAGACACAGCCCGTACGCTTCCAGGGTGGAGCGCACGTGTGTGGTTGCGGACTGCAGCGAGAGGCCGAGGCTGAGCGCCTCACGCACGA
>DATKCN010000328.1:0-20591 GCA_035513175.1 Thermomicrobiales bacterium
GGTAAACCTCGCCAGGTCGAGCAGGAGCAAACGCGGCTGGGAGCTCGTATGCGAGCAGGTCTGCAAGGGTTTGATAGATGTCGAGCACGCTTGTGCCGGAGCCTGAACCCAGATTGATGGCCTGCCCCGACCCATGGTCCAGCGCCGCGATGTGCGCCCGCGCGACATCCCCGACATAGACGAAGTCCCGCTGCTGGGCGCCGTCGCCGTAAATCGTCACGGGCAACCCGTCCAGCATTCGGCCGGCGAAGATGGCGACGACACCCGCTTCGCCATCGGGGTCCTGCCGCGGTCCATAGACGTTTGGAAATCGCAAAGCGGTGTAGTTGAGGCCATACAGCCCCGCGTAGAGCTCGAGGTAGTGCTCGACCGTGTGCTTCGAGATCCCATAGTGCGACAGAGGGACGATTGGGTGATCCTCATCGCATGGCAGATAGCGCGGTTCACCGTAGATTGCGCCGCCGGTCGAGGCATAGATGATCTTGCGCACATCGTTGGCGACCGCGCACTCCAGCACATGCACACTGCCCTCGACGTTGACTGACGCGTCGTAGCGGGGAGCGGTGAGCGAGACGCGGACACTCATCTGTGCCGCCAGGTGGCAGACCACGTCTGGCCTCGTTTCGGCAATGATATCCGCCAGTTGCTCGTCGCGAATGTCGCACTCATACAAGGTTGCAGTCTCAGGCACATTGCTCCGGCGACCGGTCGAGAGATCATCGACGATGACGACCTCGTGCCCTTCCGCGAGCATGTGATCGGCCACGTGCGAGCCAATGAATCCAGCGCCACCAGTGATCAGTACCTTCACATCGTCTCCATTCGTGCTCAAATGCGAAACAGGACATCGACGTGTCAGCGAGCTCCAGTTCCGTTCCACACCGTCGGAATTGTTCGCAGCAAGATCTCGAGATCCGACCAGATCGAATAGGTGCGAATGTAATGCATATCCATCTGGACGCGGTCCTCATACCCCAGATTGCTTCGCCCGCTTACCTGCCAGAGGCCGGTCAATCCTGGTTTGACGGTCGAGAGATTGTCGCGCCACTGCCCAAAATGAATCAGCTCCGACTCGGTGATCATCCTCGGCCCGACAAGACTCATCTGGCCGCGCAGCACATTGAACAGCTGCGGCAGCTCGTCGAGGCTCCAGCGGCGCAGCAACCGGCCGATGGGTGTTATCCGTGGATCGTCGTCGAGTTTTCCGTGCCGTTCGAGCTGCTCACGAAGCTCGGGGAACCGATCCAGTATCGCGTCCCCATCGATATACATCGTCCGAAACTTGAGCGCCGCGAAGGCGCGCCCCTGCTGACCGATGACGCGTCGCCGGTGGAGCACCGGCCCGGGTGACGTGGCGCGGACCGCGAGCGCGACGACTAGCATCACTGGCAGCGACATCAACAGGACGACAATGGACGCGCCATAGTCGAGCAGATGCTTCAGCATCAGATCGAAGCCCGTGATGCGAACCTTGTTCACGGTAATGAGCGGCAGCCCGTTGACTTCGCCCGCCTGCACGCCGGTCGTCAGAATCTCGTGGATCCCCGGGACAATGTGCAATTCCGTCGGCAGTTGAGAAATGTCACGGACAACGCGCGCGAGCACCGGCTGTGACACAGATGTCGCGCTGATCACCAGTCCGGCCGCTGACGTCGCCGCGATCATCTGGAGCAGGGTGGACTGGCGATCCTGGTCGCGCGCATCCGTCTCGAGCGCGTCGCTGTCGATCGCGCCAACGACCTCAAGGCCGTGACTGCCGGAGCGGCGAATGTGCTCGATCAGTCGCGCGGCGTCGTCGCCTGTTCCAACCACGATAACCCGTTGCGTAAGATGTCCGGATCGCCGCACTGCGTAGATGCCGCGACGCAGCATGAAACGCAGCACGAAAACCGAAGCAATGATTGTGATCCACGACATCACGATCCAACCACGAGCGATAACGAGCCGTGACTCGACGAGAAAGCTGAGCGCGATGATGAACATGACCGCCAGCGTCGTGGCTGACACAACCTGCGCGTATTCCCGCACTCCGTCGAACAGTCGCCGAGGGTTGTACAACTGATAGCAGGCGTAGATCAGCAGGAACAGCGGGATCAGCAGACCGACCAGCGGGGCATAAAACCTGAATGGCGAGACGTCGTGGTCGTAGAAGATGTCAAATCCGGAGCGGAAGCGAACGAGATACGCCATCAGAAACCCGAGGCTTACCCCGACAACATCGGTGAGCACGACGCTGGCTATGACGAGCGCCTGGCTAATCGGCCGGGACATGTGTCTCGTCGACGTGCCATATGGCATGACGGTCGTAGCGCCTGATATCGACGGCTCAATTCGCGCGTCCATGGTTACGCAGCCTTCTCTTCCCAGGTTGGCGCCAGATAGAGTCGCTCGAAGGCGCGCGCAACCGACGGCCAGGAGTGATGGGCCGCCACGTACTCGTAGCCCGCTATTCCGATGCTGCGCGCATAGGAAACATCGCTGAGGAGTCGGACGATGTGGCGCGCAAACTCAACGTCGTCGTCGGCGCCAAGCAGCGCGACACGCGCAGCCGTCAGGAGACCGTCCATCGCCGACGGAGAGGCGATGACCGGGACACCGCATGCCATGGCTTCGAGCACTTTGTTCTGGATGCCGACGCTGTAGACAATTGGCGCGACCGAGACTCGCGCGTCAGCAATCAACGCTGTCAGGTCGTTGGGTCCGTCATGGATGGCAATGCCCTGCGCTCCATGCTGGCGCAGGAGCCAGCGCGGAGCATCTGCTCCGGCGATGCGCAGCTGGGCATCCGGCAGCAAGGCCCGCACTCGCGGCCAGATACTGTCGATGAGTCGTTGCGCGGCTGCCTGGTTCGCGTGGTATGACAGCTTTCCGGTGAAAATCACGACCGGATCGCCGGTGAGTGGGACAGGCGCCGGCAGGCGCGTGACACCGTTGGGTATGACGTCGATCGTCGCGCCGTTGGCGCCGTGAGCGAGGGCTGCGCGGTCTCGTTCTGCGACCACCGTCACCGCGTCGACGGCCTGAACGAGCTGCGCCTCAAACCGCCGTGTCGGACCCTCTTCAGCGCGCGCCAGGCACCGCGCTGCCAGGCTTGTACTATGCTCTCGCGTCAGCCGCGCCAGCTCGGCAATGCAGTCGACGGCGTCAAGCACGGTCCGTGTGCCCAATCCTGACAGAAGATCGACAGCCGCGGCACCGCGCAGATGCTCGATGTGGACGGCATCGTATGGAACTCCAACGGCGCGCGCAGAAGCGAGCTCGTGGCGAACGGCTTGTGTCAGCATCGGGGAAGTCGAGACGAGACGCTGCAGCGGGCGCGTTGGTCCCGTAATCGCGATACGTCCCACCGCGAGCTTCGTGTGAGCCGTGATCCGAACCGACACTCCCCGGTCCGCCCACGCCTCAAGCGCTTCCCGGTCGTCATCATTCCACGCCAGGGCGAAGATGCTGACCTGATGCGTTCGCGTCAGCTCCTCAAGCAGCATCCGTGCTCGCACTCGGGTGCGAGTCGGGCCATATGGCAGGACCACCAGCACGCGCATCCCACGCTCCCAATGTACGAACCAAAGCCGCAGGGCTTGATTCCAAGTCTAGGGCGCGCCATAGACTTGGCTGCTGAACAGATGGCGAGATCAGGCTGACAATCACGTCACACGTCAGTGAGTGAGCAGTGAGGCAGGGCGCTCCGTTCGGTGAACGTCGAAGCCGCGATAGATATCGAGCAGCGGTTGGCAACACTGTCTCCAGTCGTACAGTGCCAGCGCCCGTTGCCGGGCTGCCTGTGCGATCGACCGCCGCAGCTCCGGTTGCTCGAGCAAGGTCGTCACCGCGCGAGCGAAATCTGCCGGAGTGTCAGCAACTAACAGATGCGTGCCGTGCTCCACATCCAGTCCATCGGCTCCAATGCTCGTCGAGACGACCGGAACTCCGCGCGCCATCGCCTCGAGAATCTTGACACGCACCCCACTGCCCGCCCGAAGCGGCACGATGAACACCGCCGCCTGACTGTACAGACTGTCGACATTCTCAACGAAGCCATGGATGGAAATAGAGCTGTCGGATGCAGCGAGGTCCACGATGTCACCCGGCGGCCGGGCGCCGACGACATCGACACCCACATCTGGGCGCGTCTGTCTCAGACCAGGCCACACATCGCTTGCGAACCAGCGGATCGCTTCCGCGTTCGGTGGATAGTGCATCGTGGCGATGCTGAGCAGTCGACGCGCGTCTGGATTGAACGGAGTGATTGACTGGTCGCGTACTTCAACGCCAATGGGAATGACGGCGGTCCGGATGGCTTTTCCGGCGGCGTTCTCGAGCGCGATCCGATCGCGGTTCGAGACGCACAGCGTCAAAGAGCTCGCGCGCGCGACGCGTCCCTCGAAGCGCCGCAGTAGCCGCCACTCGATCTCCGCTGCCGCCCGGTGCGCCGGTGTTGACTGACGGGGCGCTAGCTCCCGCACGAGCTCCCAGACGGCATTGTGAGCGTCGAAGACGCGTCGCACGGCTGGGTAGGCAGGCCGATGCGCGAGGTCGAGATACTGCGCCATCGAGAGTTGATCGGCATGCACCGCGTCGACGGTGCCAGCATCCAGCCGGCGGCGGACCGCCGCGGAGAATGCTGCCCGGTAATCGCGCGCAACGAGGAACGGGTTCAGTTGTGACCAACCGCGGGCAGCGTAGAGTGGCTCTTGAATGCGGTTGCGGTCCAACTGGATGGTCGTGACGTTGCTGCACCACTCACGAAGCAGCTGCGCGTGCTTGATCTCATCAGGGGAGCGAGCAAAAGTGATTAGCTCAACCTCGTGCTCCTCGGCAAGGGTGCGCAGGACGTAGTGGGTCTTGACTTTCGGCCCCGCGTTGGGTGGGTTAGGAGCGATCTGAGTGAGCAGCAAGATTCGCATGGTCTCTTGCATCCTCTTGGTCACTTGATCTCATGACAGTTGGCATCATCGCAGTCGACCGAACTGTGGTCCTGTCATGCCCGCGTCGGGAGTCTGTAGACGAGTTTCTGGGAACCGCAGAGCGTCGTATCCAGTCGAGCGGCAACGGAGACAGGCTGGCCTTATTGAGGGCCAGTCCAATGACCCTAACGTCGGACTGCTCGAGCATCCACAACGTCTCGTGAAGTTGTGACGATCGAACTCGGCCCGATTCCACAAGCAACAGGACGTGATCAAGTTCCTTCGCGATCAGGACCGCTTCCTGTTCCTGCAGGATCGCCGGTGTATCGACGATGACGATTTCAGCTCGTCGCTTGATCTCAGCGAAAGCTTTTCGGATGCCGAGTGGTGAGATCACGTCAGCATACATTTCTGGAAGATTTCCGACGCTCAGGACTTTGAGGTGATCGATCGGTGTCGACTGCAGAACGTCGTCAAGCGATCGCATGCCAGTCATGATGTCTGCGAGCCCAGGACCTGCATTGAGATCAAAGAGGATGTGAATGTCAGGATTGTGGAAGTTACTATCAACGAGGATAACACTGCGTCCACTATGCGCCATCGAGATCGCAAGATTCGCTGCAGTTGTTGTCTTTCCTTCCCCGCGGTAGCTGCTGGTGACCGCCAATGAGGTGCGCGGATCAGCAAGCCCATGGATCTGCAGCACATTGCGCAGCTCACGGTACGACGAGGTGGCGCGCGCCATTGGTGACGTCAGCGTCACTGGCTTCTCCCTGGTATGGTGTCGATATCGTGGCACCGTAACGACCGGGAGCGTAAGCTCAGCCCCTGCGACATCTTCCGGCCGCACGATTCTGTTGTTCAGCAAGCTGATGCCAAGTGCCAGAAGCGAGCTGAGACCGAGACCGATGACAACTCCAAACGCATAGTACAGCATCGTCGAGGACGAGATTGGTATCGCTGATGTGGCTAGATTCGCGATCTGAAGAACGTTCGTCGTACTTGGCTCGGTGCTTCCAAGCAACGTAATGTACGCGTTTTGCCACGTGTCGATCTTGATTCTCAGCGTCTCTAACTCTTGCTGTGCATCGAAGATATCAGCTGCGGACGTCATCCCATCGATGCGTTGTTGGACTTCAACCGTCTCCTGCTGCGCGTCCAAGATCTTTCTTTGAAGATCAGCAAGTTGTTGCTGAACGAATTGTTGCGACTCGGTAGTGGCAGCCGGGGCAGGACTTTGCAAAACGAGTTGCCGCGCAACCTCATCCGCGATCGCGGCGGCGGTGAGTGGGTCAGCATCGATAGCCGTAATGTCGATCAATTGCGTTCCGGGTACCCGCGTGACGAGCAGCCGCGCGCGCAGATCAGCCGCTGAAAGCGGAAGATCAAGATTCCTGGCTGCTGCAACAAGAACGGGATCGCGTTTTGCGAGCTCGACGTACGTCGGCATCAGGCGGTCGGTGATCGCGAGCATGTTCTGGTCGACGTTCCGTAGTTCGGTTGCCCTACCAACCTGGACCGTCGCCGTTGATCGATAGAGCGTTACCCGTTGCGAGAGGGCGTAGTTCGTTGCGACGAGCGCGATAACCATGCCTATCGCCAGCAACCAAGACCAACGGCGCAGGAACAATGTATAAACGTTACGCTGGGATGTCGATTGATGGTCCACTGTTGTGATCCTCATCATGTCACGCTGAGCGGTTGATCATTGACTGGTGACGATCATGCCTAGCGAGTCTCAATATTGGAGCGCAATTGCCATTGCAACTTTCTGACGATGCTGTCATGCACGGAACTCAGTGACGGCGTATGCGATCTGGTAACCGAATGGCTGCGTAGACGACCAACACCACGAGCAGTGAGGCGCTCGTGCCGCCTACGATCAACAGCAGTGGGGAGTGCATCGTCGTCTGGAGACCTGTCGTGCTGCTGCTAGATCGTGGAATCGGATCAGGGGCAGATATCGGCGTCGGGAACGTCGAGAGCTGAACGGGCTGGATCGTTGGAGTCGGCACTGGCGTCGGAGCGACCGCAGGCTCTATCTCCTGAGGCGGAATTGCTTGCGCGTCACTCTGGCCAGATACGATCCAGATCGTTGCCTCTTTCGTGTCCCAGGGATCGTCTCGCACGAAGTAAACGACATGAATCTGGTTCCCGAGTGCGACTGTCAGCCGCGGGTATTCCGGATATCCGTCTGGCGACGCAATTGGCTCTGGTTCTGACCAGCCTGCGTCACGATACGAGGTGACGAACACCGACAAACCGTACGGCGCGTCTGGATCGGCGCCGGCATACGCCAGTAGGAAGTGCCCGTCGCCATCGACAGCCAGCGACAGTTTGTCGAAGTTGTGGTCCCCTGGGTACGGACGCGCAATTACGTCGGGGATGATCTCGTCGGCTGACCAGGCGCCGCCCAGGTCGTCGCTCCGGCGGAAATGAAGTCGATCCCCGGCCGTCGATCGGTAGACGAGTATTGTCACCTGGCCATTGGTTGCAACCGTGCTCTGCTGGTACTGGCCATGGTACGAAACCGGCGTGGACCACGTTCGGCCACCGTCGCGAGACACGGCCGTGGCGAAGCCGCTTGCCCTTCCCTGGCCAACCAGATTGTCATATCCGAGATCCCAGGCGGCGATCAGCGTTGAGCCATCGGGTATAGCAGCGAGGGACGTTCGAACTGAGTGGAGATCGTGGTCCGAAACGCGGACCGGTGGATCCCACGTCTCGCCGTGATCAGGTGATCGCCGTGAGAAGATAGTGGATCGCTGCTGAACGTCATTGTCGATGAGGGTGTCCGTCAGTTGATTGTAGACCACGACGAGTCCGTCGTCCGGGAGCGTGACGAGTTGAGCCCAATACGCCGACGATTGTGAGATCGGCCGTGGCGTGGTCCAGGAATGGGCATTCGTGAGGTCACTCCCGAGCGCAGCGCGCGAATAGTAGATCCCCGCGAGGTTTCGAGTATTCTGATCCGGCGGAACGTACCGAACGATCATATGGGCGTAGCGTCCGTCGCTGACGAGAATGGGTCGACCAGCATTGTAACTGTCTTTCACGAGAATGGCGGCAGGCTCACTCCAACCACCTGACTGTTGTTGGGACAGGACAACAGCCGATCCCATGCCATTTGACGTGTCCTCACTCTCCGCCTGCAGCGTGGCTTCCCAGACCAGTCTGGCGGCGCCGGCAGCGTCGGCATTCGACTCTGGGAACCAGTCGAATGTGAGACCGTCCGACAGCAGTTCGGGTTCGCCCCAGATGGTCTCGGCTGCGACATCGGGGATGGAAGTGCCCGCTGACAGCGCGACACATCCAACGGCGAGAAGCAATAGTCGACGAACCATGGTCATCAGGGACCAACGTTATTCTCGGTCCCGACACCATAGAGGATCGGGGACGGGGTGGTGCGCGAGGGCAGTGACATCGCAGGCTCTGCGACACGGTCCGACGCAGGCGCGGCGGGCGCGCCGACTCGTGTCTCTGCTTTCCCAGCGATGACGAATGCGATCTGATTGTGACGAATGAATTCCAGTCGATCCGCCTCAGTGGACTCCGACGAGAAGAACCACCTCATGGAGTCCCTGCGCTCGAAGAAGTCAAGCGTCTGAGCCCAATGGGCGACGAACGGGCGGGCATCGGAATACACGGGCACGAAGATGCCGATCTCGGTCGAGGACAGCACGACGGAACCCGGAGTTGCGATGTCCTCCAGTGTCGTCAGCGCCTGGACATCGGCGGCAGTCAGATAGAACGGGTAGTCCGCCCGGCGCAACTCGACGACTCGCCACGAGGTGAGATATATATTCGTGAGCATGAGAAAGGCGAGCGTGCCGACGATCACGGTAGCTCGGACCTGAGGAACGCGGGACAGGGCGAGGTGGACACGGGCGGCGATGGCAACCAGTGTCTGTGTGGCCAGAATGCCGACCGGGACCTGATAGGCGGTGAGCATCTTGATCTGAAAGTCAGTGGGGATATAAAGTAGCGCGAATCCGGCGATGAACCAGGCGCGAACGAAGAGTTGTGGATGCGTCAGTTGTCGCCAGGCGTCCGGCCGCAGTTGCCACATCGCGAGCAGGAACGGGAGGCCCAGCAGGATGAGAAGGTGCGGGGGAGATGGGGTATAGACTCCGGCATTATCGTACTGGCTGAGCACTCCGTTCCAGGTTGGATCGAGCCGGGTCAGGGACAGCAGGTACAGTCCGGGCGGACCTGACCCCGCCAGGATGGCCCCCACCGGCCAGATGTGCTCCGGAACGTGACGGGTATGCGCGAATCGCGCCATGATGAACGCCGCTGGAATGACCACCGCCAGGAGGAGGTCATAGCCATGTGAGAAACCCAGGATGAGCGTCAGCACACCGGCCAGGGCTGAGTACCGGAGCCGTTTCGGACCCACGCCCAGCAGGACACACAGATAGATTCCCAGCAGCAGGGCCGCCGCGAACAGCAGGTGCGGGAATGCCATGGCCGAGAAGAAGGTGTTGGCCTCGGCAACCTGGACGTCAAGGGGGTACGCGAGCGTGCCCGTCCATTGCTTGACGACGACGAGGATCCACCCGAGACCTGAGGAGAGCATGACGACGGCAAAGGCCAGCAGGGCGTGACGCGGAATCACGAGGCGACAGAAGAGCGCCAGCGCGATGACGAAGCCCGCGAGCGCGACGATCCGAAACAATTGGTACGTCGCGACCGGCCCCAGAGCGGTTTGGTAGGCGACTACTCCCAGCGGCCACCACTGCAGATTGAAGAAACGCGCGGCTCCCGCGTCGGGTGTCAGTGGATTCTCGATCAACAGGCTCGCGGAAAACGCGCGCATCCACGCGAAGTACTGCGCGGTGTCGACGACGTTAAAGACGATCCCGGTGAAGCGCTCCGTGCTGGATTGCCGCAGGTATCCGTACACGTATGGGACCGAACTCAACACGAACGTCAAGCCTGTGATTGCCGAGACACCACGCTTCACTGGACCAGGACTTTCTCGGTCGCGAGCAACCGCATTGCGGATAGAGCCACGCCAAGCAGCACGAGGATCAGCAGCGGCACGAGACTCCAGGCACCGTTGAGAGACAGGACCATGCCGAGATTGCGGGCTATATCGCCGTCACGCAGCGCAGGCAGGGCGTACCCCGTGAGGGGACGGCGAATCGTGTCCGGCGGGTAGCCCTGCCCGGCGAACGTCATCGTCCAGACGCACAGTGCCGAGTACATCGACGCCAACCCGACGACGCCGAGCCCGGACAACCGCGCGCGCAATGGCTGGCTGTTGACCCAGCCAATCAGCACGCCGAGCGGAATCGCAAGGAACGGCACGGCTGGTAGCAGGTAGCGCGGGCCGACAGCGAAGCCGCCCCACCACATCGTGGATGACGCAACGAACAGGAACATCAGCCCGAACGACGCGATCGCCACGGCGACTGGAGCGCGCTGGTCACGGCTGCGCAGCGCGATCCAGATGCCTGGGATCGCGAGCAGCAGGACCGGGGCGAAGTAGAACAGGCCACGAAATGGCGAGAATGAAACGCCCCAGATGGCGTTCCAGTGGGGATGGGTGAGGCTCATGAACCCGGTGTCATGTTGCTCCTGCCACAGAGCGGAATGTTCGTAACCGACCGGCAGAATTGTGCCGAACGCGATCCAGTCGTACGCCGCAAGCACCGCGAATGCCGGGAGAGCGCCCAGCGTGCCCCAGACAGCTGCGCGCTTTCCTGAAACAGCAAGCGCCCACAGCGCGATCGGCACGCCCGCAACGGCAGCCAGGTACTCGATGACAGTTGCCGCGCCGAGCAACGCTCCGATGGCAACCAGCCGCCGTGTCGTCAGGCCTGAGTCGGGCCGCAACAGCACCAGCGCGTACGCAGCGACCAGACAGACAGCCGCTGGCACATGGCCGTAGAACGCCTGCGAATAGGTGAACACCGGGCTCGCGAACCCGACGATCAGAGCGGACAGCAACGCGGCGATCCGGCAGCGGGCCAGGTGGAAGACGATCAGTGCGGTCAGCACACCCATGGCGGCGGCTGGCGCGCCAACGGCGAGCGCCGTCGCCGCATACAGCGCGACCACGCGGTCCACTCGCTTCTGGGACAGACCCTCGCCATCGGGATTCAGCGTCGCCGCGAAGGTGTCGCCGCGGCTCAGCCTGCCCGTGACGGAGCGCAGGCCGAGCGAGCCTGCCGCGTCGGTGAGGAAGTACGGCGGGACGGCCAGCAACGACAGACCGGGCGCCTTGTCGGTGTAGGCATACCCATCGATGAGCGCGTAGTCTCCGGTGTTCGCGACGTACGAGTCGATGCGCACCGTGCGTTCGTCGACGAGCGCCTGCGTCAGGTTGAAGCGCGAGTTCTGGTTCCAGTCCTGCCAGCGGGGCGGGGTGTACACGTAGGCGACAAGCAGCGTCAGAAAGAGCAGCAGCAGCGGCAGGCCGGATGACCCGACGCGGGCAGGCGCGGTACGCGCGTTCTTCAGATGTCGCCGTGATGCGATTGACTGTGGTGCTGCCACGCTGAGCCCCCCCAAATCCGAACACTATGAATGGTGCAGTCAGCGAGTTGCGCGCAGTCTCACAGTCGTTCTGGCGCAGTGTGACAGGATGTTCAGATGACTTCGGATGTTGTCCAGCGGGCGAGAGGATCCGTGCGCACGATCGCCCAAAGCAACGCGAAGTCGGACTGGGGGGTCTGCCTCCCGATGGGTCGTCTGGTGACGACCTGGGCTGCCCAGCGCATGGGGATGCGAAGCGCGAGTCCGGTGACGATGACAAGCCAGAGCAGCGCACTCAAGGCCGGGCCATCGAGGACACGACGGAAGCCGACCCGGCTGCGGTACAGCGCGGAGCGGCGCGCGGTGTCGTAGTCTTGCGACGAGCCGCCGCCGACATGTGTCACCGCAAGGCCCGGCTCGTGCCAGACGCTCCAGCCTGCGTTCCAGAAGCGTCTGCACCAATCGACCTCTTCGCTGTACATGAAGAAGCGCGTGTCCAGTCCGCCAACATCCCGCACTGCGTCCATGCTGACAAACATGCAGGCCCCCTGAACCCAGTCGACAGGACCGTGAGACGAATGCGCGCCGTCACGTCGCCTCCCCAACCTGTCCAGGCCGATCGAGGCGCGGACATCGTCCCAGAACGTCGGGAATCTGCCCGCTTCCGCCTGCAGGCTGCCATCGAGGTTGAGGAGACGAACACCGACCATGCCTGTGCGATCGCGTTCGCGCAGGAGCGCGAGCGCTCGCCGCATGACTGACGACTGGATGAAGGCGTCGCTGTTGAGCAGCAGGGCGAATGGCGCGCGGGCCAGCGCAAGACCCTGATTGTTCGCGGCGGCGAACCCGACGTTGGCGTCGTTGCGCACCACGACGAGCGTTGGCTCCCAGGCTCCCAGCATCTCGACCGAACCGTCTGTCGACCCGTTGTCAACCACGATGGTCTCCAGCGTGACGCCATCGGCCATGGCCGAAGCAGCGAGGTCGTCGAGGCAACGCCGCAGGTAGGCGCGCGCGTTGTATGAGACGACGATCACGCTGAGATCAGGCATTGGCCGGCGGTCCGTGACGCTGCTGGACATACAGCCCGCACACCATGGCGAACATCAGCCAGCTGTACACCGAGTGGTCGAAGCCGGCGATGGTCTGGTTGTAAACAAACGGGAGGAGCCAGTCGCCCAGGAAGAGCGAGATGGCCACGGCTGGGACGCCGCCGACGACGGCCAGACTGACCGCCCGGTCGGCAGCATGCTTGGCGTGCCGCAGCACCCTCCTGGCCAAGACCCAGAGCGCAACCATCAGTCCGACGAAGCTCAGCAAACCGGTGACGCCGGTTTGGGCCAGCATGTCAAAGTAATTGTTGTGCGTGGACATGGCGCGGTCGGGGATAAACGTGATGTAGTACATCGCGTAGCCTGCGGGGCCGGTCCCGAGCAGCAGGTGGTCGCCCAGAAGATCGACATTGCGTTGCCAGAGCGCGAGGCGGCCGAACTCCCCGTCGAGGCTGCCTTCTTCCCGTTGCCGCACGATGACGAGGTCGTGGACCAGTGAAAAATAGGACGACACGAGAACGGAGCTGAGAAGGGCCAGCACAATTCCGAACAGCGGCCGTGCCCACAATGTGATGAGCAGCAGCGCCACCATCCCTGGGAGCCACCCGCTCACCCACTTGCCCTCAACGATCGTCGCCATGAGCAGCCAACCGACCGCTCCCGTCGCCAGCAACCCACGCAGGACGGGATGCAGGCGATGGTTCACGAGCGCGTTGGCCCAACAAATGGCGATGAACCAGAGCCCGAAGAGTCCCGCTGTGTTGGCGCCCGGCACAGACGTTCCGAGGGCCTTGAACGGCAGCACGAGGAACCCGGTCACAACCATGGCGGAAACAATCGCCGTACGGACGCGCCGATCGCGGAGCAGATCGGCGCAGACGAACAACAGACTGACCGAGACGAGAATCAACACGGTAGCCGCAATCTGAACGCGTTGGAACGATGCCGGATACGTGATGCGTGGATCGAGTGTCAATCGGCCCCACATTAGTGAAAAGCCTGTGAACGCCAGGGCGAGCACGGCAGGAACGGCGACGTAGCTCGGCAGCAGATTCAACCGTTGACGGTTCAACGTTCGATGGACGAACCATCCAACGAGCAAGAGACACCCGCACAGTAGGCTCGCGACGAGCGGGCTCTGAGAACCGGTGCCAACGCTGACTCGCACGCCGATCGCGCACGTCACCAGTGCCGCGAGCCCGATCACCGGGCGGATGACGATCAATGCGCCAAGCGTTATTCCGCACAGCGCGACCATCGGCAGGATTGCTCCGCGAGCCTGAAGTTGGAGAACGACAAACCCGATGCCGAGCAAGCCGAGCAGCGTGCATGTGAAGACGACGAAGCGGTGAACCAGCGCCGCCGGAGGGCGCGGTACCGTCAGGCGCCAGTGTGGCCGGGCGGAGATCCCCTCACGACTGACCATGGAGCACCCCGTCAATTAGTCGTCTGAACTGCGCAGCGCTGGTTTCCCAGTTCCCATGCTGCATGACGAAGGCACGGCCGTTTGCGCCAAGCGACTGGGCCAGGTGATCGTCGCTCAGAAGCGACAGTGTCGCGTCGGCGAACTCGCGTGGATCATCGGCGATGAGCGCGTGCGTGCCAGCTGTTACCGGGATGCCCTCGATGCCTTTGCTGGTCGTGACGATGGGGATTCCGATCGCCATCGCCTCCAGCAGCTTAATGCGCGTGCCGGTCCCGGACAGGATTGGCGCGATGAATACCCGTGATTCGCGGTACATGGGCTCGAGATCGTCGAGCCGGCCGGTGAGGCGCGTGCTCGGATCGATGTGGACCGGAAGCGCGGAGTCCGGGAGCGCGCCAGTTACGGCGAGGGTCACCCCGTCCATCTTCTCCGCAATGTACGGAAGGATCGACGACGAGTAGAACTCGACCGCTTCGGCATTCGGAGCGTAGGTTAGTGATCCGGTGTAAAGCAGTTGGCGCGACGCGAGCGGCCGCCAGGGGGTCGGAAATCTGCTGACGCCGTTTGCGATTACCTGTGTCCGCGACGCGCCGGAGAGTCGCTCAAACGCATGCGCTTCATGCTCCGATGCCACAACGAAGGCATCGATCTCGCCCGCCGCACGCCGAAGCAGCCGACGGTACTTGTGGTAGCGCAGGCTGTGACGCGCCCGACCGAGTCTGGATGCGCCGGGCGGCGCCGTTTCGAACGGCGACACATCGGGTTCGTCGAGAACGGCGCGGATCGTGGCGTCACTCTCGCGCAGAAAGTCGAGGTACCGCAACGTCTGCAGGTTCGTTCCGATGACGACGCTTGCGCCTGACCCGGCGACTGTCCAACTGACCGCTTCCGCTGTGTCCCGACTCCACGTCGCTACGAGGGACCGGGGGATGAGGGACAGGAATCCCAGGGCTCCGGACCACGACCGTGGGCGAAAGACGGGAATCGGGAACGCGTATTGCCGCCAGACTCCCGGCGTCGGAGGCAGCGGCCCGCGCCGCACGACGCCGGGCGGGAGGAGCGAGACGAGCACGATGTCGTGCGTTGAGGCGAATGCGTCAATGATCTGTCTGGTGCGCTGCTTTCTGCCGTTGTCGACTGGTTCGGGATGCCACGTCGTCAGGATGGCGACACGCGGGCGCGCCCTCCCTGCCGACGCCAATGACCGGGAAACGGCCGGGAATCCAGCCTCCTCCGCTCCAATCGACATCACGCGAGCATCCATGGTCTTCACGACGCCGGGACCCGTCAGGTCGGCGTAACCTCAGACGGTCGAGCCCGCTCAACCGTCTTTGGTCCCCCGCGAGCCGAGACAATCCACTTGAGGTGCTCCAGCCCAAGGCTGAGTCCTGACTTGACCGTCGCGCGCGAGTTCATGCTGCGCAGATACGTCAGCGCAGGACCTGGGCGCAACGCCCACTCGCGGAAGGCGCGCTTTGCGTGGTATTCCAATTCCTGCGCTGTGAGATCCGGGTAGTTGAGGACCGTAGAACGGTCCATATCCAAATCCTCCCAGCGCGACGCCTGGATCCAGCCGTTCTGCACCGCCTCATAGTAAAAGGGCGTGCCTGGATAGGGGACGGCGATGTGGAACAGGGCCAGCGTGAGGGGCAGACTCTTCGCGAACGCGATCGTCTCGTTGATCGATTCAACTGTCTCGCCAGGCATGCCGATGATGAAGTAGCCCCAGTTCTTGATGCCGAATCGGTTGCTAGCTTCGAGCGCTTTCCGCGTCTTGTCGAAGTTGATGCCTTTGCGCATGCGCTTGAGCACGTCCATCGAGCCGGATTCCAGCCCCCAGGAGAGCATCCAGAAGCCGGCTTTGGCCATCCACTCGAGCATCTCCTCGTCGATGAAATCGACGCGACTGTTGCTGGTCAGTCGGAATTTCGTGCCATCCTCGATGATGAGCTTACAGAGGTCGATGACCACCTGCCGGTCGACGGTAAACAAGTCAGCATAGAAGTGGATATTCGTCACGCCCAGCGAGGCGAGCACTTTCATCTCCTCGAGGATGCGCTCGGCCGAGTGGGAACGGACGGTGTTCTGCCACATGACGTGCTTGATGCAGAATCGGCATCCCGCCGGACAGCCGCGGCTGGTCACGACGAAGCTGTACGGGCCCTTGATCATCGGGATGCGATATTTGTCCAGCGGCAGCTTGTGATACAGCGGGATCGGGAGGTCGTCGAGATTGGGGATGAACTGCCGGTCGGTATTCGCGACCAATTCACCCTGATGCCGGAAGACACAACCTTGGACGCCGTGCAGTGTTTCGCCGGCATCCAGCTTCTGCGCTATCTCGCGCAGCGTGTATTCCGGTTCGTGCCGGATGACGACATCAAGCGATGGGTAGTCATTCAGCGTTTCATACGCCATTGGCGTGACGTGTGAACCAATCGCGATTGTCGTCGACCCCAGCGGCTTGGCGAGGAACGTGGTGGTCATGTCGTTCTTGAGTGTCGGAGCGGTGACGTTCGTGACCATGAAACGCGGACGCCAGTGTTCGAGCATCGCCTGAAACGTTGGCCAGTCCATGTCTTCGGCGATGCAGTCGATGATCTCCGTCGTGTATCCGACGTCTTCCATGACGGCGGCCAGACCAGCGAGCTCCGTCTGCGGCCAGATCATCTTCTCCCGTGAGCGGCGGCCGACGCGGTGAATGTCACGGATGAACACTTCGCCGTCTGGCGACGGCGGATTCACAAACAGGACATCGACCAGACTCTTCATCTCGCCCGCAAAGTCCTTGACGCTGGTCTGGCTGATCTGCATTAGGTCGACCGATCCAACCATCGGGACGACCTTGAGTTGTTGCTTTCGTGGCGTGATCACGGCTCCTTCAACAGGCGTTAGTGGCAGGGTAGCCTTCGTCGTGCCGCTCGTGTCGATTGTTCCGGCGCCGTTCTTGGTCGTATCCATGCAGACTCCCGTCTCCTTAGTCCTATAGCGTCGAGTTATCCAAACCAGACCTGCTCACTACCGACACGTTCGACACGCGTGCCGAGCGCTCCTTGAACCAGCTCTTCGGCCGCGCACAATCCCATTTCCATGACGTGGTCGGTGTTCACGTAGCGGAACAGTGCCTGCCGACCCGCGTTCACCAAATTGTCATAATCCGCGAGATGATAGGCCATGTGCCCAATCTTGGCCTCGAAGTCGCGGTCATACGTTGGGTAGGCATGGGACAGGCGGCGGAAAAAGTGTCCAGTGACCTGATGCGCTTCGATCAATCCGGCTTGCGCTAACTCTCGAACCGCCCGCTTGAAGATCTCGTCCTCTGGCATGTTCCAGACTTCGTCGCCGATGTCGCAGGTGATTTCGAGCGTGACCGACGTCTTGTCATCCGGGACAGTGGCCTCACTGAAGTTGCGCATCTCCGAGATACGGTTGAAGATCATGGGCCCAGGGAAATACACCCAGTGGTCGTCGGTGACGCTCGGCTTGTCGATCTCCAGGAACAGGAAGATCATCGCTCGATATTCGAGGGAGCGAGCGGCGGCCAGCACCTCGTCGGGCGGAGCGGGTCGCAGAAGCTGCACGAGCAGCGGCAGTGGCAGCGTCGAGACGACCGCATCGCATTCCTGTCGCAGTTCTTCGTCACCTTTGCGATAGTGGACGGCTCGAATCGCTGAACCATCGTGCTCTACGCCGGTAATGCGCGCGCCGGTGAGCAGATTCGCTCCGTGTTCCGATGCCTTGCGCGCTAATCCTTCCGCGATCTGGCCAATGCCGTGCTTCGGGTACCAGAACGCGTTCTTGAACTCGGAGTGGTGGAATCCGTTGTCGCCTCGGCGAAGGTGCAATACCCGGAGGATCAGGTCCCAGAGATCGACCACGGCAACGCGCTGCGCCGCCCAACTCGCAGATAGGTCTCGTGGATGGCGTCCCCAAACTTTAGCCGTATATGGCCCGAAGTAGATGTCATAGAGCCGCTTGCCGAACCGGTTCACAACCCAAGACTCGAATGAGTCATCCGGAGTTGGCCGGACCCGCTGCTTGGCGCGCGTCCACATGAAATCGAGCAGGGATGTCACGGCCAGGGTTTTGGGAAGGTGCGTGAGCAGGTTGCTCGCTGTCAGCGGGTAGTCGTACAGCGCGTTCATGAAGTACACGCGGGTCTTGCGTTGGCGGTCGAGCAGATCGTCGCCAACGAGCTCGCGAATGATGCTCAAAATGGCCGGATTCGTCGTGTGGAAGCGATGCGGGCCGAAGTCCCAGATATAGCCGTTCCGGCGCATGCTGCCGGCCATTCCCCCGAGCACAGGCGCCGCCTCGTACAGGTCAACTCCGACTCCTGCCTCGGCGAGCTTCCATGCGGCGCTGAGTCCAGCGACCCCGCCTCCAAGCACGGCAACTCGTTGCTCGCGACCAAGCTGCTCCATTGACTCGCCCCTTCTACATGACTCGCCGGGACTGGCCGGTGCGAGCGGCGTTGTCTGCTACCATGCGAAGTGATTTCAGGATTGGCGGCGCGACATCGATCGGAGGATCACAGTCGTCGATGACGCGAATGACGCGCGCAGGGACCCCGACCGCGACCGCGCCGTCGGGAACGTCGCGGGTGACGACGGCGCCGGCCCCGACGACGGCGTTGCGGCCTACTCGCACGCCGTCGGTGATGATGGCCCCGGCCCCAATCCATGCCCCGGTGTCGACCACGATGCCGCTGGCCCGCAATCCCTGCTCGATGATCGGCGTGCGAGTCGTCTGCGCGATGTGCTCTACCGCAAGAATCTGCACTTTCGGCGCGATTAGCACGTCGTCGCCGATGGAGACGCCACCCTGCCCGCGGATGATTGACATCTCGCCGACGATGCAGCGCGCTCCGATCGCGATTCCGGCGTTTGGCAGATCGCGGAAGTTGTAAACATGCAGGATCGTTCCATGCATGATCAGCGTGTCGTCGCCGATCGTGATGCCCCCGGGGCACGCGTGCAGATACGAGCCGTGATCGATATAGACGTTGCGACCAAGCCGGATGTTCTCGGTGTAGCACAACCGCACTGACGCCTCGATCGCGGGCGGGCTGTCAGCGTGAAGGATTAGCCGATACGCCGCAGCGCGCGCCGCGATTCCCGGCAGCGACGGCATCCACGAGAACAGGCTGGTGACCGTCTCCTGAACCAGGTAGGCGCGGGTGTTCGATGCCTGAGTGCTGATATAGGCCTGGAGTCGTTTTCGCACCGGATAGTTCCTCACCCCTATCGATCGTGAACTCCCGGAGCGCAGTGTGATCACCGCGGGTGCGATTGAGGAGCCCGAACTGGTCGTCCACCAACAGGCTAGGAGGGAGGACTGACACGGTGTGTTGATGTGACCAGCAGAAGATTGACAACTTGTACAGCGCAGCGAACGTGACGGATTCCGGCCACCCCGGAGAGAATTACGCTTCCGCGGGCGTAGCGCGCCAGCCGCATACGCATGCCAGTCACGACAGATGACTACGCGCCAGCGTGTAGTCATCTGTCGGCAGGGCCTGTTGTACGCAGGTTGTCTTCAGGAGCCGGTTGCTATCCGTTCCTGCGCCTTCGGCTCCAGCGACGACGCACGCTGGTTATCCGCACTGTCGCCACGGCGGCAGTCGACAGCCAGCGTCTTTCAGAACTCGCCAGATCGGTGTCATTCGTCGCTGCAACAGGCTCGTCGAAGGTAAAAGCCTCATGGGTAGTGGAGAAGGAGCCGCCCTGGGTTGGCCCACCACCGGGGACGTAGACGGTCCCATTGACGGTCGCCCCGTTGGTTCCATGGCGTGGCGTCGTCATGGATGTCAGGGAGCGCCAGGTGTTGGTGACGGGGTCATACTCCTGGTTTTCGGAGAAGACGCCACTGGGATCAGCCTGGTTGCCCTCGCCACCGAAGACGATGACGCGACCGTTGAGCACGGCGGCCCCGTGCCCGCCACGGGCCGTCGGCATGGGGGCCATCGTCTCCCAGCTATCGCTGACCGGATCGTAACGCTCATTCACGGCGGTAATGGCGTTGATGTCAGTGGCACGTCCACCGATGACGTAGAACTGGCCATTGACGACGGCGGCATTGACGTGATCGCGAGCGGTTGGCATCGGGGTCAGGTCGGCCCAAGCGTTGCTGGCCGGATCGTAGACGGAGAGGTGGTTGACGGCGACGCTGCCACTGAGCCCACCGGCGACGTAGAGCTTGCCGTCGATGACGCCGACCGCCATGGAGCCGAGGGCGCGGGGTAGGTTGGCCTTCTGAGTCCAGGTGTTGCTGGAGGGATCGTAGGCATAGAGGGTGTTGACGGACGGGCCGGGCCAGCCGGTCAATCCGCCAACCAGGTAGACCTGACCATTGATGGTGGCGGCGCCGACGTGGTCGAGGGCTGGGCCAGGATAGGGAGCGATCTCTTCCCAGGCAGCCGTGGTCGGGTCGTAGACGAAGGCGGCGTTGCTGCGGCCGGATGGACCGAGGCCGCCGAGGACGTAGATCTTGCCGCTGGCCTCGGTCACGCCGACCTCGGCGCGCGCCTCTGGGAGTGGTGGCAGGGTGATCCACTGGCCGAGATTCTCACTGGCCCCATCACTGGTGGTGAAGGACCACGAGGCCGCTGTCTCGAGCGGGTTGCCGGCCAGGTCGGTGGCAGTGGTGGAGACGGTGACCGTGTAGGTCGTCTCGGTCGCCAGCGCGGTGCTGGGCGTGAAGGTCATGACGGTGCCGGTCCCGTTC
>DATKCN010000329.1:0-2752 GCA_035513175.1 Thermomicrobiales bacterium
AGCGCAGGTGACGCATTGGTCGTCCAGAACAGGTCTGTGGACTCGCTGGTGCTTCGCCTTGGGACGCGTCGTCGGAGCAGGAGACCCAGGGCGCTTGCCCCAAGGGACAAGCCCAGGAGGATGCGAAGGACGGAATCAGGCAGCCCGCCCGACTCGGCCACCTTCTGCCTGAACGCGATGGGGCCTATGATGGCGAAGAGAATGACGCCGATAACCATCGCGCCGTAGATGAGGCGGATGGTCCTCGACACCGGAACCGGAGTTTGTGGCGTGGTCATGCGAGGCACATTCGTCGTTGCACTTTAACCTTGAGCTGAGGACGGCACCGGCTTCGCATCGCTCATCACGTGCGCGATCCATCGCGTCTCGTCGAAGTTCTCGAACAGGAACTTCGCGCCCAGCGACAGCGGCACGGCGAGCAGCGCGCCGGACACGCCCAGCAGCCAGCTCCAGAAGAGTAGCGACAGCACCACGACCGCGGGAGACAGGTCGAGCGACGTGCCCACGATCCGCGGCTTGATCACGTTGTCCAGGGCGAAGTTGATGAGCGTGAACCCGACCACGACGATGGCCGCGCGCGCGAAGCCGAACTGGATCAGCGCCAGCGCCGTCGGCGGCGCGAGCGCAAGCAGGAAGCCGATGTTCGGCAGGAAGCTCAGCACGAACGAGCCGACGCCCCAGAGAATGGCGAAATCGACGCCGAGGGCGAGCAGGAGCACCGTATTGAGCGCGCCGGCGATGAGTCCGAACACCGCGCTGATCGTCACATAGCTCTGCATGTCTCGCCAGAACCGATGCAGGCGGTCACCGAGGACCGAGGATGTGGCGATGGCGTCGCGCAGCTTCTCGGGGTACCGGACGGCCTCGACCATCATGAACGCCATGACGAAGACGAAGACGCCGAGCGTGCCGGCGGTGGCGGTAAGGCCGCGAATGAAGCGCAGCGCGTGCCCTACAAGCGCGCCCGGCTGCATCGCCTCAGAGGACACGAGCCGCGACGCGTCGAAGGGGAGCAGGTCCAGCCACCGAGCGACGGTCTGCTGGAGCGCGGTGACGCGCGGCTGGTAGTCCGGGAGCTTGTCCTGGAGCTGGCCGAGCGACGACGCCACGAGCAGTACGAAGAGTCCAAGCAACAGCATGCCGAGCACCATGCCCGTGAGCCAGGCGACGGTGGGGGGACATCGGTGGCGACGCAGCCAGTTGGCCGCCGGCGTCCAGGCGATGGTGAGCAGCAGCGCGATGACGACGGGGCCGACCACCGGCCGCGCGGCGCGGAGTCCAGCCAGGACGATGACGGCGCTCGCGGCGCTCAGGAGCGTTCGTCCGAGCGGGGTGAGGCCGATGGGAAGGGCGGGCATGCGATGGATATAGGGGCAGGAAGCACCCGCAGCAACGATCCTGTCGAGCGGGCTGGCAGACGCGGCGTCGGCTCGCAGGCGGCTGGCTCGCTGCGCTCGCCTGCCGCATCGTTAATAGAGCGTCGGCAGCTCAACTCCGGCGCGTCAGGCTGTCGGACGCATGGCGCGCCTGCCCCAACACGGAGTGGTACTATGATCCGCTTCTTCGTACTGCTTGCAGCGATGCCGGTGTCGCTTGCGGCGCAGAGTCCTTCACGAGGATTGCCTCAAGCAGCGCCGGAGGACGTGGGCCTGTCGTCGGCCCTGCTGCAGCGGCTGACAATTGCGACGCAGAGGTTCATCGACAGCGGCGGTGCTCCGGGCGCTGTCGTTGCCGTAGCACGCCACGGCAAACTTGCGTACTTGCACGCAGTCGGTTTTGCCGATGTTCAGCGCAAGGTACCGCTACCGGCGGACGCGGTGTTCCGGATCTATTCCATGACGAAGCCAATCACGGCTGCTGCAATCGCCCAACTCGCTGACCGCGGAGCGCTGCGATATGACGACCCTGTGTCACGGTTCATTCCCGCTTTCGCTTCGATGCGCGTTTTCAGCAGTGGGCCCGCCGCACGCCCACTGACCGTGGCTGCGGAACGACAGGTCACCATCCGCGATCTTCTGACTCATACGTCCGGTCTGCTATATGCCTTCGGAACAACTCCGGTAGACAGCATCTATCGCCTGGCACGGCTGGGAAGCGGTCTTCAGAGCATGGCAAGGGTTGTCGACAGCCTTGCAAAGCTGCCGCTCGTCGCCTCACCTGGCGCTGCGTGGAACTACAGCGTCGCGTCGGATGTCCTCGGCCGCATAATCGAAATAGCGGCAGATCGACGGCTGGATGAGTACTTGGCCGATGAGGTGTTCAGACCCCTGGCAATGTCGGAGACAGGGTTCCACGCGTCGCCCGCACTCGCGCCACGGCTCGTGGTGGAATATGTGCGAGGCACAGGCGGCGCTTTCGTGCCGCGGCTCGGCCCCCGCGTGTGGGCGGATTATGACACCAGCAGTCGCTTTTTCAGCGGTGGCGCGGGACTGCTCTCCACAGTGTACGACTACTTGCGGTTCGCCCAGATGCTTCTCAACGGCGGTCAGCTCGACGGCGTACGGATTCTCGAGCCAGGGACCGTCGACCACATGACGCGCAGTCAGCTACCGACCACCATCCCCTACATTGACGAAATATTTCCAATGGGCTTCGGTCACGGCTACGGGGCCGCGGTCTTGGTGGACCCCGCCCGGGCGCGCGTACCGATGAGTCCAGGAACGTTCAGCTGGAGTGGCAATGCGGGAACTCACTTCTGGATAGATCGTGAGAAACAACTCATTGGTGTAGCCATGCTTCAGGTGCAGAATGC
>DATKCN010000330.1:0-10472 GCA_035513175.1 Thermomicrobiales bacterium
CGATGGCGGCGAGGTGCTGCCGGGGTTCCGCTTCCGCGTGGGTGACGTGTTTCCGCAGGACGACACAAAGACGAGCGGGTAGCGGGCGCACGCCCCAACCCCAAGCTCCCCCTCTCCCAGTGCTGGGAGAGGGGGAGCTTGGGGTTGGGGCGTTGGGGGCCGGCTCGTGTGCGACACTTTGACGGTCAAACATCTGTATTCCATTGGAGGCCTGAGAGCGTGACTGGGACCGTGCCGGAGATCGATCGTGAACGGCTTGTGGGGATCGTGACGAGCCTGGTGAGCATTCCGAGTGTGAGCGGCGACGAGCTGGCGATCATGGAGCATGTGGCGGGGATGATGGAGGGGGCGGGCATCCGGCACACGGTGACGGGGAACGACCCGCAGCGGCCGAACGTGATCGCTTCGATCGGGAACGGCAGCGGACCGGTCGTCGCGATGAATGGGCATCTGGACACGGTGCCGGTGTCGGACCCGGACCGCTGGCTGACGGACCCGCTGACGGGGGTGCTGTCGGAGGACGGCACGAGGATCTTCGGGCGGGGCTCTTCGGACATGAAGGGCGCCGTCGGGGTGATGCTGTACGTGATGATGGCGCTGAAGGACGAGCCGCTGAACGGCACGCTGCAGGCGCATGTGGTGTCGGACGAGGAGCGGGGGGCGGACTTCGGGACAAAGCACGTGCTGGAGCAGATCGAGGCCGGGAAGCTGCCGCGGCCGGACTATGTGCTGATCGGCGAGGGCAGCCAGCTGAAGGTGCGCAACGCAGAGCGGGGCATCATGGGGTTCCGGGTGCGCTTCATCGGACGGGCTTCGCACACGGCGGCGGCGCGGGTGACGGGGATCAACGCGATCATGCTGGCGGCCAAGGGGATCCTGGCGCTGGAGGGGGACCTCGATAAGGAGCATCCGGCGGTCGGGAAGCCGGTGATCTCGGTGAACAAGATCGCGGGCGGGATCGTGTCGAACGTGGTGCCGGGAGAATGCGTGATTACGGTCGACCGGCGGACGATCCCGGGGGAGACCAGGGAGAGCGTGCTGGCGGAAGTGACGGCACAGCTCGACGCGGTGAAGGCAGAGGACCCGCGCTTCGACTACGAGATTCTGCCGTCGGACGAGGAAGAGGGCTACACGCCCGCGAACATCACGGAGCAGGACTCGCCGGTGGTGAGGATGCTGCAGGAGAGCGTGCGCGCGATCACGGGCAAGGAGCCGGAGTTCTTCCGGACGTGGGCAGGGGCGACGGACGGGCGGCTGTACCGCTTCGCGGGGATCGACACGGTCGGATTTGGCCCGAACGGGGAGAATGCGCACGGGGCGAACGAGGCCGTCTTCGTCGACGATCTCGTGACGCAGGCGCAGGTGTACATGGCGACGGCGCGGCGGATTCTGGGCTGAGCGGGTGGTGGCGATGGTGACTAGTGGTTCCGCGCGATGCGCAGGATGGAGGGGCTAAGCCAGCCATGCCTGCCGCAAGCGACATCAGGGTCATTTTGATCAAGGCAGAGGAGAATCTGGCGAGCGCGCAAAGTGAGCTTGCGAACGGCCGCGACAACGCGTGTGCGAATCGCGCCTTCTATGCATGCTTTCAGGCGGCGGTGGCGGCATTGATGGAGGCAGGGATACCGCGCCAGGGCGACGAGTGGAGTCACGGCTACGTGCAGTCGCAGTTCGCAGGGCAGTTCATCACCCGGCGGAAGCTGTACCCGCTGTCGATGCGAGATGTCCTGCCGCAACTGGCGACCCTGCGAATCATCGCGGACTACCGTTTCGTGCTTGTCAGCCAGCGCAACGCGCGGCGGGCTGTTGAGCACGCGTCCCTGTTTGTGGGTACTATTCAGGCGCGTTTGAAAGGAACCAGCCGGAAGTGACGCATTCGAATTGCACGCGGTGGGATCCCGACGAACCGCGGATGCGACTGGCCATCAGCGAGCTCCAGCGGCTGGTTGCTCTAGGCCACCCCGACGCCAGCTTCGAGATCGTCGAGATGGACGATCCATGCGGCGTGGGTCTGAACATCACGGTCGATGTCGAGGACATGTTCGCCGTTCTGGATCCATTGATGGACGCCCTGTACGAGCTTCAGGTGGAGCAGGGCCTGCCGATCTACCCCATTCCACTACGGGCGATCGAGCGGGTGATCGCGGAGATGGACGCGCGGCCAAAGCGCCGGTTCTGGGGCGATCGAGCCGTCGTTGGCGTTCGCCATGCCGAGGACGACGCGGGAGCACGGACCTAACCCCCCGGCCCCCTTCCCTGCGAGGGAAGGGGGAGACTGGGAGGTTTGAGGTCAGGCCGGGACGCCGTGTGAGGCTTCCTCGAAGATGCGTCCGACGTTCTCGGAAGAGAAGAATTCGGGGATCGGGACGGTTCCGGCGAGGGTGCCGATGAAGCGGTTGGTCTGCTCCTGGTTGCCGACCAGCGCGCCGATGAGAGCCGCCTGGTCGGGAGGGGGCGGCTGGAGCGAGGCGAGGCCGAGGGTCATCTGGTAGATGGGCATGCTGGCCTCGTTGCGGCGATGCTCGTAGGCCGCCATTGTGTCCTCCAGTGGCATGGCTCCGGAGAACCCGGCGTGGATGGCCTCCGAGAGCAGCTCGGCATCGCGGAAGGCGTCGGTGATGCCTTCGGCGGTGATGGGGTCCTTGTGGTAGCCTGCGTCGCCGACCAGCGCCCAGCCGGGCCCGTAGGGCTTGCGATAGTAGTTTGGCAGGTCGGCCGTGCCAACGAAGCGCTCGACGCGGCGCGCGTTGCGGACGCGCTCGGCGAGACCCGGGACGAGGTCGAGCGCCCGCATGTAGTGTCCCTCGATGTCAGAACGGACCTCGTGGAACATGGCGCGTGGCCAGTAGATGATCACGAACGATTTGTCGTCATTCGTCGGCGCGGCGATGATCGCGCGCTCCGGCCGGGAGTACAGCTCCACCGTCTCGACGGGCAATCCCTCCCAGTACGCGTAGTAGGCACAGGTCAGCGCGGGCGCTTCCTCGTAGGCAGGCGCCTGCACGGCCTTCGCAACGGTGGAATGCAGACCGTCGGCGCCGATGACGATACGGGCGCGCTCCGTTACGGTCTCCCCACCGGCGACGCTGCCGCGCACTCCGGTGACGCGGTCGCCGTCGAAGACCAGGTCCTTGACGGTGAAGCGCTCGCGCAACTCGGCGCCGGAGGCAACGGCCTCCTGGACGAGGATGTGATCGAGGATAACGCGGCGCGGGGCGTAGCCAAGCGAGACGCCGTCCGCCGGGGGAGGCGAGCCGGTCAGGGCGACGGGGCCGAAGTCGATGCGTTGCGAGGCGAGGGGCGGGCAACCGGTTGCGGCGACGCGCTCCAGCAGTCCCCAGCGCTGGAGGCTGGCGCCGCCCGCCTGGTGGATGTAGTGGACCGACATGGTGTCGCTGGGGAAGCGGGCCTTATCGAGCAGCAGGACCTTGTAGCCCTGGCGGGCCAGCAGCATGGCAGTGGGGGAACCGGCGCAGCGGGCGCCGACAACGATCGCGTCGTACATGTTGGATGTCCTTTCGGCATGAGTGAAACGTTCGTCCGATACTGTCTGGTTGCGCCGTCGCAATTCACGGACAATGTGCGATCGAAGAGCGGGAGGGTTTGAAACCCTCTCCTACGGCGTGCGTCCCGTGTGAGGACGCGCGCTCGGTCGGATGTTGGCGTTCATGCGGAACAGGTTGGTCGGGTCGTAGCGGTCCTTAACGGCAGTCAGGCGCGCGAGCCGCTGGCCATACGCAGCTTCGACACCCGCCTGGTCCTCGTCGGAGAGGAAGTTGGCGTAGACGCCGACGCTGTCGGCACGAAGCTGCTCCCACGTCTCGCGCACCCAGGCGACGTGACGGGCGCCGTCTGGATTCGAAGGTTGCCAGGCGGCGGTGACGTTCAGCTCGAAGCCGACTTCGCGAGCGCCGACGGCTGTCGCGTCCGGGGCGACGCGGCTGGCCGCGCCGCCGATGGCCCAGCCGCTGATCTGCGACATGGGAGACGTCATCGTTTCGACACCCTGCACGATCGCCTCAATGGCGCCTTCGCTGAGCAGTGGGATGCGGTGGGATTTCCAATAGTAGTGATTGCCGTGGGCGGCGCTGGCGTCGAGCAGTGTCTGAATCGCGACGTAGGGGGTTGGACGCACGACCTCGGCGATCGGGCTGCTCATCTTCAGCAGCGGCTCGATAACGCGTCGTCCTTCGTCGTGATCTCCAGCCCAGACGAGAATAAGACCGAAGATCGGCGAGCCGACCAGCTCCTTCGGAACGAAAGGCATAGGCGGCGCGAGACGAGCGGCGATGGTGATGCCGAGGTCGTCGGGAGCGTCCGGCGCGAAGTCGCGCAGGAAGCGCAGCACGTCGGGGCCATCGGACAGCCTCCAGAACACGGGTCCAGCGAGGACCGTTGGTCCGACCGGATGCAACTGGTACTCGAAGCTGGTTACGACGCCGAAGTTGCCGCCTCCGCCGCGCAGTCCCCAGAACAGCTCCGGGTTGCTATCTGCGCTGACGTGGAGCCGCTCGCCCGCGGCTGTGACGAGATCGGCGGAGAGCAGGCTGTCGACAGTCAGCCCGAACTTGCGCATCAGGTGGCCGAGGCCGCCTCCGAGGGTCAGGCCGCCGACGCCGGTGTGGCTGATAATGCCGCCGGTGACGGCCAGTCCGTGCGACTGGGCGACCTTGTCTACGTCGCTCCAGAGCGCGCCCCCGGCGACACGGGCCGTGTGGGAGACGGGGTCCACCTGCACGGAACGCATCAGGGAAAGATCGATCATCAGACCGTCGTCGCAGACGGCGTGACCGGCGACCGCGTGGCCGCCGCCACGCACCGAGACGAGCAGATCGCGCTCGCGGGCAAAGCGAACGGCTTCGGCAACGTCGTCGGCGCCGACGCAGCGCGCGATCACGGCCGGGCGGCGATCGAAGGCGCCGTTCCAGATGCGGCGGGTTTCGTCGTAGCCTTCCTCGCCAGGGCGCAGCAACGCGCCCCGGAAACGGGAGCGCAGCAGGGTAATGTCTATCGCGGCGTGTTCCGCGATTGCCACAGTCATGACATGCCTCCATCCTCGTTCGCGATCAGCTCGCGCTCGCGCTCACACTCTTCGACGCGTTCCACGATGAAGGACTGGGCGTCGGACCAGTCGCGGAAATGCCGCCAGGCGCCGTTGACCACATCACGGACGCTGCCGCGATATTCGGCGCCGGTGGGGGTGTCAACCCGCCAGAGCCGCAGCGAGAACAGATGCGTTCGCGGGCGCCCGCCGTCGGTAGCATCCGTGGGGTCGTAGTCCATCATCCCTCCTTCATCGTTGCTGCGCGTCAGCGTGCGGACATGATGACTGAGGCTCCGTTCCCGAAGCGTTCCTCGAGCGTTTGGGGGAGAGCGGCTGGCGGGGCTAGGTGGAGGAGAGCAGGGAGATGGCGTCCCGCAGATCGGCGGTGTCAGAGCCATCGGAAAGGGCGTCGACGAGGTGGGCGAGCAGCTCGCGGGCGGAGCTCAGAGCCACGGTGTCGCCGCGGGCGCTGCGGCAACGCACCATGCTGATTGCGACGCGCAGCTCCAGCGCGGTGGCTCGCTGCCGACGGGCAACGGCCAGCGCCAGATCGAGCTCCTTCTCGACCTCGCTGCTGTCAACGCCTAGCGCCAACATGAACTCGGCACGCATGCGGCGCGCTTCCGCTTCCCAGAAGCGGACGCCATCCCTGGCGGAAAGCAAGCGGTTGGCCGCCGCCAGACCGGCGTGAGGCTCGCCGAGGTGCGTGCGCGCCGCCAGGAGGACGCGCGCGACAGTGGACCACTGTCCGGGCATCTGAAAGACGGTTTCGTCAGAGTCAAACGAGCGCTCCATGGCGGCGATGGCTGAGCTGGCGCGGCCATCCAGGATATCAAGATAGCCGGTGAGGGCGTCTGCATTGCGCTCGATGTAGGCGGCGACGTAATCCTCGCGCACCGCGACGAGGAAGCTGACGCATTCGCGCATGAAAGCCCGGTCGTCCAGCTCGATTGCCAGCAGACCGGCGAAGTGCAGCACGCTGAGCCGGTTAAACCAGTACGCGTGCGCGGCAGCACCAGCGACGGCCTGATCGCGGGCGCGGATGGCGTCGGCGGTACGCCCGAGAAACCAGTAGGTGAACGCGAGGCGCATCTGGCAGATGCCATACGGATCCTGGCCAAAGCGCAGGAGGTGAGCGTTGCGATCGCGGGGATCGAAACGCTCGATGACCGCCTCGAAGTGCGCGCAAGCGTCGACAAGCTCGCCGCCCCAGTACGCAGTAATGCCGAGCACATACTCGCTCTGAACGATGACGACGTCGTCCGCGGCGCGTTCGCCGATGGCGCGCAGCCGGCTCCCGTAGTGATGGGCAGTTGCGAAGTCGCCGCTCGGGAGGCTCGAGACTGCCATTGACCAGAGCAGCGGCGGTTCCAGCTCGACGCCCAACTGGTCCGAGAGCACGAGGGCGCGCTCATGGACCTCCGAGCCGAAGGGGGACTGGTAGCCATCCACAGCGACGAGGGGACTGGGTAGAGCAGTGAGCAGCTTGAGCTCGCGCAGTCGAAGAGTGTAGGTCTCGGGCTGGGAACGAAGCAGATCGACAGCGCGGCGGAGCTGGCGGACAGCCTCGGCATTGGAATGGCGCTGCTGGGAGGCTTCTGCCGCCCGCTCGTACCAGCTGACGGCGCGATCGATGTCACCGGCGAGATCATAGTGCGACGCAATCTGGCCGCTTACGTCGCTGGCGTCGCGGTGGTGGACGCGTTCGAGTGCGGACGCGACGCGGGCATGCATCTGGCGGCGGCGCGCGGCGCTCATGTCCTGATAGGCGGCTTCGCGAATCTTATCGTGCGTGAAGTCGTAGGCATCGGCGCCCTGCTCGTCGATGATACGACGACGCCAGAGCTCGTCGAGCGCTTGCACCAGTGTGTCGTCGTCGACGGCAGCGGCCGCGCGCAGCACATCGGCGGAAAAGGCGCGTCCGATCGTGGCTGCGACGGCGACCAGCTCACGGCCAGCTGAGCTGAGCTGCAGCAGACGGGACTGAATCACGGACTGCACGCGCGGGCTGAGGGACGGTTGGTCTGTGCCAGCATGCTGCCAACCGGCACGGATCGTCTCGACCACGAACAGTGGGTTGCCTTCGGTCTCGCGGTAGAGGGCATCGGCATCGGTGTCGGAAATGGAGCGGTCCACAAGTGCGGACGCCAGCAGGAGCGTCTCGTCGCGGTCGAGGCGGTCGATGGCGAGCTCGATGTAGCGATCGAGGGAGCGCAGTCCGGCTACCAGCTCGCCAACGGGGTGGTCGGGGTCAAGCTCCTCATCACGGACCGTGCCAGCCACGAGCAGCCGAGTGTGTGAGGCGCTGCGTAGCAGGTAGTGCAGGAACTGCAGGGATTCGATGTCGAACCAGTGCAGGTCGTCAGCAACGAGCAGGAGCGGCTCAGCGGTCGAAAGCAAGGCCCGCGCCATGGCGTCGAACACACGCTGGCGGTAGTCGCGAGCTGGGAGCAGCTCGGGAGGGGCGACGCCGGGCAAGTCTGAAAGCTCTGGAAGGACGCGCGCAAGGTCCGAGAGGATTGCGGGAGCGAGCGACGGCAGGAGCTGCCAGACCGCTGGGGCTCGCAGCCATGAGACGACCGGGCCGAATGCGAGGGCTCCTTCGGCGGCGTAGGCGCGGGCGCTGGCGACAACAGCACCCTGGTGCAGACACCACGAGGCGAGCTCTTCCACCAAGCGCGTCTTGCCGACGCCAGCCTCACCGGCCAGCACGACGAGGTTGGGACTGCCACGAGCGGCGCGACGCCAGAGGTCGGTCAGCTGCTGCCGCTCCTGACGCCGGCCAATCAGCTCCGGGCCACTACCGCGGGTTGGAGCATGTTCGCGCTCGACCGGAAGCAACGACTGGTAGGCAGCCAGGGTCAGCTCTGATGGTTGCCCGCCCAGCTCACGCTCCAGGACCGCCGCGCACTCGTGGTAGACGCGCATGGCGCGCGCCCGGTCGCCGGACAGGTCATGCAGTCGCATCAGGAGGCGGCAGGCGGACTCGTCGAGCGGGTCGTGGCGCAGGAGTCGTTCGGCATAGGGCAGTGCCCGGTCAGGCTGGCCGCGCTGCTCCAGGATGGACGCGATGCGGATCAGCGCGTCGCGGAAGCGCAGGCTCAGCAGTTCGCGCTCGCTCAGGAGCCATTCTTCGTAGGAGCCCTCCAGAAGCTCGCCGCGATACAGATCGACCGCCTGCCGCAGCGCGCTTAGAGCGTCGCCGTCATTGCCGCGCGCGGTTTCGAGCAACTGGTTGAACTCGGCGACGTCGAGCCAGTGAGGCGACGCCGCGTTCCAGCGCAGGGTGTGGGGCGTCACCTCGACAAAGGCATCCAGGTCCGGCACAGCGCGCCGGAGGGTGTGGACGACGTGCCGGAGATTGGTGCGGGCTTGCGATTCGGTGGAATCGGGCCAGAGGAGGAACGCAAGGCGCTGGCGCGATTGCGGGGCGTCCTGGTGGAGCAGCAGGTAGGCGAGAAGGGACGCGGCGCGCGCGGACTCGACAGGCACGGTCTCGCCGGCGTTGGTTCGTATGTCGGCCGCGCCAAGCAGACGGATGTGAAGTGTTGGCGTATTCATAGCTGGCATCGTACATCAGCGCGTCCGGGACGCCTCGAATGATCGATCCCCGCGCTGCCAATCGACTAGAGTCGGTGTCATGAGCGTGACCACCCGCGTTAATCGGAGAGTCATGTTCGGGCAGGCTACCGGACGACTGATGGGACGCTAGCGCACGCAGGGCTTATGCGCGAGTCGCTGTTATGCCGGCCTACTGTCTGAGCCGCGACAGTCGCCTTCGTAGGAGCGCAAGGCATGCGCCCGGTCCGCGGCCAGGGCCGTCCAATCGGCAGGGCGGCGGCCAGATGGCCATCGCTCGCCAGCGGCGCATCGGCTAGCAGGGCGCATTCGATGCGCCCCTACGAGCCGGCCGTGCTCGCTGCGTCGCGTCCGACAACCGCTGCATCACTCACGCATAAGCCCTGTAGCGCACGCGCTGCATCTTGCACAATGCGATTGACCGTGACAGAGTAAGGGGGTACAATCTGAGCACGAAAGTAGAACATGCATTCTACTTTTTGCGACCTCGTGAAGCCGCCTGACAAGAAAGGCTCTGCATCGTGAGCGAACGCGACAAGGCAATCGATCTGGCATTGGCGACGATCGAGCGACAGTTCGGCAAAGGGTCGATCATGAAGATGAACGACCAGTCGCGGGTGCCGATTGAGGCGATTCCGACCGGCTCGATCGCGCTCGATCTGGCGCTGGGGATCGGTGGCATTCCGCGCGGCCGCATTACTGAGATCTACGGTCCGGAGTCGAGCGGCAAGACGACGCTGGCGCAGCACATCATCGCCGAGGCGCAGAAGATGGGGGGCGTGGCGGCCTACATCGACGCCGAGCACGCGCTGGACCCGCTCTACGCCGAGAAGTGCGGCGTGAACCTGGATGACTTGCTGATCTCGCAGCCGGACACGGGCGAGCAGGCGCTGGAGATTACGGAGACGCTGGTGCGCTCCGGCGCGCTGGACGTGATCGTGGTGGACTCGGTGGCCGCGCTGGTGCCGCGCGCGGAGATCGAGGGAGACATGGGGGACTCGCACGTCGGCCTGCAGGCCCGATTGATGAGTCAGGCGCTGCGCAAGCTGACCGGCGCCATCTCCCGCTCGCGCACCTCGGTGATCTTCATCAACCAGCTGCGCATGAAAATCGGCGTGATGTTCGGCAGCCCGGAGACGACGACCGGCGGGCAGGCGCTGAAGTTCTACTCGTCGGTGCGCATGGACATTCGGCGCATCGAGGCGATCAAGCAGGGCACCGAGACGGTCGGCGGGCGCTGCCGCGTGAAGGTTGTGAAGAACAAGGTAGCGCCGCCATTCCGCCAGGCGGAGTTCGACATTATGTACAACGAAGGCATCTCGAAGTCGGGCAGCGTGCTGGATGTCGCGGTGGACATGAGCATCGTGCGCAAGAGCGGGGCGTGGTTCTACCTCGGCGAGGAGCGGCTGGGTCAAGGTCGCGAAAACGCCAAGGAGTTCCTGTCGAACAATAAGGACATTCTGGGCGAGATCGAGGGGCGCATCCGCGCGACGTCGCCGGAACTGTCGGGCCGAGTCGTGCCGGAGGACGCGCTGCTGGCGGTGGCGGGCGGCAACGGACTGGGGGACGACGAGCTGATCTAAACACGTGATGCTTGGAGGATGGGCGACCACCCGACGCGTGTCGAGACGGTGAAAGCGAGCCCCGGCAACAATGCCGGGGCTTGTTGCTGGCCGCGCATCGACGGCGGACGGCTTCAGGTCACGCGAGGTTCACCGGTCGGCGCGGGTGCGTCGACCTGGAAGCGACAGCGAGGGCGCTCGCCCCGGTCGCAGCACTCTCGCACCGGCGCCTTGGAGAACGTCGAGAGCAACGACTCAGCCAGGCGACAGACCTCCGGATGATCGGG
>DATKCN010000331.1:0-16364 GCA_035513175.1 Thermomicrobiales bacterium
AACTCCCGCTGGTTCCGCCCGACGTTGTGCAGCATCACCCCCGCCAGATCGAGCTCAAGGTCCCCCGCCAGCCAGTCGATGTGCTGCTGAGGGTCTGCTGAAATCCGCACGCCAGCGTCCATGTCCTCGGGGCGCACGAACTTGGCAGCCGCCTCAAACTGGTGCGGCAGCCGCAGGTCGTCGAGCACCTTGCTGTCCTGTGCCGTCGTTCGCCATTGGTTGAAGGCGCTCTCACGCGCCAGCTCCTCGCTCGTGTCCCACGACAGGTGAACCTGCATGTACACCGGCTTGCCCGCGCCGCCGTTGCCGCGGAACGCGTCGATGACCTCTCGCTCCTTGCTATCCGGCTGGTTGATCGTGATGAGACCGTCCGCCCACTCCCCCATCCAGCTCGCGGTTTCGACCGACAATGCCGCGCCGACGACCATTGGCGGCGCGTGCGGCAGCGTGTACAGCTTTGCTTCCTCAACAGTGACGCGGCCATCGTGGGTGACGAGCTCGCCACGCCAGAGCGCGCGCATGACCTCAACGCATTCGCGAAGGCGCGCGTTGCGCTCCGCTTTGATCGGCCAGCGCTCGCCGGTAATGTGCTCGTTCATCGCTTCGCCGCTGCCGACGGCGATCCAGAAGCGTCCGGGAAACATCTCGGACAACGTAGCGGCCGCCTGGGCGATGACGGCCGGGTGATAGCGATAGCCAGGCGCGCTAACGACACCGAAGGGCAGTGTCGTGCGCGCCATCGCCGCCCCCAGCCACGACCAGGCGAAGCCCGATTCACCCTGCGCCTCGCTCCATGGCATGAAGTGGTCCGAACACATCGCCGCCGTAAAGCCAGATCGCTCAGCAAGCTGAACGTACTCCAGCAATTCGCTCGGCGGGAACTGCTCGTGCGAGGCGTGATAACCGATGAGTGTCAATTGCCCCCCTTCGCTGGTCGCATCGATCGCCGGACGTTGACGTCCGGCACAAGCACGAATGTGCAGGGTCTGTGCCAATGCCAGGCCGCGACGTTCTCCCCATCCGTTGTTGCAGGCGGGTTCGCGCACGTCCAACACCCAACCGAGGTTGACCCGACGCTCGATCCCGGCGAGAATGCTTGGCGGTGAGCAGAATCCGGCAGGCCGTGTGTCGAGAACGAAGGAACACGTATGTCACCCTCAGCCAGCGCCTATCTTTCCACCCGCAACGTTGGCGACACCGAGATGACGCTCATCCTCGAAGGCTCCGGTCCGTATCCGGTCGAGCTCAATGTTCCAGAAGAAGTCTGGCGGCCCGCCGTGCCCGACGCGGACGCTGACGCCAACATCACGCTCTACAGCGGCGGCGCGTTCCTGCGTCACGGCGCCGAGTCGATCGTCGTCGATCCGGGGCTGGACGATCCCGGCACGCCGACGTTCGAGGCCGCCAAAGGCGTCTTCAAGGGGTGGTCATTCACGCCGGGCTTTCAGGCTGGACTTTCGACGCTAGGAGTGAGTAACGACTCCGTCACACATGTCGTCGTCACCCACGCCCACTTTGATCACTGCCTCGGCGTCACCGTTGCCCAGAACGGCGGGCAGCTCCCCCGCTTCCCTAACGCGCGCGACCTGCTCGATCGAGCCGACTGGAATCTGCACTTCGAACCGGACGGCACGATGCGTCCGGTCGCTGCCAGCCCATTCAGCAGCGTCACAATTGAGATGCGCGAGCGGTTGCAGGTTATCATGCAGGCCGGTTTGCTGGACCTGGTCGAGGGCGACGTCGAGGTCGTTCCCGGGCTTACGCTCGTGCCTACCCCCGGCGAGACACCCGGCCACCGGGCCATCCGCATCGAATCTGATGGCGCAAGCTGCTGGCACCTCGGTGACCTCGTCCACTATGCGGTTGAGTTCGAGCACATCGATTGGCTCACACCCACCCGTCGCGATGCCTCAGCGATAACGGCCTCGCGGAAGCGTGTCCTGCCACAGGTCGTTGCTGAGAACGCGCTCGTGACCTGGTCGCACGCAAAATTCCCCGGCTGGGGACGAATCATCGGCGCCGGGGGAGGCTACCGCTGGCGACCACTTGAGTAATTGTGCGACATGCGAACGGCTGGGAGACGCGCTCCCGGCCAGTGCCACCTTCCCAAACTACAACGGTGGGAAGTCGGCGCCCGAATCTAGCGACTTGTGACGCGCGTTCAGTTTGGGAGCGGCGGCTCATCTCGATCGGATCGTAGACTGCGCACCGCGCAGGACCTGAGCCTAGGAAGTCGAGCGAGCGATGAAGTACTTTCGCATTTACGCCGATTCAGACGGTGAAACCCACTTTGAGGACCTCGAGATCAACCTCGGCGAGTCCTCCGGCCAATCGAGTCTCTCGTCGCTGATCCCGGCAACAGGCGTCATTTTCCGCCGCAGCCCCTCCGATCAGTTCATCGACTGGCATCCCGCGCCACGCAGGCAGTTCGTCATCACCCTCTCCGGTGAGGCCGAGGTGGAGGCCAGCGACGGCGAAGTGCGCCGGATCGGCCCCGGCTCGATCATGCTGGCGGAGGACACGAGCGGCAAGGGACACATTACGCGCGGCGTCGGCGATGTCGAGCGACTCTCGATCTTCATCCCGCTGCCCGACTGAGGCGCACGAATGACCGGTCACAACCCGCCGTACTTCGCCCGCATCATCTCCCTGAAGACCAATCCGGAAGATCTCGACACGCTGCTTACGATCTATCGCACGTCGTCGATGCCGATGGTGGCCGGCCTTCCGGGGCTGGTCCTGGTCGCGGGCGTCGCCAGTCGCCGGACAGGTCAGGCATCATCGATAACTGTTTGGGAAACCGCCGAGGACCGTGAGCGAGGAGGGATCAACGCGGAGTCCGCCGACAATCTCAGCCTGTACGCGCCGCTGATGGTCGGCTCGTACGTGCGCGACGCGTATGACGTGCCCGTCTGCGATCTGCGGCTCGGTTCGACACGCGGGTTCGGCGTACTGCTGGGTCGCACGATGACCGAGGACATCGAGCCTCCGCACTGGGACGCGGCGACAAAGGCGCTCCAACAGATGGCGCGATCGCTGTCAACGGCCGAAGCAGACGGCTATGGCGTCATGGTCTTCGAAAGCCGCGCCCTTTCGCGCGCGGTGCTGATCGAGCTGGCCACCTCGCGAGGCGTGCTGGAAGCCCAGGCGCCCGCCACTCGCGCGCATCGCAGCGCCGCCCGCGCCGCGCGCCACCTGCGCAGACCTGCGACAACTGAAGCCTTCGATGTCATCGACCTCGCCTGAAGCCCCGCAGAGGGCCCGCGCCTCCGCTCCTGGCCGCGACCCTCACGTTCGCGATAGTCCCGAATTGTGACTCAGACCCATTGACAAGATAGAACAAATGTTCTATATTGAGTGCGTGCTTCCATGGCGCAGCTCTACGCGCTTGCGTAGCTGTGCCCCACGGAACTCGCTGCCCGCAATGCTCCCCGCATTGTGCGACCCGGCCGGGAACGTTTCCGGCCCCAAAAGTCCCCGGGCGACCGTGCCCTGGCGCTAAATACGATCATTCCGGCGCGCCTCGCCGGATCGAGTCGCGCGCCCTCCACTACTCGTCGCGTAAGTCCAAATCTGACCTTGACACCCACGCCGTTTTCACGGTAGCGTGCGCCGCGCACGAAGACGACGTGTCGGGGCATACTGAGGAGGCACGGGCAGGAGCAAGCTGGGCGGTTGGAAGACACGCTGACCGGCCGGCACGACACCATCAGGCCGTTCCGTCATCTCGGTCGAATCGAACAGAGGAGTGCTCAGCATGGACCTCAACTACACCGCGGAAGACAAGGCCTACCGCCAGCAGGTCAGGCAGTGGCTGGAGACGAATCTCCCCACAGAGCCGATCACGACGCTCGAGCAGCGCAGGGCCTGGCACAGCAAGCTGTACGAGGCCGGCTATATCGGCATGGGCTGGCCGAGGGCCTACGGCGGTCAGGAAGCGCGGCCGATGGAACAGGCCATCGTCGGCGAGGAGATGGCCCGCATCAACGCGCCGGCCGGCGTCGGCGGGCTCGGCATCTCGATCGTCGGCCCGACCATCATCCACCACGGCACAGAGGAGCAGAGGCAGCGCTACGTCAAGAACATCCTCACCGGAGAAGAGATCTGGTGCCAGCTCTACTCCGAGCCAAACTCCGGCTCCGACCTCGCCAGCCTGCAATGCCGCGCCGACATCGACGGCGACGAGTTCGTCATCAACGGCCAGAAGATCTGGACCAGCGGCGCGCATCACTCCGACTGGGGTCTGATGCTGGCCCGCACCGACCGCAACGCATCCAAGCATCAGGGCATCTCCTGCATCCTGATAGACATGCGGCAGGCGGGCGTCGAGGTGCGACCGTTGAAACAGATCAGCGGCAGCAGCGAGTTTTCCGAGGTTTTCTTCTCTAACGTGCGCGTCCCGGCCGACAACCTGATCGGCGAGCTGAACGCGGGCTGGCACATCGCCCAGACAACGCTCGGCTATGAGCGGGGCGGCAACACGCTCAGCCGGGTCTCGCGCCTGCAGGAGCAGTACGCGCGCCTGCTGGCGGTCGCTAACACGCTGCGTCAAGATGGCACGCGGGCGGTCGACAAGCCGCTGACCCGCCAGCGCCTCGGCCAGATCTACGCCGAGATCGAGGTGCTGCGCTATGCGTCGCTGCGCATTCTGAGCCGCCTCGAAAAGGGTCTACGGCCCGGACCGGAAGCCTCGATAGCCAAGCTGCACTACTCCGAGCTGGACAAGCGGCTGCAGGAGATCATCCTCGACATCCTTGGCCCGTACGGCCAGCAGCTAGACGGCATCCCCGGCGACCTCGCCTACCACGGCAGCAGCGGCGGTGGCGTCGAGACCGATGGCAGCTGGTCCTACCCGTTCATCTGGTCGCGGGCCGGGACGATCTACGCGGGCTCGTCCGAGATTCAGAAGAACATCCTGGGCGAGCGCGTACTCGGCCTGCCGAAGGAAGTCCGCGCCGACCGCATGCCGGCGCCGGAGAAGGCGGCAGCGGCGTCGGATTAGCGCTGTCGTAACGCGTAACGCGTGGACGACCTCATCGACGCGTTACACGTTACGCGTTACACGTTACGGCCAACAGGAGACAACAATGGACTTCGACTTCTCTGAAGATCAGGTCACGCTCAGGAACCTCGTGCGCGAGTTCCTGACCGAGCAGGCGCCGGTGAGCCACGTGCGGGCGATGATGGAGGACGCCACGGGCTACGCTCGCGACACATACCGCGAGTTCGTCCGGCTCGGCATCACGCCGTTCCCGGAACAGTACGGCGGCGGCGGGCTTGGCATGGTCGAGCAGGCCATCATTCTGGAGGAGATGGGCCGCATCCCTTACCCCGGCCCGTACTTCGCGACGATCATGGCCGGCGCGGCCATCATGCACTCCAGTGACGAGAACGCCGCCGCGCGCTATATCCCCGACGTCAGCGCGGGCGATCTGACGCTGACCGTCGCGTTCCTGGAGGATTCGCTGGGCTGGGGACCGGACACGATCGGCCTGCCAGCCGGGAAGACTGGCGACGGCTACGTCCTCAATGGAACGAAGCGCTTCGTCGCGTTCGGCCACACCGCTGATGTCATTCTGGTCGCGGCACGCACCGGCGACTCCGGCGCTGACGGCGTGTCGCTGATCGCCGTCCCGCGCGACACGGCGGGCCTGTCGATCGAGACGAACACCATGCTCGACATGACCTCCAAGGTCGCGACCCTGACGTTCGACGACGTGACCGTCCCTGCTGAAAACCTCATCGGCGCCGAGGGCGGAGCCTGGCCGGCGCTGGAGATGATGCTACGCTACGCGGCGGTCGGGGCCAGCGCGGAGATGCTCGGCGCGTCCCGCACATCGCTGGAGATGTCGGTCGACTACGCCAAGGTGCGCAAGCAGTTCGGGCAGTTCATCGGGCAGTTCCAGGCGGTAAAGCACATGCTGGCCGAGATGCTGGAGCTGGTCGAGAACGCCCACGCCGCCGTCTACTACGCCGCCTGGGCCATCGACGCCGACGCGCCAGACGCCGCCATGGCGGCCTCGGTCGCCAAATCGACCGTCAACGTGGCTGCCCGTGAGGTGTGCGGCAATGCGATCCAGGTGCACGGAGGCATCGGCTATACCTGGGAGTACGACCTGCACCTCTATTTCAAGCGCGCCAAGCACCTGGAGCCGTTGTATGGCGACACCGATTTTCACCGCGAGCGTGTGCTCCAGGAGGTTCTGGCAGGTCACGTGGCGGGCGCAGCCGTCTGACAGTGCCAGCGAGGGAGGTCACAAATGAGCGACACCGCAACCAGCCCCGACAGGGTCGTCACGACGGTCGATGAGTTGAGGGAGCTGATCGGTCAGGAAGTCGGCGTCAGCGATTGGCTGGAGATCACTCAGGAGCGCGTCAACGCGTTTGCCGACGCCACCGGCGATCACCAGTACATCCATATCGATCCGGTGCGGGCGAAGGACACCTTCTTCGGCGGCACGATCGCGCATGGATTCCTGACCCTGTCGCTGCTGCCGTATCTCGGCTCGACACGCCAGGGGGTCAAGATCGATCTGGGCGGCAGGATGGGCGTAAATTACGGCCTGAACCGCGTGCGTTTTACTGCGCCGGTGCCGGTCGGCAAGCGCATCCGCTCGCGGCACAAGCTGCTGAACGTCGAATCGATCGGTGAACACGCGGTCCAGACAACCTACGAAGTCACAGTCGAGGTCGAAGGCCAGGACAAGCCCGCCTGCATCGCCGAAACACTCGGCCGCACTTACTTCTAGTGATTGGCGGGTAGCGGGTAGCAGTTGGACAAGCAGCTCCCCCTTTCCCCGTGGGGGAGGGGGCCGGGGGGTCAGGTAGTGGCAACGACGAAAACCCACGCAGCGCTGAACGAGCAGGAGAGCTTCACCCGCGCCATGCAGGCGCTTTTTCATCCGGAGAGCATCGCCATTGTCGGCGCGACGCCCCGTCTGGGCTTCGCCTTCGGCATCCATCGCCTGATCCTGAGAGGTGGCTACGAGGGCAGGCTGTACGGCGTCAATCCGCGCTATGAGGAGGTGATGGGCACCCCCTGCTATCCAACACTCGACGCCATCCCCGGCGGGGTGGACAAGGCCATCGTCGTCGTCCCCAGCCAGCACGTCATGAGCGTGCTCGATCAGGCCGAGCGGTCGGGCGTCAAGGCCGTCAACATCATCACCAGCGGCTTCGGCGAGCAGGCGGACGAGGAAGCCCACCAGCGGCAGCTTCAGTTGCGTGACTTCGCCCGGCGCACAGGCATCCGCATCGTCGGTCCCAACTGCCTGGGCATCATCTCCACCCCCGCCAAGCTGATCGCGAAGTCCGGTCCCTACGATGTCGTGCATCGCGGGCCGGTCGGGATCGTGTTTCAGAGCGGGCTGCTGGCCTACAGCGCCGTCATACCGCCCACCGACCGTGGCTTCGGCTACTCCTACGTCGTCACGACCGGCAACGAGGCCGACCTCGACGCGACCGACTTCATGCGCTACTACGTCGAGGACGACGAGACGCGCGTCATCGGCTGCTTCATCGAGCAGTTCCGGGACGCCGACAAGTTGCGCGAGGTGGCGGAGATGGCCGCCGAGCGACGCAAGCCGCTCGTCGTGCTGAAGATCGGACGCTCCGAGGGCGGACAACGGGCGGCCCGCGCCCACACCGGCTCGATGGTCGGATCCGACGCGATCATCGACACGGTCATGCGCCAGGCCGGCATCATCCGTGTCGAGGACCTGGACGAGATGATTGAGGCGCTGGCCATATTCCATTCGAAGAAGCTGCCCAGGGGCAACGGCGTCGGCACCATCTTCGTCTCCGGCGGCGCCGGCGGGCTCATATCCGACCTCAGCCAGGACCTCGGCATCTCGCTGCCGGAACTGGCGCCGGACACCCAGAAGAAGCTGCATGCCATCATCCCGCCCTACGGCACGGTCGGGAACCCCCTCGACACCACCGGACAGGTCGCTCAGCAGCCCGAGATCATGCAGGGCGTGTTGGAGGCCATGGCCGAGGATCCGAACGTCCACACCGTCATCTACGGCCAGGCCTACCCGAACAAGGTCGACCTCGACGCGCCAGTTGGACAGGTCATCAAACAGATGCCAGCCAGGTATCCGGACAAAGTCTTCCTGATCATGGCCCTCGTCGCCGGCAAGGTTGGCGAGGGCTGGCGCGCCGACATGGCGCCGGTCGACCCGGTGATGTTCTGGGACGGCGTCCCGTTCTTGCAAGCGGCGGACAATGCGCTCAAGGCCGTGCGCTCGATGAACCGCTACGCCGAGTATTTGCGCGAGCGTGAGACCAACGGCGTCGCCGTCAGCAGCCCCAGCGCGCTCGCCAGGCAGGCGCGCGAGATGGTCCGCGCCGCCCGTGGCAAGCCTCTGGTCGAGCGCGAGGCAAAGTCACTACTTCAGCTCTACGGCATCCCGACCGCCCGCGAGACGCTGGTGACGAACGCGGACGACGCAGCCTCGGCCGCTGCCGAGATCGCATTCCCGGTCGTGCTCAAGATCGAGTCGCCCGACATCGCGCACAAGACCGAAGCGGGCGGCGTGCTGCTGGACATCACCGATGAGGCGGCTGCCCGCCACGGCTTCCAGACCATCGTCGACAACGCCCACGCCCACAATCCGCAAGCGGAGATCAGCGGCGTGCTCGTGCAGGAGATGGTCACTGGTGGACGCGAGCTGATCCTCGGCATGACGCAGGACGCCAGCTTCGGGCCAGCCATCGCGGTCGGGCTGGGCGGCATCTTCGTCGAGGTGCTGAAGGATGTCGCGCTAGGCGTGCCGCCGATCACGCCAGCGGTCGCCGGCGCCATGCTCAACCGGCTGCGAGGCAAGGCAATCCTTGATGGCGCCCGAGGCGATGAGCCGGCCGACATCAACGCGATCATCGACATCCTGGGCCGCTTCTCGCAACTGTGTGTCGACGTGCAGGACGATGTGTCGGAGATAGACATCAACCCGCTGCTCGTCTTCGAACGCGGCAAGGGCGCGCGCGTCGTAGACTGTTTGATTGTGCCGAAGTGAGGGCCGAGGGATGAGCGCCGAGGGAACAGGAATCAGTGAGTAGTGGAGAATAGCACTGAACGCGGGGGCCTCAACACGGACCTGCCACACGCGGTTGCCGGCCTCGAGCCCTTATCCCTCGGCACGAAGATCGGCATCTTCTCCGACGTGCATGGCGCCACACGGACGCTGGAGCGGGCGTTGGAGCGGTGTGACGAGTCCGGGGTTGAGACAATCGCCCTGCTGGGGGATCTGTTCGACCGGCACGAGCAGGCGGATGGCTGCGCGGCGGCACTGGCAGGCTGGAGCGTCGTCGGGGTCTACGGCAACCATGAGCGGGAGGTCGCGCTATTGGCGGCAGCCGGCGAACTGGAACTGCTGGAGGAAACCGTCCGCTTTCTGAGCGGATTGCAGGAGGACGTGTTGATCGACGACGTGCATCTCACCCATGAATCGTCGCACTGGGGCCATCAGGACCCGGTCGCGCGCATGTTCGGCCGAGGGTCGCACTTCAACGGACATACGCCGAAGGCGCGCATGACATTTGCCGGACATACACACTTCCGGGTTGCGCGCGACGAGCGCGGCACGCTTGACATCGCGCGCGGTTCGCTGGCGATCGAGCCGACACGCCGTTATTTGATCAATCCCGGCGCTTTGATGATCGGGCAATACGCCATCTGGGACCGCGACGAGCACGTTATCTTCTTCCGGAATGTCGAGTACTGAAAGGAACGAATCTCCCCGGAACCCAGCAGGGGAGGGCTTCAAACCCTCCCGCGCTCAAAGCCCATCCAACGCGGACGAACCACGACCCTCGGACCAGTCGCCGTCGACCCGAGCGCGTCACGGCAGGATAGGAACAGGGAGGCACGATGAGGAAGCTTGAAGGCAAGGTCGCGCTGGTCACCGGCGCCGGACGCGGCATCGGACGTGGCGTCGCGACGCTGCTGGCGCAGGAAGGAGCAGCGGTCGTCGTCAACGACCTCGGCGCCAGCCTCGAAGGCGAGGGCGCGGATGTCTCTGTCGCCCAGCAGGTCGTCAATGAGATCGGGGCGGCTGGCGGGCGCGGTCTCGCCAACACGGACTCGATCACCGACTACGACGCCGTCGAGTCCATGGTGCAGTCAGCCATCGACACCTACGGCAAGCTCGACATCGTCGTCAACGTGGCCGGTATTCTGCGCGACCGCATGATCTTCAATATGTCCGAGGAGGAATGGGACGCCGTCGTCGCCGTGCATCTCAAGGGCACGTTCAACACCTGCAAGTGGGCCTCGGCCCACTTCCGCGACCGGCGGGAAGGTGGCCGCATCATCAACTTCTCGTCCGTTTCCGCCTGGGGCAGTCCCGGCCAACCGAATTATGCCGCCGCCAAGTACGGCATCCTGGGCCTGACGGCGACGCTGGCCAACAGCCTCGACCGCTACGGCGTCACCAGTAACGCCATCCTGCCCTACGCCGCGACCCGCTTGATCGACTCGACCCCACGCGCCGCCAAGGTGCAGGAGGAGACCGGCAAGCTCCCCAGCGAGCTGGCGGTCGGAACCGAAGGCGACCCCGCCAACGTCGCGCCGATGGTCGCCTATCTCGCCTCCGATGACGCGCACATGATCAACGGGCACTTCTTCGGGGTCGGCGGCTACACGGTCCAGCTCTATTCGCACTGGGAGCTGGCGGGCGTGCTCCAGGCTGACCGTCGCTGGCTGACGCAGGAGCTGATTGATCTCTTCCCCGAGACGGTCGGTGTCAACGCCGGCGTTCCGGAGCCGCTGGTAGTCGAAGGCCAGGATCGCCCGCTCAAGGGCGCAGCCGCCATGCAGCACGATCCAGCCACCTGGAAGGAGATCGCCGAGGGAGTCAAGTACTGGGAACGCCGCCCGTATTATGCGGCCAACCGCCAGAAGCCCGCCGCCTCATGACCTCAGATGTGATCCGGCTCTACTACGACTACAACGGCTGGGCGACCGAGCGCATCCTCGCCGCTGCCGAAGGCATGTTGCCGGAGCAGTTGGAGATTCCCGGCCATGCTGGGCATGGTTCCGTGCGCGAAACCCTGATCCACATGATTGAGACCCAGTGGAGCTGGTTCTCGTGGTTCGACGGCTCGTTGCCGGTTGAGAAGGCGTATGGCATGACGATCGACCGAGATTCCGTCCACGACATTCCAGCGATCCGCCGTACTTGGCTCGACATCGACGCGCAGGCGACACGGCTCGTCGAGCGGCTGAGCGATGATGAGCTGAGCGCGGAGTGGCCGCTGGGCATGCCGGGCGGACCGTCCACCCCAGTCCCTTTGTGGAAGCTCATGCTGCACGTCGCCAACCACGGCACGCAGCATCGCAGCGAAGTGGCAGCGATGCTGACCGAGCACGGCCGATCACCGGGTGGCCTGGACATGCTGTACTACACGATGGCACAGAGCGCGCCCGCATCCTGAAGCGGGGAAGGGAGACGACGGCATGGGACTACTAGATGGCAAGGTCGCGCTGATCACTGGATCGGGCCGCGGCATCGGACGCGGCGTCGCGCAGCTGTTGGCCAGCGAGGGCGCGAAGGTCGTCGTAAACGACCTCGGCGCGTCACTTGACGGCGAAGGAGTCGACACCGGACCGGCCGCGACGGTCGTCAACGAAATCGTTGCCGCAGGTGGTGAAGCGGTCGCAAATACTGATTCGGTAACCGATTTCGAAGCCGCCAAGGGGATGGTGCAGCAGGCGATCGACACATACGGCAAGCTGGACATTCTCGTCAACGTGGCCGGCATCCTGCGCGACCGCATGATTTTCAACATGTCCGAGGAGGAATGGGACGCTGTCATCGCCGTGCATCTGAAGGGCACGTTCAATACGTCGCGCTGGGCGTCCGCCCACTTCCGCGAGCGTCGCGAGGGCGGACGCATCATTAGCATGTCCTCCAACTCCGCCTTCGGCGCTCCGGGCCAGCCGAACTACGCCGCCGCCAAGTCCGGCATCATCGGACTGACGCTCACCATGGCCGCCTCACTGGGCCGCTACGGCGTCACCGCGAACGCCATCCTGCCCAGCGGCGCGACGCGTATGATCGACTCGATTCCCCGCGCCGTCGAGGCCGTCGCGCACACCGGCAAGCTTCCTAGCGAGCTGGCCATCGGCACCGAAAAGGACCCCGACAACGTCGCCCCGCTCGTCGGCTTCCTGTCGAGCGACGCCGCCGCGCATGTCACCGGTCACATCTTCGGCTCGTTCGGCTACAACATCGCCTTCATGTCTCAACCCAAGATCGTGCGCACTATCCGCACTGACCAGCGCTGGACCGTCGAACAATTGGCCGATGTCGTGCCAATGGCGTTCGGCCCAGAGTTCGAGGGCCAGGCGAACCAGCCGGGCATTACCGCCAACATCAACGCCCTGCCTGATGAGGAATGGATCGACCTCGGCAACGGACGCCGGGCCTGGGTCTCGATGATCGAACCGTACGGCGAGCTGGTCTGGTAACGAAAGGACGCGGCATGGCGGAGCATCCAGAAATCGCGTTGCTGTCGAGAAAGCTGACGAACGCCGTCGACCGCATTTTCGAGTGCGTCGGAGGATTGGACGCGGAAGGGCTCAACTGGAAGCCGCCCGCGCCGGAGGCGAACAGCCTCTACATCCTCGGCACGCACATCATCGGCAACGTTAAGCAGAACGTGCTGGTCGTGCTGGGCGGCGGCCCTGACGACCGTGACCGCGACGCGGAGTTCGAAGCCTCTGGCGCCAGCGCGCACGAACTACTCGACCGCTGGACCGACGTGAAGGCGCAGATCACGGCCAGGCTGACCGAACTGGGAGGTGACATACTCGATCGATCGTACGATCATCCACGTCGCGGCCCGTCATCCGGCCGCGAATTGCTGATCAACGCCGTCGCGCATGCGAACGAGCACATCGGTCATGCGGAGCTGACACGACAACTGTACGACGCTAGGTAACCGCACCCCCCGGCCCCCTTCCCGACGCGGAGAGGGGGAGCGAGGATCGGCAGAACGACTGCCGCCGGAATCTCCCCGTCTCCCAGCATTGGGAGAAGGGGCTGGGGGGTGAGGGCAAGGGCAAGGGAGGGTTACGTGCCGGAACGGATTTCGGGGAAGACCGCGATCGTCGGGGTTGCGGAGTCGGATCAGATCGGGAGAGTGCCGGACAAGCCGGCCATCATGCTGCACGCGGAAGCGGGGCGTGCGGCGCTCGCGGAAGCGGGGCTGACGAAGGACGACGTCGACGGCCTGTTCACGGCCGGCGTCTCGACGCTGGAGCTCGGCGAGTATCTCGGCATCGAGCCGAAGGTCACTGACAACACCGCCGTTGGCGGCTCGTCGTTCGTCATCCACATCGCGCACGCAGCGGCCGCCATCGCGACGGGCCGCTGCGAGGTCGCGCTCGTCACGCACGGTGAGAGCGGGCGCTCGCGGGTCGGCATGATGCCGTATTCCTCGTCGAACCAGGCGTTGCGCGGGCAGTTTGAGGCGCCGTATGGCCTGCCGCAACCGGTCGGCGCCTATGCGCTGGCCTGCTCGCGCCATATGTACGAGTTCGGCACTACCAAGGAGCAGCTGGCGGAAATCGCCGTCGCCACGCGCAAGTGGGCGCAGCTCAACCCCAAGGCCATGATGCACGACGACATGACCATCGAGGACTCGCTGAACTCGCGCCCGATCGCCTGGCCGTTCAACCTGTTCGACTGCTGCATCGTCACCGATGCGGGTGGCGCCTACGTCATGACGACGACCGAGCGCGCGAAGTCGCTGAAGCAGACGCCGGTCGTCGTGCTGGGCGTTGGCGAAGGGCACGATCACTCGATCATCTCGCAGATGCCCAGCTACACCTCGTTCGCCGCACGCCATTCCGGCAACCGCGCCTTCGACATGGCCGGTGTCTCACGCGACGAGATGGACCTGGCGATGATCTACGACTCGTTCACCTACACCGTGCTGCTGTCGCTCGAAGAGCTTGGCTTCTGCGCCAAGGGCGAGGGCGGAGCGTTCGTCTCCAACCAGCGCACCGCGCCGGGCGGCGACTTCCCGATGAACACCAACGGCGGCGGACTGTCCTACACCCACTCCGGCATGTACGGCATGTTCGCTATCATCGAAGGCGTGCGCCAGCTCCGTCACGACTACGCCGACCAGGGCATCCGGCAGGTCAAGGACGCCAAGCTGGCTGTCGTCCACGGCACGGGTGGCGTGCTGTCGTCGGCTGGCACCGCGGTTCTGGCGCGCGGTTAGACACACGGAATGAGGATAGAGCGGCGGGTGGAAGGCGACATGGGAGAGGCGGCGCCATCGTTGCCCGTTCCTCCCCTCGGCCCACGGCCCTCATCCCTCGGCCCAGAGTAAGGAGACCCACATGGCCAACTACGTCAAGCCCCTGCCGCAGCCGGACCCTGTCACCCAGCCGTTCTGGGACAGCGTCAAGGCGCACGCGATGAAGATCCAGCGCTGCAACGACACCGGGAAGTACTTCTTCTACCCGCGCGGCATGAGCCCGTTCACCCTGTCCGACAACATCTCGTGGGAGCCGGTGTCGGGCAAGGGCACGCTGCACGCCTTCACCATCGTCTACAACCAGCGCGCTCCCGGCTTCGCCGACGAGGTGCCTTACGTCGTCGCGATGATCGATCTTGAGGAGGGTCCGCGCATGATGACCAACCTCATCGACGTACAGGCCGATCCCGAGCACGTCAAGATCGGCATGTCGGTCGAGGTCGTCTACGAGGACGTCACCGACGAGATCACTCTCCCGAAGTTCCGACCTGCATAAGGTCGAGCGCATCGGCTACCTCGCAATCTCCCCCTCTCCGCGCCGGGGAGGGGGCCGGGGGGTGGGGTTCTCAGCGCTTGCTCGCCCGAATCGAGAACAGGAACGGCAGCGACGGAAACTGCTCAGGCAGCTGCCACCAGCCCTCGCTGTCCTCATACATCAGCGGAACCATGCGCCACGAGCAGTAGGAGTACTCGCCGACATGCTCGATGGTGAGCCCGGCGTCGATCAGCGCCGTGATGACTTCGCCCAGCGGATGATTCCAGCTATGCGTCCGCTTGTTTGAGATACTGGCGCTCGCGTCCGCGTACGAGCCGTCCTGCTCGAGCGTCAGCGGGCTGCCGGTGACGAAGTACGGATACTTGATCACCAGGGCATCGGGATGCTCGTCGTCGAGCATCCACGTAGCCGGATGTCCATTGACGATCACAAATCTGCCGCCCGGCTTGAGAAAGTGACCGACCACCCGCGCCCAGGCACGAATGTCCGGCAGCCACGTTATCGCCCCATGCGACGTGAACACGACATCGAACTGCGCGTCGAGGTTGTCCAGCAGATCGTAGACGTTCGACTCGACGAACGTCGCTGGTGTCTCCAACTCATCCGCCAGCGCCCGAGCAGTCGCGATGGCCGTCGGGGAAAAGTCCGCGCCGGTCGCTTGCGCGCCCATCCACGCCAGCCGCAGCGTGTCCATCCCGAAGTGGCATTGCAGGTGCAGGGCGGACTTGCCAGCGATGTCGCCGAGCTGTTCGCGCACGATGCTGTCCAGCTGCGTGCGGTCCCGCTTGAACCCTTCGAGGTTGTAAAACTCGGTCGTCGGATGCAGCGTCGCCATCTCGTCCCAATGCGCCCGGTTCTCGTCCATCTGCGTTCGGCTATCAGACACTCCGTGCTCCCCTGACTATTCGTTGTTCGGTGTTGGGCGAGTGCGATTCGCCGTTACGAATCGCGGCCTCTCAGATTCCGAAGTCCCTCCAGCGCGGCCCAGTAACGAGGGTCCGGGTTGGCAGGATCGGCGGGCATGGCGAACGAGATGGTGTCGATCAAACCCTCAAGGCGAGGGCGGATGGCGTCGACGATCGTGTCCCACGTGCCGGAGATGCAGAAGCCGTCCAGCACCTCGTCGGGCACCGCCGTCGGCAGGTCATGCCAGCGGCTTTCCGCGATCAGGTCGCGCAAATTCGGGTTGATGTCCTGCCAGCCGTGGTGCTCCAGCACCGGCAAGTAGGTGCGCGTCGAGGCGTAGAACGCGATGCGGTAGCGCACATCCTCGCGCGCCTTGGCCACATCCTCCTCCGTCGCGCCCGTGGCGATGAACCCGGTACCGACAACGTCGAAGTCGTCGAGCGAGCGCCCGGCCTTCGCCGCTCCCTCCCGCAGGCTCGGCCAGATCACGTCGCGCGTGTACTCGGGCGTCGAGAATGGATGCACCCGCAACCCGTCACACAGCTCCCCGGCCAGTCGGATGTTGTATTGGTTGACGGCCGCGATGTGGATCTTCGGTGGCGCGTACTCCGATGGCGGCGGGCTGAACTCCGGCGTCATCAAGGTGAAAGAGTAGAATTTTCCCCGGTAGTTGAGTGGCGTCCCGTGC
>DATKCN010000332.1:0-12618 GCA_035513175.1 Thermomicrobiales bacterium
GCTGTTCGCGAGCAGTCCGGTCGAGCCATCGCCGCTGGTCCAGCCCGATGAGCTGGCGGTCGTCGACAAGAACACACTGCGCATCATGAGCGGGCCGGGGTACGCCTCGGTCGGCGAGCAGTTCCGCTATGAGCGCGACGCGGACGGCACGATCGTCAGCGTGTTCACCGGAGGCATGAAAGCCTGGCCAATCGAGGACTACCGAGCCCGCGACCGGGTGCTGTAGACCCGGTCACATGATTGATGGGAGCGCAGATCGAGATGCAACTGGGGAATTTCTCAGTGAGCCTGACCGTCAAAGACATTCACGCATCCAAAGCGTTTTATGAAGTCCTCGGCTTCGCGATGGTGATGGGCGATGTCGAGCAGGGCTGGGTGATTATGAAGAACGGGGCTACCAACCTCGGGTTGTTTCAAGGGATGTTCGAGCAGAACATGCTGACGTTTAACCCAGGCTGGGATCACCACGGCAACCCGTTGACCGCGTTCACGGACATCCGTGATCTTCAACAGCAGCTCAAAGCAGCCGGCCTGACAATTGCCCAGGAGGCAAGCGAGGGCGTCGAACCGACCAGCTTGCTGCTGGTTGACCCTGACGGCAACCCCATCCTGATCGACCAGCACGTCGCAAAGCCCGCCTAGCGCTCCGTCTCCAGGTGGCGACCGGATTGGCACGCCCAGAGGGCCATGACGGGCTGGCAGACGACGTCACTGACCAGGGCGGCGCAAGTGCATGAGCGGCCGGATGATCCTGCCCCGGGTCGTGCATGCGTGTCAGTCACGATGACGGCGAAGTCTGTGCGGCAAGCCCCGGGGTCGTCGTGTATAACCGCCGTCCGATGGCCAGAAACTACGGTAACGGGAGTAGCGAAACATGACCGAGCATGCGGTGGTCATCGCCGGAGGAGGTCCGACTGGACTGATGCTGGCGGGCGAGCTGGCGTTGGCGGGCGTGGACGTTGCCATCGTCGAGCGGCGCGCCAGCCAGGACCTCCCCGGTTCGCGCGCGGGCGGTCTGCATTCACGCACCATCGAGGTCCTCGATCAGCGTGGCATCGCCGATCGATTCCTTTCCGAGGGGCAGGTGGCACAGGTCGCGGGGTTCGCCTGGATCCCGTTGGACATCAGCGACTTTCCCACGCGGCACAACTACGGGCTCGCGCTATGGCAGGACCACATCGAACGCATCCTGGCCGGCTGGGTCGGCGAGCTGGCGGCGCCGGTCTATCGCGGACGTGAGGTGACCGGTTTCGCGCAGGACGACACGGGAGTCGACATCGCGCTATCCGACGGCCAGTCGCTGCGGGCGGAGTATCTCGTCGGGTGCGATGGCGGACGCAGTCTGATCCGGAAAGCCTCCGGCATCGAGTTCCCCGGGTGGGATCCGACAACCAGTCACCTGATCGCCGAGGTCGAGCTGGCCGAGGAGCCGGAATGGGGCCTGCGCCGCGACGCCCGCGGCATCCATTCCTTGAGTCGGTTGGAGGATGGACCGGTGCGGATCATGGTGACCGAACCGGTCCTCGGCCGGACCGAAGAGCCCACCCTACGCGATCTCGGCGAGGCGCTCCGCGCCTGCTACGGGACCGATTACGGGGTCCACTCGCCCACCTGGATCTCCCGCTTTACGGATATGACGCGGCAGGCCGCGGCCTACCGCGACCGACGGGTGCTGCTGGCGGGTGACGCTGCACACGTGCATTACCCTGTCGGCGGACAGGGTCTCCAACTCGGTGTGCAGGACGCGGTGAACCTGGGCTGGAAGCTGGCCCAGGTCGTCAAGGCAACGTCGCCGGACAGTCTCCTCGACACATACCATGCCGAGCGGCATCCGGTCGCCGCCAACGTGTTGCGCACGACGATGGCGCAAGTCGCGCTGCTGCGCACAGATGACGGCGCCAACGCCTTGCGCGATATCATGTCTGAGCTCCTGAGCATGGACGAGCCTCGCAGACGAATGGCCGCGATGATGTCCGGTCTGGACGTTCGTTACGACCTCGGCGAGGGACACCCGCTGCTCGGACGCCGCATGCCCGATCTCGACCTGGTTGCCGCCAACGGCCCGCTGCGCGTCTTCACCCTGCTGCACGCTGCCCGGCCGGTGCTGGTCAACCTCGGTGAGCCCGGCGGCTTCGACATCACTCCCTGGGCAGATCGGGTGCAGGCAGTCGACGCCACATACGTTGGCGCCTGGGAGCTGCCGGCACTCGGGGCGGTCACTGCTCCCAGCGCCGTGTTGATCCGGCCCGACGGATATGTGGCCTGGGTAGGAGACCTGACCCATCTGGGACTCGCTGACGCGCTAACCACCTGGTTCGGACCGCCTGCCGCGGCGTAGCGCGCCGGCTTCCAGGATCAATCTGTCAGGAGCTCTTATGGACCTGACCAACGCTTCGGCGATCGTCACCGGCGGCGCTATCGGCTTCGGCTCCACGGCCGTGAGCTAGCTCGCGGGCTGGCGCGGTGTACGAGAACGCATACAGCAGGATTTCGCCGGCACGTTGCCCAGCGGCGCCGACGATTCGCGGCGCAGTCGCTCCGGGGGCGAACTGATAGTTCCCCGTCGGATGATAGATCAGCGACATGGTCGATTCCTCATCTCTACCCGGCTCCATCACGGACGAAGCGCGTGTAACCCAATGTCCTGAGCGCGATATCGAGGAGCGAGGAATGCGCTTAGCCTGTTGTGCCGCAACACATAAGCCACGATTGTCTTCCAGATTCCGGCAACAACTCGTGATGAGCGGCGTTACGGGGCCGGCCGATCGGCAGGCCGCCACGTGGAGATCGTGAGGCCATTGGGGTGCTCTGAGAGCAGTGAGCCGTCCGCGTCAGCGGTGACGCGGACGGCTCACGTACGCTGTCGCCGCTGATTATGACGAGCTCCGCTGTTCGACCTCAGCCCGCATGCGGTCTTCCTGCTCCCGCAGCTCGGGCGTGAAGGCCTCGCCAAAATCGTCGGCCTCGAACACCGGGCGAATCTCGATCTCGGTCCCGCCGTCGAAGGGCGCGCGCTTGAGCCACTCGACGGCATCGTCCATCGAGTCGACCTGCCAGAGCCAGAACCCCGCGAGCAGCTCCTTGGTCTCGACAAATGGGCCATCGGTCACGGAGCGGCGCGCCCCATCGAAGCGGACGCGTTTGCCTCGTGAGCTGGGATGCAGGCCCTCACCGGCCAGCATCACGCCCGCCTTGACCAGCGACTCGTTGTAGTTGCCCATCTCAGTGAGCAATTGCTCGGTTGGCATCTCGCCCGCCTCGGACTCCTCGTTCGCCTTGACCAGCACCATCACGCGCATTGTGGGACCTCCTCATTCCAGTTGCTCGACGCTCGGGGCCAGAAGCAACGCCGCTCCGGCTGTTCCCTGCGCCCTATGACATCTTGTCGAACGCGCTGCGACGAATTCGACATCTGCGCGCACGGGTCGACATTACGACGTCCGCGGTGCGTTGACGACGCGCTCGATGTGCTTGACGTGCGACCGTTCATGGCGGGCCAGCCAGCGCGCGTAGGACAGTACGGTCCGTTCAAGCGGCCTGCCCGCCCCCGTCACCGTAGCCCCGCGCGTCCAGCCGTCGGGCGGTAGCGGCTCCAGGATTGCCAGCAGTTCAGCGCGCTGCGTGGCAAATGCCTGCAACGAAGGCCGGAACTCCAGCGCGGGATAGTCGGTCCGGGTGATCCACATGCGGGGATTGACGGCCCGCAGCGTCGGCCCGTCCTCGGCGATCATCGTCGCGATACAGCCGCCCCAGACATCGGCGCACGCGCGGAGATGGGCCAGCACCTCGTTCAGGGACCACTCGTCCTGGCTGGAGCGGCCGTGCAATTGCTCCGGCGTCAGGCCGGCGGTCAGCGCGGCTATCTTCGTCGGTCCTGCCTCAAGCAGCTCCAGAACCTGCTTGATCGGCAGCGGATTGCGGCTGATCTGACATCATCCTTTCACGCGGACCATGGCACGCCGCTGGCATGCGCCCGTTGGCAACCGGTTGCTGCGAACCGGGACGCGAGCGCCACAGCGCTGCCATGGAGGCCTCGTCCGGAGTGTCGGGGCAGGCTCACCGTGACTGGAGCCAGGCACGAACTGACGCTTCGTGCTCATCGTAGAAGTGGCCGAAGAACTCCGCGTCAACGAGGGCCCGCTCCTCCATCCCTTCGATGCCGGAGCGGCCGGGGATCATCAGCGTATCCTCCGGCATTGTCTCGATCAGGGCGGCCAGGCGCACGAACCACCGATCCATGTCAGCCAGGACGTCAGGTAGCGGTCGCTCGCGCTGCTGCTCGTAAAGCCAGGCGTTGACCTCGTCCCAATCTTCGATCTCGTCCTCCGTGCCCATTGACGCCGGCCACGGGGGTGGCGGATTCCCACCCGGACCGGCCTCGATGCGCGCCATGGTCCGCTCGCTCCAGGCCAGCAGGTGTGCCGTTAAATCCTTGAAGGTCCAGTCCCCCATCGGGCCGGGCTCCTCCATGCGATCCCCGCCAATTTCGGCCAGCAGCGCCTGCCATGCCGCGCGCTCATCATGAATCTCCTGCAGCAGCTCTTTCCGCGTTTTCATTCGCTCTCCCGTTCTGAGGCAGGCGCGTCAGCCCGGCCCACGTGTTCCCATTCCTGGGGATCGAGATCCCACAGGTCCGGCACGCCGAGGCGTTCGAGGATGTGGCGCGCCTCGGCGCGGTGCTGTGCGTTGTGATGCATGACCTGCAGGATCGTCGCGCCCTGCGATTGCCGGAAGTCGTAGTGGTCGACGAAGGTGTCGTCCAGCCGCTGCTCATCTTGCGCCCGGCGCGCGGTTATCGCGAACGCCGGGTGGAAGCGTTCGTGCTGCTCGACCAGTTCGGCAATCGAGCGGCGACCCTCCCGCGCCATGACTGAGCGGCGACCGTCCCGCAGCGGTCCCGCTGGCTGTTCGAGCATCAGCGTGGTCCACGCGCCGACGACGAAGATCATGTGATCGAGCGTCTCGCGCAGCGTCCTGTGCCCGATGTCGAACTCCCGATCGAGCTGCGCGTCGGTGAGGTCGCGGCTGATCTCCAGCACGCGCAACGTCGCCCAGTGGTCGTGTCCCAGCATGCGGTCGAGCAGATCCATATGCGATTCCCCAGTCGTGTGCCTGCCAGATCTAGGAGCGGTGACACCGAGAGCGGCTCCGGTCATCGTACGTACAGCGAACATCCGTTCTGGCACAGCATAACGGAGGGGGCTTTATTTGCCAAGAGGGGTATCGAGGGCATCGACGGGAAGGTAAGCGTCTGCATCCAGATTCGATACGTGTCAGGGGTCAGCCCCGCGATGTAGTCGGTGAAGTCGTCGGCTCTGGTAGCGACGTTGAACCTGCCATCGCGAAGCCGAGACGCCGCATACCTGACCAGATAGCTCACATCATCCCTGGTTGCGATCTCCTCAAACGAGATGTAGCAGCAGTGATCGGTTTCCAGTCCGTCGGCCCGAGGCGTGCCTGATACAGGCTGCATGAGCCAGAACACGTAGGCATGCGCGACGCCCTCGTGGACGATCGTCGCTGGCCCGACGATGCCGACCGGCTCAGCAGCGACGCCAGTCTCCTCGACCACCTCCCGGACGGCGGCAGCGTCCATCATTTCGCCACGATCGACGACACCTCCCGGCAGCATGTACTTCCCGGTTGACGGTGGGTACGTGTGGCGCACGAGGAGCAATCGATCATCGTCAACGACGAGCCCTCCTACGGAAACAACCGCGGTGGGATTGAATGTCACGCTCGCAACTCCTTCTCACCCAACGCCGACCATCGCGCCATCAAACTGCTCGTGCCGGTTGTTGCGGCGCATGAAAACCAGGTACTCGTCCTTCGTCATCGCGGGCGTGTAGGCGTCGAGGATGTCGCGCGCCCCGCTGGCCCCATCCGCCAGCAGGTCGATTACCGTCATCGCCATCAGCTTGGCGGGCAGGATATAGGCCAGGTACGGGTCGGTGATGCGCCAGTCGCTGCCATGCACGGCGCCGCCGAATCCGGCTACCTGCGGCACGATGGCCGGCATGATGTGCGACACATCGCCGAGATCGCCCGACCATGTGCCGTGCCCCGCCTCCCCCCAGGCCGACGCCGGATGGAATGCCAGAAAGTTCTCGCGGAACACGTCGACGACTGGACGGTGGTTGAGCACCGGCAAATAGCCCGGCAGCGTCGTGATGTCCACCCGCGCGCCCAGCGCGACCGCCCCTGCCCGCAACGCGCGGTCCACCTTGCGGGCCGCGTCGTCGATCGCATCGACCGTCTTGCCCCGCACCATCGTCTCGAAGCGCACGTCGTTCGGGATCACGTTCACCAGGTCGCCGCCGCGCGTCAGGATCGGATGCACCCGCACCGTGTCGTCGTCGCGGAACGTCTCGCGCTGGGCGTTGATCGCGGCCAGCGCAATCTCCGCCGCGTACAGCGCGTTGACGCCCCTCTCGGGAGCGCCCCCGGCGTGGGCCGCCCGCCCGATAAAGCGCGCCTGCTTGCCGATGAAACCGTTGCACGACGTGTTGATGCTGCCGACTACCCCACCGGGGTCGTCGGACGCGGCGTGCACCATCATCGTTATGTCAATGTCATCGAAGACGCCGAGCCGGATCCACTCGCTCTTGCCGCCCAGGAACTCGGTCGCGCCCTGCGCGCGCAGCCCAACGCGGTAGTCGATCTCGACGTACTCCTCGGCAGGCACGGCCAGCAGCGCGACGTTCCCGGCCAGCTCGTCGAGCACGCCGGACCGCGCCAGCCCGGTCGCGACGCCCAGCATGGCCGTGATCTGCGCGTTGTGGCCGCACGCGTGGGCCGCGCCGGTGGCCGGATCCGCGTGCGGGTGGTCCGCCACGAGAATTGAATCCAGCTCACCCAGCACCGCGACCGTCGGACCGCTGCTGTCGGAGCCGCTCACCAGCGTCTTCAGCCCGGTAAGCGCGACATCCTCAAGGTAGCTCAAGCCCAGGCGGCTGAATTCGCGGGCTACGACCCCTGCCGTGCGCCGCTCGTTGAAGCCCAGCTCCGGATGCCGGAAGATATCCTCCCCCACCGCAATGAGCTGCTCGGCGTGCCGGTCGATCTCGTCATTAACGCGCTGCTTGAGTTCCTGATGCCGCATCGTGCCCCACCCCTCTGTTCAAGGCCATCACGTCCTGGCCCAGCAATCTCTCATGTGCCCTGTCATTCGAAAAGTCCACCACAGTGATCCTGGCATGGAACCACCCCCTCAACTTGTCATGTTGAGATCGCAACCGAAACATCTCCTGGCGTCGAATGCCACGCCGCTGGCCCGTGCGGACGCCTTGGTTGCTACGGCTGAGAGATGTTTCGCTGCAGCTAAACATGACAGGCCCAGGACGCGCATGACGGCGCCATCACTCTGCCCGTTTCCGGCATCGACCCATGCGGCGCGTCGTGAAGGGCATCGTACCGTGCTGGCCGTGGAGACAGGGATCGATCGATGAACGCAGCATGTCCCAACCTGGCGCCCCACGCCCAGGAGACCGAGGCACGTAGCATCCCCAGTTGCGACATCGACCACATTCCGAGCGGTCACGGTAACATCAGGCACGCATAAGCCCGGCGCCGAGCAAACGGCTGAAACCGCCGGCCAGCACAGGAGGAAGCACATTATGAAGACACGCGCAGACCTGCTCGACCACATCCGGCGGGAGCATGCCGCCTGGCGCGCCCTGTTGGCAGAGGTCGGCGAGGACCGCATGGAGGAGCCCGGCCCGATGGGCGACTGGACCTTCAAGGACCTCGCGGCCCACCTGCTGTTCTGGAACGAGCGCACCATCGCGCGGATCGAGGCGGGGCCGGGGGGACGTATCCCGTTCCCGTGGCCCGCGTCATTCGGCGACGAAGATGAGATCGAAGACTGGGACGAGGTCAACGCCTGGATCTACGAGCAGCATCGCCAGCTCCCACTGCGCGATGTCCTGGCTGACAAGGATCGCCAGTACGAGCGCTTCGAGCAGCTGATCGAAGCGCTGCCCGACGACGCCCTGCTGACCCCCGGCCACTTCGAGTGGATGGGCGGCCGGGCTCTGGTCGAGGCGCAGTTCTTCGGCCACCTGCACGAGGAGCACATGCCGTCGATCCAAGCCTGGCTCGCGTCGCGGTAGGAAGGCTCGCGCCCGCATGACTGACTCGTCCAAGCACAGCCAGCCAGACGCTCCCGCCATTGACGAAGAGGCCGCCACGCTGCTCTGGTTCCTGGAGCGTCAGCGCGCCACCTTCGCCTGGAAGACCGCCGGGCTGGACGCGGCCGGGCTCCGTGCCACGCTCCCTCCGTCGACGATGACGCTGGGCGGCATGCTCAAGCACCTCGCCCGCTTCGAGGACGACATGTCCACCGAGTGGCTCCAGGGCCTGCAACAGCTCGCGCCTTGGAACGCCGTCGACTGGGACGCCGACCGCGAGTGGGACTGGCGCACCGCCGCCGCCGACAGTCCCGATGAGCTCTACGACCGCTGGCGCGACGCCGTCTCCCGCTCCCGCGCGCTGTTTGCGGACGCAGTGGCGGGCGGGCTGAACCGCGGCGGCATGGGAAATGATGGCGCTCCGGCCGGGTTGCCGGCGCTGCGAGCCATACTCGTCAACATGATCGAGGAATACGCGCGGCACAACGGCCACGCCGACCTCATCCGCGAATCGGTGGACGGCCTGGTTGGGCACGACCCGCCGGAGGACTGAGCGTGACCGTCCGGCAGCCGATGCTATGATCGCCCATTCCGAAGCCGCCTGACTGACACGCCGGCATCGTCCGGCACAGGTCCGCCAGGCGCGAGATGCGAGGAGTCACGATGCGCTACGCCCACCCGCTGCAATTCTCCATCGTCTGTGGCCAGCGCGCGCCGTGGCCGGAGTTGGTGGCCCGCATCCGGGAGTCCGAGGAGCTGAGCTTCCACGGCTTCAACGTTGTCGACCACTTCTACGGCGTCCACGACGTAATGGACCCCACGCACGAGGCGTGGACCGTCCTCGGCGGGCTGGCAATGGCCTCCGAGCGCATCCGGCTGGGCGTCATGGTCTGCGGCAACACCTACCGCAACCCCGCATTCCTGCTCAAGCAGGCCATCACCGTCGACCACATCTCGAACGGGCGGGTCGACTTCGGAGTCGGCGCGGGCTGGTTGGAGCGCGAGCACGAGGCCTACAGCTTCGACTTCCCCTCAGCTCGCGAGCGGGTCGACCGCTTCGCCGAGGCCCTGGAAATCTGGGACCTGCTGCAGCAGAACGAGCGCACGAACTACGAGGGCCGTTACTACCAGCTCGTCGACACGCCTTTCGAGCCGAAGGCCGTCCAGCAGCCGCGCCTGCCCGTCCTGATCGGCGCCTCCCTGCCCCGCATGCTGGCGCTCACCGCGAAGCACGCTGACATCTGGAACACGCGCGGCACACCGCAGGAAGCGCAGGACGGCAACGACCTGCTGGACGAGCAGTGCCGCAAGCTCGGCCGCGACCCCGCCGAGATCACCCGCTCGATCAGCGCCGGGCTGTCCCTATTCGAGTCAGTCGGGGCCTTCGAGACCGGCGTCGCCGCCTACCAGGCCGCCGGGTTCACCGACTTCCAGATTCCCTGGCCCCGCACCCCCCGGCAACTCGCCACCATGCGCCACGTCGCAACACACGTCATCCCAACCAACTCGTAGGGGCGCATGGCAATGCGCCCGGCTGGCCCCCGCGCCCCCGTATCGGCAGCCCGGCCCCGACTCAACGCAGCCAGCCGTTCAGCAAGCAATTCGCCCCTGCGCGCATGATCCGCCGCAACGACAACCATGACATGAACATGTAAAGGACGCCAAACTCTTACACCGCCAGTTGGCGTCCTTTGATTTTCCCTGTCCAGACGCGGCTCTTACGATGCCCGTTCCAGCAGGTCCGCCGTCTCCGGCGCCATCATGTAGCCCAGCTGCGCCTCGTTCCATGGCCGCGTCAGCCCGTGCTGCCGGGCAGCCTCCCCCACGGCGAAGGCGGCGCGAGCCACGTCGCTGTGCCGGGCGAAGCCGAGCGCCGTCATGATCTCGCGCGCCTCGAAACGCTGCCCGGCGCGGTCGCGCAGAAAGTCGACCATCGCCCGGGCGTTCGGGTCGGTCAGGTCGTCATAGAAGGCGATTGCCGCCTCAGGGCTGGCCGTGAAGGTATCCATGCTGCTCCGTCCTGGCGCTGAGGAGTGACGCGCTGTCATCTGGCCCATCTTGCCATGACAGCGGCGGGCTGTCGCCTGGTAGCTGGCTCGCATCCTCGTGTGGTGCTTCCGCCGCTCGTCGATGGTCGTCTCTTCCGTCGCCGGCATGCGCTCCCTCTCTCGGTAACATTCCGATCAGAGGGAGCCGTGCCTGCTTCGGTAACATTATTGATGAGGGAATACGGCAGCTCGGCGTTGTCGCCACGCGCGTGACACACTCCCGCCACCATCGTCCCGTTCCCAGGATCGACCATGCTCACCGACTCGGGACTCCAACCGATGACGGATTGGTAGAAATCCCGAATGCTTGGGGCATCGGGGATCGTCAGGCCGAACCAGACGATCGTGCCGGTCGGGCTCTGCTGCGTCGCTCGTGGGCAGGTCGGATCACAGCATCGGCGACTGCGCGTCCAGTCGCGCTTCTCACTCGCGCCCGGTAACCCAGTCGTAGCGCGGATCGTCGTCGATAACCGGCTCCTGGAAACGGGAGCCGATCCCAGCGCCGCCATCGACGCTCCAGACTGCGCCGGTTACGTAGCTCGCGGCGTCCGACGCGAGGAAGAGCACGATCGAGGCAACCTCGTCCGGCTCGCCGGGGCGCGCCAGCGGTAGACCGGGGATGCGCTTGCCCAGCTGCTCTGCCATCACCGGCGGCAGCGGCTTCGGCTGCGTGTCGATCAGCCCCGGACTGACGACATTGACGAGGATGCCGTGCGGCGCAAGCTCGATGGCCGCCACCCGCGAGAAGGCCTCGGTGGCCGCGCGGCTGGACGCGTATGCGCCGCCGCCGGGCCCGCCCTTCGTCGTCGCGCTGGATGAGAAGTTGACGATCCTGCCACCGTTGCCGGCCGCGATCATCGCCCGCGCCGCCGCGCGCGTCATCAGAAACGTCCCGCGCGTGTTGACGGCGTAGACCGTGTCCCAGACCTCCACCCGCTCGTCGAAGATCGAGGTGTGCGGCGCAACGGCGGCGTTGTTGACGCAGACGTCGAGCCTGCCGAAGCGTTCAACCGCGAGGTCGACGATGCTGTTCGCGCCGTCGTCCGTGCTGACATCAGCGACGATTTGCGCCACCGCGTCAGGATCGAGCTGCTGGCATGTCTCCCGCAGCCCAGCCCGGTCCCGGTCAGCGACGACGAGCTGCGCGCCCGACTCGGCCAAGCGTTGGACCGTCACCCGGCCGATGCCCCGCGCGCCGCCGGTCACGACTGCCACACGCCCGGAAAAGTCAAACGTCACGTTCATTCGATAACCCCCCTCGTCCCCTGCCCGCTGCGACGTTCGCGGTCGCCCCCACGATCATTGTGCGGTTCACGACCTGACTCGCGATCGCGCCACCAGCCGTTGCTATACTGCGCTGATGAGCCGCTCAGCAAACATACCCGACGACGAGACAGGCGCAACCACTCCATGAACGTAACCATCCTCGACGACTACTCCACCGGGCCGTGCCTCAGTGCGTCGGGCTGGCTTACTTTGGTGTGAGATTGATGCGCAGCCGCTGGGCCAGATCCACGAGGGCCTCAGGCGAAACGTGGTCCTGCAGGTATGCGACGAGGTCCTCCTGTCGTGCCTGACCGAAAACGAGCCGGTATGCCGCAAGTGAGCGCTGGAGCCGCGCGCGTTGCTCGACCTCGCGGCTCAGCGGGAGCATAGGGATATGGCGCTCGATGTGGGCGGCGCCTTCGTATACCCAATACGGCTCGATGTCGCGCAATTCGCGACCCCGCGACCCACGCACTGCTTCCGCGAACATGGCTGCCCAAGGGTCACGGTCGCGTCGTTCGAAGGCTGCGGCGCGATGCCGCTCAGCCACGTTCTTGCGAATCGCATGTCCCTTATAGCGATGCACACGTCCTTCTCGCTGCTCCAGGTCAACCGGATTCGCGGGCAGGTTCCAGTGGACCACGGCGTGGCAGTACTGGTGAAAGTCCAAGCCCTCCTGCCCCACGGAGGTCGAGGCCAGAACGAACGGCCAGAACGGTGAGTTAAAAGCGGCGCGGACAGCCGTCGAGCGTTGGAGAACTTGCTGGTTGTCGGTCATGTCACGACCGAAGCGCAGAGCAAAGCGCACGCGCATGTGGAGGGTTGACAATGTGATCTGGTCGTCATCGACCTGAACGTCATCGAGACTGTAGTTCACGGCGCGAATTGCGACGGCGTCGTGGATGGCGGCGCCAATCTGCCTGGCAATCTGGTCCGGGTTACCGCCAGCCAGACCGAGCCACTCCGGCAGGAGGTGCGCGAACTCGTCGAGCACTGCCTGCAGATTCCCGTGCAGTCCTTCCATAGCAGCGCGCCGCCAGTAGACCTCGTCGTCCTGGCCCAGCGATCCGCGCAGCAGCGACATGACCTCTGGAACGTTGTAGAGCGACCGGAACCCCCATGCAATACGCAGTGCTGCGTCTCGCACGCTGCCGTGCGCCAGAGACACCCGAAAG
>DATKCN010000333.1:0-2436 GCA_035513175.1 Thermomicrobiales bacterium
CTGTAGTCGAGCGGACTCTTCGGCCGAGCCCTGAGAGTGGCCTTACTGTAATCCCATCCTGCCACTCTGTCAATCATGTACGTACGATATCCCTGAGTGCGTAACATGAAGCGTGCTATTCAGTGATATGCCCGGAACAGCGCGCGCCGTGCGGCGCTGGGACTCGCGGCCACGCATATACTGGTTACTGATTACTGGTGTCGCTGGCGCCGATCCATTCAGTGGGAGGAAACGTGATCGCGGAGCGCGTGCGGGTTGTCGTGGCCGGAGTGCCGAGGTCGTATCAGCGCCCGCTGCCGGAGGGGCGCTGGCTGACCGACAAGCACGTGGCGCGCATCACGGCGGTGTCTCCACGCGTGGAGCTGATCCACACGACACGGGCTGAGCTGGAAGCGGGATTCGCGCCAGACCCGGGACCCGAAGCGCTGCTGATCGAAGCCAGCGGCGACGAGCCATATCTCGATGAGATCCCCGCCAGCGGCTTCGCGACGCTGGTCACCCCGCGGCTGCGCTGGGTCCAGTCGTGCAGCAGCGGCGTTGGCCACATCCTGAACCTCGGGCTGCTCAGGGACGACACGCTGCTGACGAACGCGGCTGGCGTGCACGCCAACGCGCTGGCGGAGAGCGTGATGGCCGGGGTGCTGCTGCACGCGAAGCGGCTCATCGAGCGGATCGACCGCCAGCGGGAGCGCGTCTGGGAAGAGCTGCACTGCCGCGAGCTGCGGGGCGCGACGATGTGCGTGATCGGGACCGGCAACATCGGGCTGGCGACCGCGCGATTGGCCCGCGCCTTCGGGATGCGCGTCGTTGGCGTGCGCCGCAATCCCGGTCCGACCGAGCATGTTGATGAGTGTGTCGGGCCGGAGCGGCTGCGCGAGGTCCTTGCCAGCGCGGACTATGTCGTCGTCGCCTGCCCGCTGACGCCGGAGACAACCGGCATGCTCGGGCCGGACGAGTTCGCCGCGATGAAGCCTGGCGCCTACCTGCTCAACGTCTCGCGCGGCAGGGTGGCGCAGGAGGGCGCGCTGCTCGACGCGCTGGCGAACGGCACGCTCAGTGGCGCCTACCTCGACGCGCACGCGCAGGAGCCGTTGCCGCGCGATCACCCATTGTGGTCCGCGCCCGGCGTGACGGTCATCCCGCACGACTCCCATTCCTCGCCGCTGATCGGCGACAACATCATCGACCTGTTCGCGGACAACCTCGCGCGCTACCTGTCGGGCGAGCCGCTGCGGAACGTGGTCGATCCGGCGCGGGGGTATTGAGGTGTGGGTTCGGGACGCGCAATGCGGGACGCGTGGGACGTGAGAATTATGTTAGGCCGCCAAATGGCGGTGTAAGGAGTTGGCGGTCTAACTCCGCCACGTCAATCGTGTCCCTGAGCCGCAACACACGTGCAGGGTCGAATTGCATCGGCCTGACCGGACGCAGGGACCGTTGGGTGGCAGCACGACGCCCAGCCCCATCGTGACTCTACGGCGCGCGCGGGCATCGAGCCGGGCGCGTGCGAGCGCCCCTGCGACCTCATGGTGTTCCTCCCGCGTCTCATCCTATGCGTTGGGCACAACCCCTACCGCTTCGATCTCCACGAGCATGTCGTCAGAGGCGAGACGTGTGATCTCGACCAGCGTGCTGGCGGGTGCCGCGTCGCCGAAGTAGCGCCTGCGCACCTCGGACAGACTGGCGCGGTCGTCCATGTTCGTGACGAACGTCGTCAGCTTGACGATGTCGGCCAGCGCGCCGCCGTTCGCTTCCATGATCGTCTTCAGGTTCTCGAAGATCCGGGCCGCCTGCGTGGCGGCGTCTCCGGTTCCCACGAGCATGCCGTCCGGACCCAGCGCGACCTGTCCGGAGATGAAGAGCAACGCCACATCTCCCAGGTCGATGCGGGCTACGTGCGAATACTGCCCAATCGGCGCCGCTACGCCTTCCGGGTTACTGAACGTCGTCACTTCCCAACCTCCTCGCGAACGTTTACCGCGTCTCTGTCCGTATCAATACCACAGAGCAGCATCGCGTGAACGATCGTGGCGCTGGCGCGCCATCCCAGCGGTCCGAATTCTGATGGAGATAAGACTTCAACCGGGTGGTGAACGCGCGGTTCGACCGCCGTGGAACCGTGGAGGGACCGGCGCTCCCGTTCACCGTGTCCAGCGTCAAGACGAAGCCATGGCCTCGTCCGAGGCGTCAACCGGGGCTGGAGCCGCTGGCGCCCCAGCCCCGTCGCCGTGCTACGGTACGAATCTTGAAAGGGCAGGCGTGGCTGCGTGGACCGCGCGTTGCCGGTGTGACACTCCGAAAGGAGCAGCGCCATGTCGCAGATGTTTTCCGAGCCGATGCCCCAGCCGGGGGAGACGGGATCCAGCGCGACCATAACCGTCGAGATCGTGATCGACTCCTATCCGTCGCTGATCGTGGGGCGCAACGGCCACGGCG
>DATKCN010000334.1:0-3425 GCA_035513175.1 Thermomicrobiales bacterium
ACCCCCCGGCCCCCTCCCCCACGGGGAGAGGGGGAGATTGTGGATTGGGATTGATGGTGGTGACTCGTCCGCCTCTCGACTCGCATGTCATGAGAACACCTCGGCTTTCTCCGCGCCTGCGACACGGGCTTTGACGGCGCGCAGCTTGGGGACGACGTTGTAGCCGTCGGGGCGGCGGTACGAGTGGTCGAAGGGTGGGCGTAGCAGGTCCGGGTCGTCGATTTCAACGACATGCTCGCGGGCGACGACCCAGAGGCGCAGCGACTCGTTGCGGCGGCTGAACACGTCGCGGGCGTACTGCAACGCCAACTCGTCGTCGGGAGCCTGCAGCGAGCCGCAGTGCGTCATCGGGTCGCCGGGGCGGGATTGGTAGAAGACTTCATAGACGCGCATGGGGACCGCCGGAGTCGGGACGCGGGACGCGGGATACGGGACGCGGATGGAAAGGCTGCGGGATGGGGGATGAGGGCTGCGGGCGATTCGTAGGGGCGCATGGCAATGCGCCCTGCCAGATGCCTACCCTGCTCGACCGGTGAGCGGGCATAGGCGACTCGTCGCGATCCGAGTGTGTGGGCGTCGTGCCGGGCGCATTGCCATGCGCCCCTACGAGTTTCCGCGTCCCGCATCCCGCGTCCCGCGTCCCGACTCCGTTCCTCACGCGGCCAACCTCCCGTTCGCCAGGATCACGTCGCGGACCCAGGCGGTGTCGTGCCAGGTGAGGCGGCGGAAGTCGAGGCGGGCCCTGGAGGCTGGGCCGTGGCCGGTGACGACCTGGCGCAGCTCATTCCAGTCGGGCTCGGTGTAGGTCCAGCGCTCGGTCTCCTCGTCGTAGGCGAGGTTGGGGTCGGGGATGGTCAGGCCGATTTCGAGCAGGCGTGGGACGTAGGTGGAGAGGAACTCCTGGCGGAGCTGCTCGTTGTGTTTGGTCTTGATCTTCCAGCGCAGGTCCTTGTCCTTCTCGGGGTTGGTGGGCGGGCCGTGCATCTGCATCAGCGGTCCCCACCAGCGGTCGAGCGCCTCCTGCGCCATCGCGCGCTGCGCGTCGCTGCCGGCCATCATGGCCAGCACGACATCGCGGCCGTGGATGATGTGGACCGACTCCTCGGCGCAGATGCGCTTCATGGCGCGGGCGTAAGGGGCGTAGCTGGATTCGCGCAGCGCCTGCTGGGCGACGATGGCTGCGGCGTCGACCAGCCAGGCGATGATGCCGACATCGGCCCAGGAGCGGGTTGGATAATGGAAGACGTTGTGGAACTTGGTGCGCCCGTTGGTCAGGTCGTCCAGCATCTGCTCGCGCGTCTTGCCCAGATCCTCGGCGACGCGGTAGAGAATCTGGGCGTGGCCGACCTCGTCCTGGATCTTGGAGGTGAGCGCCAGCTTGCGCTTCAGGCTGGGGGCGCGCAGGATCCAGTCGCGTTCCGGCAGCACGCCCATCAGCTCCGAGTTGGCGTGCATCTCGACAAACTTGAGCACCGCGTTGCGGTACTCGTCGGGCAGCCATTCGGTCGCCTCGACCTTGCCACCGGAGCCGACGTGCTCGTAGAAGGCGGCGCGGCGCGCGTCGTCAGCGGCGGGCAGGGTTGCGGTTGAGAGGCCTGTCTGGGCAGTCATGCGCTCGATCCTTTCTGCGCGTTGACACGGTTCGTGGCAATCAATCCGGAAAGCAACATTTCGGCGAAGGCGTTTGCGACGTCCTCGGCGGCGCGCTCGCCGTCGGAGCGATACCAGCCGGGAATGCCGTTCATGGCGGTCAGCAGGAAGATGGCCGCCAGCCGGGGGTCGCGCTCGGCGAACTGGCCGGTCGCGACGCCATCGACGATGACCTGCCGGAACAGCGCCTCGTAGCGGTCTCGCAAGTTGATCACCTCGGCGCGGCGCTCGCCGCCAAGGTGGCGCCAGTCCTGAAAGAAGACAGTGGCGTGGGAGAAGTGCTGGACGAGGACGTCGATGTGCGCGTGGATCATGCGGCGCAGGCGGTCCGGCGCGGGGCCGTCGCTCTCGGCGATGGGGCGCACGGCGGCATCAAACGATTCGGCAACGCGGGAGACGATCTCCCACAGCACCTGCTCCTTTGACGTAATGTGGGCGTAGAGGGAACCGCCCTGCAGATCGAGCTGGCGGGCGATGTCGCGCACGCTGGTGGAGCGGTAGCCGTTGCGGCTGAACAGCGCGCTGGCGGTCTCGTAGATCTGCTCCTTGCGGGTGTGCGGGTGCGGTTCGGAATCGCGAATGACCATTGGTCCACCTGACAGGCTATGTTGCCGAATTTATAGCGTAACAAACACTTGTTAGGGTACCATGACTGTGCTAGAGTGCAAGCGATCAACGTACGATCGCGGCGTGAATCTTGCGCGCAGTGCGGCGGACATCACCCCAGCCCCACCCCGACGCCGGGAGTGGCGGAAGCCAGCCAATGATGGAGGGCGAGCGTGGCAACGACGGAGGAACGCCTCGCGCCGGCCCACGGGTCGACGAGCCTTGACGACCTGTCCCACGACCTGCTGCTGCAGATGTACGAGAAGATGTGGCAGGCGCGGCGCGTGTCGGAACGGGCGCTGGCGCTGCACCGGGCCGGGGCAGTCCACCTCGCGGTGCCGAGCGACGGGCACGAGGCGGTTCAGGTCGGCAGCGCGCTGGCGATGCCGCCGCAGCGCACGGTCGTCTACCCCTACTATCGCTCGTGGGCGGCGGTGCAGGCCTTCGGCATGACCCCGCTGGACATCTTTTTCGCCGTCTTCGCCCGCTCGGAGGACCCTTCCAGCGCCGGACGCCAGATGCCGGGGCATTTCTGCCGGGCCGACCTGCGCATCATAACGACATCCTCGGTCATCGCGACGCAGCTTCCGCACGCGGCGGGCGCGGCGCTGGCCTCGAAGATGCGCGGAGCGGACGATGTCGTCATTACCTATTTCGGTGACGGCGCGACCAGCGAGGGCGACTTCCACGAGGGGCTCAATTTCGCGGCCATCCACAAGCTGCCGGTGATCTTCGTCTGCGAGAACAACGAGTACGCGATCTCGGTGCCGCTCTCGAAGCAGAGCGCGGTGAGCGACCTCGCGCTGCGGGCCGACGGCTACGGCATGCCGGGGGTCATCGTGGATGGCAACGACGTGGTGGCGGTGTATCGCGCGACCCGTGAGGCCGTTGAGCGGGCGGACCGTGGCGAGGGGCCGACCTTCATCGAGGCCAAGACGTTCCGCACCGGCCCGCACACGAGCGACGACGACGACCGGGGCTACCGTCCCCGCGAAATCACCGATGCGTGGCGGCGGGAGCGCGATCCGATCCTGCTGTTCGAGCAACGGCTGCGGGAGGCGGGCATCCTCACCGACGACGTCCAGCAGGCGATTCAGACGCGGGTGTCGCGCATCATCGAGGAGGCGATCACCTCCGCCGAGCGCGCGCCGCACCCGGACGCCTCGGAA
>DATKCN010000335.1:0-3236 GCA_035513175.1 Thermomicrobiales bacterium
TGCCAGAAGCTTTCCTGTAGCCAGACGTGCGGCCGTGCGGAGAACAGGCCCCGCTCCGCCGCACGCCACCTGCTCGGCGCGCTCCCCATGGCCCGGACCGCTTCGGCAGTATGTGCCTCAAGCAGCAGGCGCCCGCCAGCCGCCAGCGCCTGCCGCGATTTCGTCAGAATCAGGCGCGCATCATCCGGACGAAAGACGTTAATCTCGCCATACAGCAGCATGACGAGGTCGAACGCGTCGCCATAGTCAGCGGCGCGGATGTCGGCTTGCTGGTAGACGCAGGCCAGGTTGACCGCGTGGGCGCGCTCCCGGGCGTAGACAATGGCCGCAGGCGCGAAGTCGATGCCGACGCAGTCGTGACCGAGGGCCGCGAGACGCTCAGTGTAGAGGCCGGGGCCGCAGCCGAGGTCCAGGATGCGGCTGGGCTGGGCCTCCAGCACGACGCGATGGATCCACTCGACGTGGGACTCGATGACGCCTGCCCGGCGGCTGGCGGCGTCGTGCGCCTGGGAGAGATGCTCCTGGAGCATGCGCGCGCTGAAGTCCGGGTCGTGCCAGGGGATCTTGTCGCCCTCGGCCCACGGCTCGGCAACCGGCGCCCGTCGCACAAGGTCGGACAGGTTCGCGAGCGGCGTCTCCTCCCACATGGCAATCAGCTCGCCGCGCCCGCGACCGGCTCCAACCCGAACGTCTCCGCCAGCAGCTCGTAGGAGCGCACGCGCTCGGCGTGGTCATGAATGTTGGTGGTGATCATGACCTCGTCGGCGGCGCACTGCTCCGCCAGCTGCTCGATGCGGGCCTTGACCGTCGCCGGGGAGCCGACGATAAAACGGTCGCGGTTGGCGAGCGCCTGCGCCTGCTCGGCAGGGGTGAATTCGTGCGCGGCGGCTTCCTCGGGGCTGGGCAGGGGGGCGCGCTTGCCGGATTGCAGCCGCAGGAACGACAGGTCCACTGAGCGGCCCAATGCGGCGGCGCGCTCCTCCGTCTCGGCGCAGATGACGGAGACGCCGAGGATGGCCCACGGCGCGCTCAGATACTCCGAGGCGGTGAACTGCTCGCGGTAGGCGCGCATGACAGCGACGGCGTCGCGCGGGTTGATATGGTGCGCAAAGGCGAAGCCGAACCCGACGGCGGCGGCGTAGTGGGCGCTGTAGTCGCTCGACCCCAGCAGGAAGATCGGCGGCAGCGAGACATCGACCGGCACGGCGCTGATCGTCTTGAACGGGTGACCGTCCGGGAAGCTGTCGGTGTTGTAGGCCAGCATTTCCGCCAGCTGTTGCGGGAAGTCGTCGACGGCGATCGCGTCGCGGGAGCGGCGCAGGGCCAGGGCGGTGATCTGGTCGGTGCCCGGCGCGCGGCCGATGCCGAGGTCGATGCGGCCGGGGAAGAGCCCTTCCAGGACGCGGAACCACTCGGCGACCTTCAGCGGCGAGTGGTTCGGCAGCATGATGCCACCGGAGCCGACGCGGATCGTGCTTGTCTCGCGCGCCACCTGGCCGATCATGATCTCCGGCGCGGAGCTGGCGACGCTGGGCAGGTTGTGATGCTCGGCCAGCCAGTAGCGGTGGTAGCCGAGCCGCTCGGCGTGGCGGGCCAGGTCAAGCGTGTTGTTGAGCGCCTGCGCGCCGGTCGAGCCGGAGCCGACCGGCGAGAGATCGAGGACTGACAGTGGTCGGGTCATGCTGTTCCTGACACCACGTGCGCGCGTGGTCCGGGTGACATCGGCAGCGTGTCGCATTGTCTCAACGCCGGCTCGACCTTGCTATTGGCATCGTATGTGCGACGCGACACGGCATCGACACAGTGTTGCCGGGCAGCCTTTCTGACATACGTGGACCATCGCGCACAACACTGCATATACATTACGTGATCAAGCAACTCGCCGCAGTGGTTGATGGCAGGACAGTCATACGTGATACCCAACGAAGCTCTCGCTGATCGCATTCCACCACCGATGGGCACGGTCGTGCCCATCGTCCCACACATGGTCGGCGCGGACACGTGCGCGCACGATCATCTGGTCCAGTTCTATGAGGGCGACGACGTGCTGCTGGCCTCGGTGACGACCTTCATCGGTGACGCGTTGCGGGACGACCGACCCGGTGTCGTGGTCGCCACGGCGGAGCACCTGGCGGAGATCGAGCGGCGGTTGCTGGCGAGTGGGCTCGATGTCACCCGCGCGATCCGCAGCGGGTCCTTCGTCACGCTGGACGCGGCCGAGACGCTGGCGCGCTTCATGGTCGACCGTCTGCCGGACCGCGAGCTGTTCGTCCGCACGATCGAGCCGATTCTGACCTCGGTGACGGCCCGCCACGGGCACGCGCACGTGTTCGGGGAGATGGTGGCGGTGCTCGTCGAAGAGGGCAACTACCCGGCAGCGATCGCGCTCGAAGACCTGTGGCCTGTGGAACGAGTTGCAGGCGAATCTGTCGTTTTCGCTGCTGTGCGGGTATCCGATGAACCATGGCGGCGGCGCAGAGCTGACCGGCGTGTTCGGCACGGTGATCGCGGCGCATACGCGCGTCATTCCGGCAGAGAGCTACTCGGCGCTGGATACCGACGTTGACCGCCAGCGGGAGATCGCGCTCTTGCAGCAGAAGGCGCTCTGGCTGGAGCGCGAGATCGCCGAGCGCACGCACGCCGAGGAGCAGCTGAAGCTCGCGCTGGCCAGCGAGCAGGCGGCCCGCAGGGAGACCGAGGAAGCGTTGCGCCTGCGCGACGAGTTTCTGTCGATCGCGGCGCACGAGCTGAAGACGCCGTTGACCGGGCTGAGCGGCCACGTGCAGCTCACGCAGCGCTTGCTGAACCTCAACACTGACGGACACGTGGCCGGGGAACGCACGCTCCGCTCGTTGAACGTGATTGGCGCGCAGACCCGCAAGCTGGCGCTGCTGCTGGACCAGCTGCTCGACACCTCGCGCCTCGAAGCGGGCAGGTTGGCGATCGAGCCGCAGCCGGTGGACCTGGCCGCGCTGGCGCAGGAGGTGGCTGCGACGACGCGGCTGGTGACGAACCGGCATTCGATCATCGTGACGACGCCTCTGGAGCTGTCCGCGCAGGCCGACCCGCTGCGGCTGGAGCAGGTGCTGCTGAACCTGCTGGACAACGCGCTGCGGCATAGTCCGGACGGCGGCCGGATCGATGTGACGCTGGCCCGGCAGGCGTCCGGCGCCATCGAGCTGACGGTTCAGGACCAGGGACCTGGCATTCCCGCCGAGAACCGCGAGCGCGTCTTC
>DATKCN010000336.1:0-15071 GCA_035513175.1 Thermomicrobiales bacterium
CCTCAGCTCGCGCCGGTGGCCGACTACCCACTTGAGCGCCTCGCGAACGATGTGGATGAGATACCCGGCCAGCAGCGCCACGCGGACGAACGCCGCATGACGCCTGCCGTAGAGACGCTGCATCAGCTGCACACGGCTCAGATCGAAGTCGAGCTGGCGGGTGGGGACGTCCTGGCGCGTGCTGGCGCCCTCGTAGTGCGTGATCTCCGCGTCAGGAACCCAGGCCACCTGCCAGCCACGCAGCCGGAACCGCCAGCACCACTCCACCTCCTCGGAATACATGCGAAACGCAGGGTCGAAGCCTCCCGCCTGCTCGAAGGCGGCCCGCCGTGCCAGCAGCGCCGCGCCGACCAGCCAGTCGACCTCCTGGGCTCCGGCGTCCGGCGCATCCTCCATTCGATAGTGCCGCGCCCAGCGGTTGCTCGGCCACCACTCCTCGACGATCGTGCTCTCGAACAGCGGCGTAAGTCGCGTCGGGAACCGCCGCCGCGATAGCTGGGTGCTACCGTCGGGGCGCCGCAGGCGGGGCCCGGCCAGCGCCGTCCAGGGATGCACGTCGAGGAAGCGGGCCAGCGTGCGGACCGCGCCGGCTGGAACGAGCGTGTCGGCGTTGAGCACCAGCGCGTAGGAAGCGCTCGTCGCGTCCATCCCGACGTTGGCCGCGCTGCCATAGCCGCGGTTCGGAACCGCGATCACCGCCGCATCCCCGAGCAGTTCGCGCGCAATCTCGACGCTGCCGTCGCCGCTACCGCTGTCGACGACGACGATCTCGGCGACCTCACCGGCTTCCCGCGCCCGGACCAGCGACTCGACGCAGGCGCGCAGCAGATCGCGCGTATTGTGGCTGACGACGACCGCCGCGACGCTGCTGGGCGCGCTCACGTGTCCTGACTCCGCAGCAGGCGGCAGGCGCGGACTTCTTCAAGCGCCAGCACGGTCGCCAGGAAGAGCCCGGTGGCGCCGTCCCGGTAGCCCGCTCCCGCGATGAAGCGCCGGTGGAACTCGCGCGCCGGAGCCGACAGGTAGGCCCGGCGACGCGGTCGCGCGCCGCTCGTCGACTGCCGCGCGCGGCGCAGCGTGAACTCCCGCTGCTTGCGCGCGAACTCCCGGCGGGTGTCGTAGTTGATGTGGATGAGCGGCTCAAGGAGGTGTTCGCTCGCGCCGTCGATGAGCGCCACCTCATGCACCTGACGCGACTCGTCGTAGCGCGCGCGCCCGCGACGGAACAGCCGCGCCTGGTGGTCGGGCCACCAGCCGCCGCCCGTTACCTGCCTGCCGAAGAACATGTTGCGCCGTGGCAGCCAGAACGCCGCGACGTCGTCTCCGGCTCCGGCAATGCGCTCCCGTATCTCAGCTACTCCGGCGGGCGTCAATCGCTCGTCGGCATCCAGAAACAATGTCCAGTCGCTGCCGCCCTCGATGTCAAGTCCGGCGTTACGCTGGCTGGCGTAGCCGTCGAACTGACGCGTCACAACGCGGGCGCCGGCCGCGCGCGCGATCTCGACTGTGCGGTCGGTCGAGCCCGAGTCCAGCACGACAAGCGCGGGGGTGAGCAGCCGCAGCGAGTCGAGGCAGCCGGGCAGGTGCGCTTCCTCATTCAGCGTCAGCACGATGGCGGTGATGTCATGCTCGGTCATAGGCCGTGCCTGTCAACCGCGAAGCGGTCGCGAATGCGCGCGTTGACGGTTCGACGTTCCGAGGACGCCCGCCGGTCGTCCAGTCGCGTGCCCAGCCGCACCGCCGCCGCGATCAGCCGCCGTTGGCGCGGAGTCGCCCAGCGCTCGTGATAGCGCGCCCGGCTGAGCCAGAGCGCTTCGCGCATCGCTGCGGGCCGTTGCGAGGTCGAGCCGCCCCGGTGATGCGTCACGCGCGCGCGGGGCACGAGCAGCGTCGTCCAGTCTCGCTCGGCGAAGCGCCGCGCCCAGTCGATCTCCTCGCTGTACATCACGTACGACTCGTCGAGCGGCCCAACGTCCTCGATCGCGTCCCGGCGAGCCATCATCGCGGCGCCCAGCGGGTAGTCGATCTTCACCGGCTGTTCGCCGTCCCCTACCGGCACGCGGCCGTTGAGCGGCGATTCGGCCAGCCGTGCCGGCAGCGAAAACAGATCGAAGATGACGTTGGCGACGCCGGGGAAGCGGTAGCCCGCCGATTGCAGCGAGCCGTCGGCGTTGAGCAGCAGCGGCGCGACCATGCCGACGTGCGCGGAAACCCACAATCCCTGCCACAGCGCGTCGAGCGCGCCCGGCGCGAGCTCAACGTCGGCGTTGAGCAGCAGCAGCGCCGCGCCCGAGCCACGCTCGATCCCGGCGTTGCACCCGGCGGCGAAGCCACGATTCTCGGACAGCTCGATGAGCGACACATGCGAGAACGACGCGACGACCTCACGGAACGCGCTGACCGGCGAGGCGGCGTCGACGACGATCGTCTCCACCGCCAGCGAGGAACGGGCGCGCTCGCCGGCAATCGACCGCAGGCAGGACCGCAACAGCTCCGGCACGTTCCAGTGCACGACGACGACCGTCACATCACTCATGTTTGGACCCGCCGTCACCCCGTGCTAGACTGGCCATGGGCCACACGGGGCGAGCAGGAATCAGGGCGCCGGCCGCGTCGTGCGCGGTCTCAATTACGGCGCGCTGTCCACGCCGGACGATCGAGGGGAGCCGAAGGTCGCCGATGCGCGTCATCCGCAACACGGGATACATCAAGCGCCGCAAGCGCGCCGCCAAATTCATGGTGCTGGCCGGCCTCATGCTGCTTGGCGGATCGTGGGTCGTCACGTTGTTCTATCCAAACTTGTTCATCGCGGCGACCGTTGGCCTGGTGCTGGGCTTCCTGGGCTTCAACGGCGGCATGCAGCAGATCGGCCGCTGGTCTCGCAGGCCGCGCGCCGACAAGGTGCTCGACGATCAGCTCGCGCGCCTCAACGATCGCTACACATTGATACATTATCCAGACTTTCCCGGCCGCCGCCCGGACCACATCCTCGTCATGCCGACAGGCGTGCTGGTGATGTCCCTGCGTGAGCTGTCCGGCCGCGCGCTGGTGAAGGGCAAGATGTGGCGCAAGAAGGGCAGCCCGCTCGGGCGCATGTTCATGCTCAGCGCGCCCCAGCTCGGCAATCCCACTATCGAGAACGAGGAGCAGGTCAGGGCCGTTACGTCCGCGCTGACGGAGCACGGGATGTCGGCGGAGGTCAAGGGCGCGATCGTCTTCGTCGCCCTGAACATCGAGGTCGAGATCATCGACTCGGACACGCCGGTGCTGCACGTCACCGAGCTGCTCGACTACATTCGTGACGATCTCGGCGGCGACGTGTCGGTTTCCGGCCGCGACCGAGAGCGGATCGTCGAGCAGCTCGCACGCGGCGACGAGCTGGAGCGCAACGCCGTGGCGCCGGCGCGCGCGAGGAAGAAGGTGCGGGCCGCATGAGCGCCGTCTCCGCCGTCGAGCGCTGGGGCCTGATCGGACACGACGGCGCGGTCGAGCATCTCGCGTCGTCGCTCACCGCCGGGCGGATCCCGCACGCCATCCTCATCACCGGTCCCGAGGGGGTTGGCCGCGGGTCGCTGGCGATGGCGCTCGCCCGCGCGCTCAACTGCAGCGCGGCGCCTGACGCGCGGCCCTGCAACACCTGCGACAGCTGCCGCCGCGTCGCCCGTGGCGCGCACCCCGATGTGATGGGGATTGACCTCGAGTGGCAGGAACGGATGATCCCGCGCAAACGTGGCGAAGAGTCACGACGCCAGCGCCTGTCGATCGACGCGATGCGATGGCTGCGCGCGGACATCGCGAGCCGTCCGATACAGGGCCGCTGGAAGACGCAGATCATCGCCGACGCCGCGCTGCTGACCGATGCAGCGACCAACGCCTTCCTGAAGACGCTCGAAGAGCCCCCGCCGTTCGCCGTGATCGTGCTGCTGGCCGAGACGGAAGACGCCCTGTCCGAGACGCTTTTGTCCCGCTGCCAGCGGTTGGCGCTCGGACCCGTTCCGGCCGCCGTCATCCGCGCCGCGCTGCTCGATCGTGGCGTCGGCGAGACCGCCGCCGGACAGATCGCGAGCGCCGCCCGTGGCCGCCCCGGCTGGGCGCTGAGGATGGCCGCCGAGCCGGACAGGTTCGGCAACCGCCGCAACGCGATTGAAGCTGCCTTCGAGCAACTGTCGGACCGGCTGCAGCGTGTCGCCGTCAGCGGCACGATCGCCCGCGACCACGTCAAGCACCGCGAGCAGACGTTCGAAGCTCTCGACTACTGGACCGGTCTCTGGCGGGACGCGCTGCTCTACCGGCTCGGCCTGGCGGAGCAGACCGCGTTTCCAGAAGTCGGGGACCGTCTCTCACAATATGCCCGCCAATTTCGGACTGACGATCTATGCCGGGCGCTGTGGGCGACACGCCGTTGCGCGAGCGACCTGGAATCGAACGTGAATGCGCGTGTCGCACTGCACGCGATGGTGATGCAATGGCCAGAGTAACGCCCGACAATGTCGATCGGAACGAGCGCGAGGCGTACTTCGCCAGCGCGCGCGAGCGCTTCAGAGAACGGGTCCGCATCCAGGGGGCGGCGAACGCCTTTCGCGCCGGCCAGATCGCCTGTGGCTGTGACGGCTGCGAGTGCGCGCTGCCCGCCGTCGAAGGCGGCTCGGTCGAGGCTCCGTCGGTGGCCGTGGCCGGGGTGCGCTTCCGCGACTCCGGACGCACCTACTACGTGGATCCTGCCCGGCACGACCTGCTGGTGGGCCAGCACGTCATCGTCGACACGTCACGCGGGCTTGAGCTGGCTCAGGTGGTGATTACGCCGCAACAGATGATCGCCGCCACGCTCGCCGGCGAGCTGCGGCCCATCGCGCGCGTAGCCACCGTCGCCGACCTGGAGCTGGCGGAATCGAAGCGCGCCGAGCAAGGGCAGGCGCTGCGCGTGTTCGCCGCCAAGGCGCGCGATCACGGCCTGCCGATGAAGCCGATCAGCGCGGAGTTCTCGTTCGACGGCTCGCGGCTGAACATTAGCTTCTCGGCCAGTGGCCGTGTCGACTTTCGCGACCTGGTCCGCGATCTGGCCCGCCACTTCGGCTGCCGCATCGAGCTGCGGCAGGTCGGCGCGCGGGACGAGGCGCGGCTGCTGGGCGGGCTGGGTCGCTGCGGCCGCCCGCTGTGCTGCTCGACCTGGCTGCCGCAGTTCGCCGATGTGTCGATGACGATGGCCAAGACGCAGGATCTGACTTTCAACCCCGGCAAGGTGTCCGGCGTCTGCGGCAAGCTGCTCTGCTGCCTGTCGTATGAGAACGAGCAGTACCAGGAGTCGCGATCGCGCCTGCCGCGGCTGGGCCAGGAGGTGATGACCGAGGCGGGCCCCGGCCACGTGCACGCGCTGCAGATCCTCAAGGAGACGGTCACGATCCGGCTCGAAACCGGCGAGGATGTCACCCTCGACCCCGGAGAGCTCACCGTCGTCGGGCGCCCTGTCGACGCGTCCGGGCGGGGTCGCCGTCGCCGACCGCGCCGCGACTCCGCGGCGCCGGAAGCGACATCGTAGCCGCCGCGCGCCGTTACGCGTTAACGGCGTTCTGAAGAACCGTGACCAGCACGCGGATGAGCACGATGGCGATAAGCGGAGACAGGTCGATCATGCCCATGCGTGGCATGAACGAGCGGATCGGGGCGATAATTGGCTCGGTGATGTCAACGAGCACGCGCGAGATCGGATTGCTGGCGCGGGGATCGAACCACGACGAGATCGCGCGCCCGATGACCGCGAACGTCATGATGTTCAGGAACATGATGAGAATACCGAAGATCGCTTCCACGTGCCTGCCTTGTCGTCGCGCCGGAGCGAAGGGTGTTTCACCGGGTGAGGTGAATGGCGAGCGCCACGCGGAATGATAGCAAATTGACTTCTCGGGCATGACGGGCGGGGATGGAGGGGGAGCGTGACGGAGCAGGACCGATCGGTGTTTGTCGTGGTGGATTTCTGGCGCGTCAGGCCGGGCAAGCGCGATGCGCTGGAGCAGCTGCTGATTGAGTCCGGCCCCAAGTTCCGCCGGCAGCCTGGCGTCCTGTCGGTCGATTTCACCCGGCTCGACGACGACCCGAACCGCTACCTCGTCGTATTCCGTTACCAGGACGCCGCCGCCCGCGAGGCCTTCGTCGCCACCGAGGAGCTGAAGACGACACTTGCGCGCCTGTCGAAGTTGTGGGACCTTGACAGCCCGGTCCACACGGGCAGTCCAATCGAGCGTTCAGCAGCGGCATCCTGAATCGTCGGGCACGGTGGCTTCGGAAGCTAGCAGGCAACCGGGCCTGGCGTGTTGCGTAGCCATGTCCCACCGGGGCGCGCCGTGGCATGCACACAAGGGCGCACTGGCACACGGGCATTCGGTTGCCAAGGACGCCAAGGACGCCACGTCTGAGTGACGCCTGATGGAATTCTGTCTTTCTGTCATCGGTGACGCGACCGATCGTCTCGAGGGCATGGGATTGCCGGGGACGGGCGGCAATTTCAGACACGAGCCGCTGCCCGCGCGCGCTCCGGCTACGCCTCGACCTCCGCTTCCGGCCCGTCGCCGAACTTCGCCTCCAGCCGCTCGCGCCGCGTTCTCCGTCGCTTCCGGCGTTGATCCATCGCTTCCGCCTCGATCGAGGCCTCATCCCAGATCAGGTCGGCGCCGCCGATGTGGATTACATCGCCAGGCTGAACGCCCATCTGGTCCAGCCGTGCCGAAACGCCCGAGCCCTCCAGGATGCGCTGGAAGCGGTCGGCGGCCTCCTCGTTCGTGAAGTCGGTCATCCGCATGTAGCGTTCGAGCTTGACGCCGGTCACCTGATAGTGATGTTCCGACAGCCGCTCGATCTCCCAGTGCGACTCGTCGACATCGTCCAGCGTGTAGACGCGATGCGCGTCCGCCGCCACCAGCTCGACCAGCCTGGGCAGGTCGCGCAGCCGGTCGGCGATGGCGTGCAGCATCAGCTGCACGCCATCGCCCGTCACGCCCGACACCTCGAACGCCTGCTCGGCCTTGCCTGTCAGCTGCTCGTGAATGTAGGCCAGGTTGTCACGCGTTTCCTGCAGGTCGAGCTTGTTGATGGCCAGGAAGCGGGGCTTCTCCGCCAATTCGTCAGAGTACGCCTTCAGCTCCTCGTCGACCAGCAGGAAATCCTCGACCGGGTCGCGTCCCTCAAGACCGCCCGATCCGTCGATCACGTGCACCAGCAGCCGCGTGCGCTCGACGTGCCGCAGGAACTCGTGCCCCAGCCCGACGCCCTGCGCGGCGCCCTCGATCAGGCCGGGGATGTCTGCCATGACGAATGTCTCGCCCCTGACGCCGCCGACCTCCACGACCCCGAGCACCGGCTCAATCGTCGTGAACGGGTAATCGGCGATCTTCGGACGAGCCGCGCTGGAGGCGGCGAGTAGCGTTGACTTTCCAGCGTTCGGGAACCCGACCAGCCCGACATCCGCGATGAGCTTGAGTTCCAGCCTGACCCAGCGCTCCTCGCCCGGCTCGCCCAGCTCGGCGATGCGCGGCGCCTGCCTGGTTGAGGTGACGAAGTGGGTGTTGCCCAGCCCGCCCTGCCCGCCGCGCGCGATCAGAAACGACTGGCCCGGCTCGACCAGATCGACGATCGGCTCGCCCGTCTCGTCGTCGAGCACGATCGTCCCCGGCGGCACGGCGACGTAGAGGTCGTCACCTTGCTTGCCGTGCATCTTCCGGCCACGGCCCGGCTGTCCATTGCCTGCCCTGAAATGAGTCTGGTAGCGGAACGGCGTCAGCGTCGAGAGTTGGGGATCGACGCGCAGGTAGACGTTTCCTCCGCGCCCGCCGTCTCCCCCATCCGGGCCGCCGAGCGGCACGAACTTCTCGCGCCTGAACGACGCGACGCCGCGCCCGCCGTTGCCCGCCATGACTTGAATACGTGCCTGATCGTTGAGCATCGCGATGTGTCCTCACCAGCGCCCCGGCGCGGTCGCCAGCGCCAAGCGTGCCACAGTGAGGAACAGCGGGCGGCGCGGCGCCGGCTGGAACAGGGCTATTCGAGGTAGTCGCGAAGCTGCCGGGACTTCGTGGGGTGACGCAGCTTGCGCAGCGCCTTGGCCTCGATCTGGCGGATGCGCTCGCGGGTCACGCCGAAGGCCTTGCCGACCTCTTCGAGCGTTCGGCTGCGGCCGTCGTCGAGCCCGAAGCGCATTTCGAGCACCTGTCGCTCGCGGTCGGAGAGCTGGCCGAGCACCCGTTCCATCTGCTCCTTGAGCATCTGCTGGGAGGCGGCGTCGGCCGGGGCCAGCGCCTTATGGTCCTCGATGAAGTCCCCGAGGTTCGAGTCCTCCTCCTCGCCGATCGGCATGTCGATCGAGACAGGCTCCTGGGATATCTTCTGGATTTCACGCACCCGCTCGGGCGTCATCTCCAGCTCGCGGGCGATCTCCTCGGAGCTCGGCTCTCGCCCCAGCTCCTGTTGCAGGCGGCGCGAGGTGCGAATGAGGCGGTTGATCGTCTCGACCATGTGCACCGGGATGCGGATGGTGCGGGCCTGGTCGGCGATCGCGCGCGTGATAGCCTGGCGAATCCACCAGGTCGCGTACGTCGAGAACTTGTACCCCTTGTGGTGCTGGAATTTTTCGACTGCTCGGATCAGCCCGAGGTTGCCCTCCTGGACGAGGTCGAGCATTGACATGCCGCGGCCGACATATTTCTTCGCGACACTGACGACAAGCCGCAGATTCGCCTCGGTCAGCTTCTCCCGGGCCAGGTCCCCGCGGTCCACCATGCGCAGGTAGTTGCGTCCCAGCTGAGACTCGACGCTCTCGAAGATCCTGGCCGCCTCTTCCGGCTCCATGCGAGCCTCCACGGGCTCAAGCTCGCGTTGAATCTCGCGCGGCAGCAAGTCCCATTCGACGCGCCGCCTGCGCAGCTCCTCCTCCAGCGCGTCCGGCGACATCGACAATGAGTCGGCGACGGACTTGAACAGCACCTCTGGCAACTGGGTGACCGGGAGCACCGCCGAGAGCATGCGCAGCTTCGTGTCGGCCGGTTGCGCCGGGTAGGCCTCGGCATACAGTGCCTCGACGTAGCTCCAGCCTTCGATGAACGAGAGAAACACGATGCGGCCGATGGAGCCGCAGTTGTGCTCGGCGCTGGCGCGGATGCGTTCCATGACAGACCCGACGCTCGCGTCGCTCACATGGAGGGCGATCCGCGCGAGGTAGTCGCGCCGTTCCATGGCCTGCGACAGCTCGACTTCCTGCTCGGCCGTCAGCAGCGGGACGCGCCCGATCTCCCGCAGGTACATGCGCACCGGGTCGTCGAGGCTGACGCCGGAGAGATCGACATCGACGACCCGCGTGTCGAGGAACGTGTCCAGATCGGTCGGCTCGTCCTCAGCTTCCACGAGCGCCGACGGCTGGCCGTCGCGCGTCACCGGGATGTTAAGTTCCGCCAGACGGGACTCGATCGCTTCGAGGGTGACGGGGTCGCGGTCGGGGTCGACCATCCGGCGCAGATCGTCCCATACGACGAAGCCCTGCTGCTCCGCAATCCCGACTACGCTGGCAACCAGAACCGCGTCGGGCTCGGCGTCCATGTAGTCGATGGAGGCGGCAAGCTCGTCATCCGGCGGATGGCCGTTGTCGACAATCGGGAATCGGTCGGTGGGATGATCGGGCACGAGACTGGTCTCCTGGAATCGACACACTGTGCTGTCCGCGCGCAGTGGTCAGTGATACTACGATTGGGCGATTGACGCAAACAACAGCGGCGAATACTCAGACGCCTCACGGCGCAGCAGATCGTCCACCGTTTCGCGCCGCTGCGCGAGCCGGGCCGACCCGCCCTCGACGAAGGCCACCGCCGGGCGGAGAGAGAGATTGTAGTTGCTCGCCATCGCCAGGCAGTAGGCGCCGGTGGCCGGGACCGCGAGCAGGTCCCCTGGCGCGTGCTCCGGCAGCTCGACCCGGTCGATCAGCACATCCCCGGATTCACAGTACTTGCCTGCGATCGTCACCGGCGACGTGGCGCCCGTCGATGGCGCGCGGACCAGCTCCGCCGTATATCGCGCGCCATAAAGCGCCGGCCGGATATTGTCGGCCATGCCGCCGTCAACCGAGACATAGGTGCGCACGCCGGGGATGTGCTTGCGCGCCCCGAGCGTGTAGACCGCCACGCCCGCCTGCCCGACGATCGAGCGGCCCGGCTCGACCGTCAACTCCGGCTCGGGCATGTCCCAGCGCCGCGCGGCCGCGACGGTCGCACCGGCAACGTCCTGGGCGTAGCTATCGATCGGCGTGGTTAGGTCGGCGTCCTCGTAGGGAATGCCGAAGCCGCCGCCGGGACTGATCTCGTCGGGGATGATTCCGTGGCGGTCGCGCGTCTCCGCCGCGAAGGCGAACAGCGCGTCCACGGTCTCGGTGAACGGCTCGATCTCGAAGATCTGAGAGCCGATGTGGGCGTGGTAGCCGCGCAACCTCAGACCCGGGACCGCCAGAATGCGCTCGACGGCCCGCGCCGCGTCACCCGTCGCTATGCCAAGCCCGAACTTCGAGTCCGGGATGCCGGTCTTGCGATAGTTGTGGGTGTGCACGTCGATGCCGGGGTTGAGCCGCAGCATCACATCGGCCGCGCCGTCACGCTCGCGCGTCAGCGCCGCGAGCAGATCGATCTCGTCGAAGTTGTCGATGATAATGGAGCCGACGCCCGCGCCGAGCGCCTGGCGCAGCTCGTCGGGCGCCTTGTTGTTGCCGTGGAAGTGCATGCGCCGCGGCGGGAAGCCGCTGGCAAGCGCGACTGCCAGCTCGCCGCCGGACACGACGTCGAGAGACAGCCCTTCCTCTTCGATCACCCGCAGCAGCGCGGTCGACAGCCAGGCCTTGCCAGCGTAGGCAACGCGGGACCGGGGATACGCTGCCGAGAAGGTGCTGACGTAGAGGCGGCATTGCCGGCGGATGGTCTCCACATCGTAGAGGTAGAGCGGCGTGCCAAGCTCGCGCGCGAGCTCGGCGACCGGAACGCCGCCGATCCACAACGAACCGTCGTGAGCTCGTTCTGCCGTGATAGGCCAGACCGCCGCGTTCCCCATGTTCACCACCCGAAGCCTGTCGACCGGCTATCGTCAACGAGGGGATACCCGCCGCGCACCGGCAGTGGTCCCGGACTGAAGTCGGCCTCGCGTCGTGAAGTATAACGTGTCCCGGCGTCCGTCGTTGGCGGGCAACGCGGGCAGGCCACGGGGCCGTGTTTTGACCTGGAGCCGCGTGGGTGGTGCAATATCAGCCGTGAGGACGTGGCGCGTTGCGAGGGGAGAGAAGCACGAGCATGAACGATCGTTCGGTCGCGTCGACATCGAAGCTCCAGTCCCCGGATGGGACGCGCGTTGAGCGCGACTCGCTTGGTGAGTTGCGCGTGCCGGCCAACGCCTACTACGGTGTCCAGACCATGCGGGCGCAGGAGAACTTCCCGATCAGCGACCTGCGCTTCCCGCGCCGCTTCATCCGAGCTCTCGGGCAGATCAAGGGCGCCGCTGCCGAGGCCAACGTGGCGCTGGGGCTGCTCGACCCGCGCATCGGCCAGGCAATCGTCCAGGCGGCCCGCGAGGTCGCCGACGGCAAGTTCGACGACGAGTTCGTGCTCGACATATTCCAGACCGGCTCCGGCACCTCGACCAACATGAACGCCAACGAGGTGATCGCCTCGCGCGCCAACGAGCTGCTGGGCGGCGCGCGAGGCGACTCCAGCCCGGTCCACAAGAATGACCACGTCAACATGGGGCAGTCGTCGAACGACGTCATTCCCAGCGCGATCCACCTCGCCGCCTTGTCGGCGATCCACCTCGACCTCAGGCCGGCCGTCGCGCGCCTGGGCCAGTCACTGAGCGCGAAAGCGACCGATCTCATGCCGGTGATCAAGACCGGTCGGACACACCTGCAGGACGCGACGCCGATCCGCCTCGGACAGGAGTTCCAGGGCTTCGCCGGGCAGATCGAGCGCGCCGCCACCCGGCTCGATTTCGCTGTCAGCGAGCTGCAGGAGGTGGCATTGGGGGGCACGGCGGTTGGCACCGGCATCAACACGCACGGGGAGTTCGCACCCCGGGTCTGCCTGATCCTGAGCGAGATCAACGGCGTCAAGGTGCGTGAGACGACGAACCACTTTCAGGCCCAGGGCACGATCGACGGCGTCGTGGCAGCCAGCGGCGCGCTGAAGACGATCGCCGTCAGCCTGCTCAAGATCGCGAACGACATCCGCTGGCTCGGCTCGGGGCCGCGCGCCGGCATCGGCGAGATCGAGATTCCCGCCGTACAGCCCGGCTCATCGATCATGCCGGGCAAGGTGAACCCCGTGATCGCCGAATCGGTTGCGATGGTCTGCGCGCAGGTGATCGGCAACGACGTCACGATCAACATCGCCGGGCAGTCGGGCAACTTCGAGCTGAACGTGATGATGCCGGTGGCCGCCTACAATCTGCTGCAGTCGATCGAGATTCTTGCAACCAGTGCCGAGAACTTCGCGGCGCAATGTATCGAGGGTCTCACCGCGACCGATCAGGGGCCGACGATGGTCGAGCGGGGACTGATGACCGGCACCGCGCTAGCCCCGGTCATCGGCTACGACGCCGCCGCCAACATCGCCAAGCTGGCAGCGAAGACCGGCCGCACGATCCGCGAGGTCGCCCGCGAGGAGACGAGCCTCAGCGAAGAGGAGCTGGAGCGCATCCTTGACCCGGCGGCCATGACCGAGCCGGGCGTCACGCTCGCGTCTTCCGGTGGATAATCACGCACAGCCGCGCCCTCACGCGTCGGGTCGAAAAAGGTCGCCCGCGAGATACTTCAGTCCGGTGTCGCAGATGACCGTAACGACGATCGCGTCAGGCCCAAGCTCTCGCGCTAGTTGCAACGCCCCCGTGACGTTCATGCCGCTCGACGTGCCGCCGAAAATGCCTTCCTCACGCGCGAGGCGGCGCGCTGTCTCACGCGCCTCGTCCTCGTCGATGCCTCGCGCCTCGTCAAACATGCCGTCGTCCAGCAGCGGGGGGCGAAACCCGGCGCCGACCCCTTCAATGCGATGCGAGCCGGTCTCGCCCCTGGAGATGACCGGCGACGATGCCGGCTCCAGCAGCACGATTCGCGTGCGCGGGTCGGCGGCTCTCAGCTCACGTGACACGCCCATCAGCATGCCGGCCGTGCCCACGCCGCCACAGAACGCGTCGATGCGTCCTTCAACCTGCGCAAGCAGCTCATCGCCGATGACGGCGTAGCCATCCAGTGCGTCCCGGTTCTCGAACTGTCTGGTCCAGTAGACGCCATCCTGAGCGGCCATGTCCTCCACGATGCTGCGCATCTTGCCCATCAGGTCGGCGTTGATGCCACGCCCGTGGCTCGGGACGACCGTAACCTCCGCGCCGAAGGCCGCCATAGTTGCCAGCTTCTCCTGCGAGAACGCGTCCGACGACACGACTCGGAACCTGTAGCCCTTGACCGCGCAGACGAACGCGAGCGACGTGCCGGTGCTGCCGCCGGTGAACTCGACGACGGTGTCGCCTGGCTTCAGGTCGCCTCGTCGCTCGGCCCGCTCGATCTTCGCCAGCGCCATGCGATCCTTGTAGGAGCCGGTCGGGTTCAGGCCCTCCAGCTTCACCAGCACCCGGGCGCTCCCGACCGGGACGATGCTTCCGAGCTGCACGAGCGGGGTGTTGCCGATCGCCTGCAACACGGATGCCAATGTCGCCATCTGGTCCATGACCTCCATTGTGTCTTCAAGCCGGACGAAGTCCGCGAGCACTCTACGCTCCGCGATGCCGTTGTCAACGGGAGCCGCTGGCGATACGTGGTGGTTGACGCGGGGGCAGGGGTTCGTTAGCGAGGCCGGCTACCAGATGCGCGTCACCGGATAGGCTTCGAGGGACATGTCGGCGCTGATGATCGGCATGTTCTCCACGATCGCCTGGGCGACGAGGAGCCGATCGAATGGGTCGCGATGGAACAGCGGCAGACTGGCAGTCTGAATCACATGCTCAAGGGATATGCCAAGCACCTCGATGTCATTTCGTGTGAGCTGTTCCAGAACGAACGCGTGGTAATCGCCAACGAGATTCAGCTTGCCGAGTCGAACCTTGATCGCCATCTCCCAAAGCGACGCCAGGCTGACGAACAGGTGAGTGTCCTGATCTTCGGCGACTTCGAGTGCTCGGCGGCTCATCCGGCTGTTGTCCTCCAGGAACCAGATGAGGCCATGCGTGTCAATCAGCATTGGCGTCAGCGCATGTACTCCTCAAGCTCTTCCAGCGGCTCATCGAAGTCGTCCGACATCCAGATCAAGCCTTTGGCCGTGCCTGCTCGTCGTCTCTTTGTGACACCAGGCTCGATTCGGGTCACCGTCAACTGAAGCACGTGCTCGCCGTCGTCATCCTTCGTGGTCACGAAGACGTCTTCGCCACGTAGCGCTGCCTCGATAATTTCTTCCAGTTGCAATTTGGCGGCGTCGATGCTGGTGCGGATCATGGCTGTGCTCCCGTGTCATCAGGTTGAGTGCGCTGCCTAATCGTAGCACCCGGCGACCCTCATTAACGGAAATCGTGCGCGGCGGGGGCAACCAGCCGCAGGGTGTTGATGGCTTCGTCGCTGATCTCGCCCGGCAGCGCGGCCAGCCGCTCGGCCTGCGCCAGCAGATCGGCGATTGGCTGGGTTACAACCGGTCCGGACTTCGCGGGGCGCTCGATCGCATGCATATCGCTGGCGATGATGTTGACGGTGGTGTCCCGCAGTTGCAGGCGACCGGTCACGATCAGGAACGGATTGCCGCGGATAACGACCCGGCGCTTCTCATACAGCGGCGGATGCACGATGATGTTCGCCAGGCCGGTCTCGTCCTCCAGCAACATGAACAGCATGCCCTTGGCGGTGGCGGGCCGCTGGCGGCAGACGACCAGCCCCGCCAGCCGGACATAGGCGCCATCCCGCCGTGTGTCCAGCTCGACCGCCGTCGCGAGCCCTTTCGGCAGCACGGGACGCAGCAGACCGATCGGGTGGAAGCGCGACGACAGGCCAAGCACGTCGTAGTCGGCGATCATCCGCTCCCAGTCGG